>DATESG010000076.1:0-19705 GCA_035270925.1 Bacilli bacterium | reverse complement strand
AGTCGAAGGAGCAGCCCCGGAAGTTAAGCACGGGATTGAAGCGGGAATTCACGATGTTGAAGTGGCCCACGAAGTTAAAAGCGCCTTCCTCGACTATGCGATGTCGGTCATTGTCTCACGGGCAATTCCTGATGTTAGGGATGGCTTTAAACCTGTCCACCGTCGTATTATCCATGGGATGAACGAAACAGGGATGACGCCTGATAAGCCACATAAAAAAAGTGCACGTATTGTTGGTGACGTAATGGGTAAATATCACCCGCATGGTGACCAAGCAATTTATTCGACCTTAGTTCGTTTAGCCCAACCATTCTCCATGAGATACCCGCTTGTTGATGGTCATGGTAACTTTGGTAGTGTCGACGGGGATGAAGCTGCCGCGATGCGTTATACCGAAGCCAGAATGAGCAAGCTCGCGCTCGAAATGGTTAGAGATATCAATCAAAACACAGTTGATTTCGTTGATAACTATGATGGTAGTGAAAAAGAACCTTCCGTTCTGCCAAGCCGCTTCCCTAACTTACTCGTAAGTGGTAGTTCTGGTATTGCAGTTGGGATGGCGACAAATATGCCACCACATAACCTTAGCGAAGTTATCAACGCGATCAAATTAGTGGTTGAAAACCCGGAAGTCACCCCCAGAGAAATTATGGAAAAAGCCTTGTTTGGTCCAGATTTCCCAACAGGCGCGATGATTTTAGGCCGTAAAGGCATTTTGAGTGCATATGAAACCGGCCGTGGTTCGGTTATCATCCGTTCAAAGGCGCACTTTGAAGAACTTGCCAACGGAAAAAACCGTATAGTTATTGATGAAATTCCATATCAAGTTAACAAAGCACGTGTGATTGAATCCATCGCAGACCTTGCACGTAACCGAGTGATTGATGGAATCACTGATATTAGAGACGAGTCCAACAAAGAAGGAATTAGAGTTGTGATTGAATTAAGAAAAGACGTGATTCCCGAAGTCATTCTTAATAACCTTTATAAATCTACCCAATTACAAACAAGTTTTGGAATTATTAATTTGTGTCTAGTAAACAGCGCTCCACAAGTGCTGAACATTAAACAATTATTAACACATTATTTAGATTTCCAAGTTGAAATTATCCGTCGTCGAACGGAACATCAACTATCGGTCGCCGAAGCCCGTGACCATATTGTCTTAGGGCTAATCAAGGCTAATGAAAACATTGATGAAATCGTCCAAATCATTAAGGCGAGCGCTAATACCGAAGAAGCAACCGCCCGCCTAATCGAACGTTTTGGATTTAGTGAGATTCAAACCAAAGAAGTCTTATCAATGACCTTGAGAAGATTGACTGGTTTAGAAAAAGAAAAACTCCTAAATGAACGCGAGCAATTGGAACTTAACATTGCAAAATACCGCTTAATCTTATCAGCGCGTGAAAACATTGTCGAAGTAGTGATTACCGAACTAGATGAAATTAAAAACAAATTTGGTGACGAAAGAAGAACAGAACTTAGTAACCAAGAAGCCAATATTGACGATGAAAGTTTGATTCCTGAAGAAGAAATCATCGTTTCAATCACCAAAAAGGGCTATGTCAAACGGATGAGTCCTGATGAATTCAGAACGCAAAAACGTGGCGGCAAAGGAGTTAAGGGAATGAAGACCAACGAAGATGATCTCGTTGACATCCTTGTGCACACCAAAACCCACACCGATATCATGTTCTTTACAAACTCAGGTAAGGTTTACCGGATCCGCGGTTATCAAATTCCAGAACAATTAAGAACTGGTAAAGGGATGCCAATTGTTAACCTTCTCAATTTAGATAAGGATGAAACAGTCCGGGCGATTGTCAGTGTTGATAAATATGATCAAGGAACATTCCTCTTCTATGTAACTCGGCTTGGCGTCGTCAAACGGACCAACCTCGAAGAGTTCTCCCGCATCAATCAAAATGGCAAAATCGCCATTAACTTGCGTGAAGGCGATCAACTAATTGATGTTAAAGTTACAAACGGAGAAGCCCTAATTGGCATCGCCGCTAGTAATGGTAAAATGGTCAAATTTAAAGAAGATGATGTCAGAAGTATGGGACGGACCGCATCTGGTGTTCGTGGAATCAACCTCGCGGAAGGCGAATATGTCGTCGGCGTCACCACTTCCCTGGAAGGCGGATTAATTCTTGCTTTAACTTCTCGCGGTTATGGCAAAATGAGCGCCTCGGAAGACTATCGCCTCACAAAACGTGGGAGCAAAGGTGTAGCAACGATTAAGGCCAGTGAAAAAGTCGGAACCCTTGTCGGCATTAGAGCTGTCAACGGTGATGAAGACTTATTCCTTATCACTGAAGCCGGGGTCGTGATTAGAATTAACCTCGCACAAGTTAGTGTCCTCGGACGTAACACGCAAGGTGTTAAAGTGATTAACCTCAAGAAAAATGAAACTTTATCTTCGTTCGCAGTCGTCGAACATGTTGATGAAGTTGACGAAGATGAAGTCGATGAAGAAGAAATTGCTTTAGCGGAAAAAGTCCTCTCGAGCGAGAACGAAACAAACAGTATCGAATACCTCGAAGCAGATGAAAGCGACGAATTAGACGAATAACAAGAGAAACGCTACAGAAATGTAGCGTTTTTTCCTGTCGTGCGACCTTGAATATTGCATTATTAAGCGGAACAATATAAACTAAATGTGTCGATGATGAGGCTAGTAATTATAAATTACTATTTAGCGAGTTAGTGATGGTGAAAGACTAACAAGTAAGGTTAATGAATTCCACCTCTGAGCCTGAACTTAATCGTTCCGTTAGTTTCCGTTAAAAACTGTTAAGATGCAAATATTGCATGAATTAGGTGGCACCGCGTTAAATAACGCCCTATGTGGGCGTTTTTTATTTTCTTTAAATAGGAGGAAAAATATATGATCGATATTAATTTAATCAGAGAACAAACAACTTTCGTCGCGGAAGCGCTCGCAAAAAAAGGTTGGAAAGTTAATTTTGACGAACTGCTCGAGCAAGACGCTCAAAGAAGAACTCTGCGCCAAGTCGTTGAAAATAATAAAGCAGAACAAAATCGTTTAAGTGCTTCGGTTCCCGTTGTTAAAAAGGCTGGCGGCAATATTAACGAACTTTTTGCCAAGGTTAAACAGTTAAAATTGGATAACGAAGCCAAAGAGCTTGAATTAAATAGCCTTGACAGCACAATCAATAAAGTCTTATTTGAATTACCAAACCTTCCTGATAGTGACCTTTTAGCGGGTGGTAAGGAAAACAATAAAGTAATCCATGTGTTCAAAAAAGCACCGAGTTTTGATTTTAAGATTAAGGATCATGTCGAATTATGTGAATCACTAGGGCTAATTGATTATAAAAGAGCCGCAAAAATTAGTGGAAATGGAACGTGGATTTATAAAGGTTTAGGCGCCATGCTTGAATGGGCGCTAATAAACTTCTTTGTGAGCGAACACATTAAAGATGGGTATGAAATGATCATCCCTCCCCATATTTTGAATTACGAAAGTGGGTTTACCGCTGGTCAATTCCCCAAATTTGAAGAGGATGTCTTCTGGCTCGAAGGGATGAGCCCCAGAAGGTTCTTACTACCAACCGCGGAGACCGCACTTGTAAACTTTCACCGCGATGAAATTCTCACCGAAGAAGAATTACCACATAAATATTTTGCCTACACTCCTTGCTATCGTAGTGAAGCCGGTTCATATCGAACGGAAGAAAGAGGGATGATTAGGGGTTATCAATTTAATAAAGTCGAACTTGTGCAATATACCAAAGAAGATCAAAGCGATGTCGCTTTTGAAGAGTTAGTTGGCAAGGCTAGAAGTCTCGTTGAAAAACTTGGCCTTCATTTCCAAATCTCAAAATTAGCTGCTGGAGATTGTTCACATTCAATGGCGAGAACTTATGATATCGAAGTTTGGATTCCTTCAATGGGAATATATAAAGAAGTCAGTAGCGTTAGTAACGCCCGTGACTATCAAGCTAGACGCGGACTAATGAGATATCGCGATAAAGAAACTGGCAAGATTAAATATCTACATACCTTAAACGCCAGTGGGCTTGCGACTAGTCGTTTAGTTCCGGCGATTGTCGAACAATATCAAACTAAAGATGGCGAAGTAATAATACCGGAAGTGCTAAGACCATTTATGGGTGGGATCGAAAAGATTTCGCTTCCAAGATAAATTTGTTATAATAAATATGCCATCGCGATGGGTATTATTCGAACCAGGTCAGGACGGGAACGTAGCAGCCTTAAGATCGATATTCATGTGCGGTGGTTTTAATTTAATTTATGAAAAATATTGATGAAAAATTTATGAAACTAGCCTTAAAAGAGGCCAGGAAAGCTTATGAATGTGACGAGGTCCCAATCGGCGCCGTCATTGTTAAAGATGGAAAAGTTATAGCCCGTGGTTATAATAACCGCGAGAGCCGTTTAGATCCAACTGGCCATGCTGAAATTATTGCGATTAGAAAAGCCGCTAAAAAGATTCAAAATTGGCGTCTTGAAGATACAACAATGTATGTGACAATCGAGCCATGCAGTATGTGTGCCGGTGCGCTTGTTTGGGCAAGAGTTGGCCGCGTTGTCTATGGTGCCAAGGAACCTAAGGGTGGGGCACTCGGAAGTTCTTATCATCTATTTGAACAAAAAAGCCTTAATCACTATCCTCAAGTTAGTGGTGGTGTT
Organism: Bacilli bacterium; assembly: GCA_035270925.1. GTDB lineage: Bacteria > Bacillota_I > Bacilli_A > RFN20 > CAG-826 > DATESG01. The sequence goes on along the minus strand of DATESG010000076.1, from coordinate 15,022 downwards.
CTCGAAGAAGAATGTGGTATGTTGATTTCTGAGTTTTTTAAAAACAAGAGAAACAGCAAGAAATAGCTGCAAAATATATGTATATAGTAGGGATGATGGTTTTTATCGTCATCAAAAAATAGTATAATTACTATATATTTTTTATTAGGAGAAGCAATATGTTACAACTTAGAAACGTTTTTAAAAACTACTATGTCGACAATAAGCCCCTCAAGGTTCTTAAGGATATTAACCTTACTTTTCCTAAGCAACAATTCGTGACCATTGTTGGCCCTTCTGGGTGTGGGAAAACAACACTTTTAAATCTTATTGGTGGTCTTGACCAATATACAAGTGGAGATTTAATTATTGAGGGAAAATCGACCAAACAATTTAAAGATAAAGATTGGGATGCGTACCGTAACCACCGCGTTGGGTTTGTTTTCCAAAGTTATAACCTGATTACCCATCTAACAGTTTTAGATAACGTCGCAATGTCACTAACACTGACCGGAATGTCGAGTAAAGAGCGAATTGCCAAGGCAAAAGAAGCTCTATTAAGTGTTGGCCTAGAATCAGAAATGTATAAGCAAACCAACCAATTGTCGGGTGGTCAGATGCAAAGGGTCGCGATTGCGCGTGCGCTTGTTAACGACCCATCAATTATTTTAGCGGATGAACCAACTGGGGCGTTAGACAGTAAAACAAGCGAACAAGTCATGGACATCATTAAAGAAGTTAGTAAAACCAGACTTGTAATAATGGTTTCACATAACGAGGTCCTCGCAAAAAAATATAGTGACCGTATTATTAGAATGCTTGATGGTGTGATTGAAAATGACACCGCTAAAGAAGTTTCTATTAGTAGTGAAACGACCGGAAAAGAAATCAATAAATATACCTCAATGCCTTTTTCAATGGCGTTGAAAAGTAGTTTTAAAAACATTATGACGAAAAAGGGTCGCTCGATTATTACATCGGTTGCTGGCTCTTTAGGAATCATCGGCGTTGCCTTAGTTGCTTCCTTATCAACAGGCTTTAATAGTTATATTGCCAAAGTTGAAAGTGATACGATGGCCTCTTACCCGATTGGGGTGTTTTCAAACTCGTTTGAACTGAGCCCAACTGCATTTAAAGAAGTTAATCTCAAAGATTTCCCGACAGAGGAAGAAGTATATGTTTATGATCCTAATGACAGTGCGGAATCTTCTTTTAAATATTATTTCAACCAATTGACACCTGATTTTCTCAACTTTGTTGAAGGCTTAGAAGATAGTGGTCTTGCTAGCAGCGTGATTTTAAATTATCCAACACATATGAAACTTCTAACCGAATATCCTAATGGATCAATTAATTACGCGGGGTCGACAAACTTCTCGCAATTAACACCAACCGCGAGCGGAACATTTACCCAACTTTTTGGCGACAGAGAATATGTCAGTGAGTATTATGATCTAATTGGCACGACTTCACGCTATCCAGAAAACGCAAATGAGATTGTGCTTGTAATCGATCGCTATAACCGTGTAAAAGTCGGCGATTTACAAAGATTGGGTTTTCTTGGATCAGGTGCTGCCGAAATCGATAAGTTTTCGTTTGATGAAATTATTGGTAAGACATATAAGCTGCTCGACAATGACGACTTTTATGTTAGAGATAATGCCCACGATTTTGTTGTTGGTGATTTATCGACGGCAAGTGGAACAAAAACGATAGAAAAATACGGGATTGATTATAACAACATTGTTGCCAATTATAATGATGACAATAAAGGAATTAAACTTGAAATTGTTGGGGTTTTACGTCCGAGAGCGGGAACGGAGTTTCAAATACTCTCGCAAGGGTTAGCGTTCACCAATGAATTAAATGCAATGATGCAAAACTTTAATCGAGATAGTGAATTTTCAAAATCGATCTTTCACAATATTACGATTCATCCCGACGCTTTAACTGACATGGAAAATGCTTTAGATTACGTACGCTATTATGATCCGACATATGACAGCGGTAACCCACAAAAACTTTTGTCACAAACAGACATGTTGAATTTAGCTAAACGCAACAACTCACAAGTAAGTGATATTGACCATTCCACGCCACTTGGGCTAGCGATTATGACTACATTTCAAAGAATCTACTCTAATGTTGAATCAATTGCCATTTTTCCATCGAGTGCGCAGGCGCGAAAAGATATCAAAACTGAATTTGATCAATATAATAAGGCGCAAGCCGCGGACTTTAAAATTATATATTCTGATCTTGTAAGTACAATTACCGACTCGCTTGCAACGATGGTTAACATCGTCTCGATCGTGTTAATATTTTTCACCAGTATTTCGCTAGTTGTATCAGGCGTTTTAATTGGAATTATTACTTATATTTCAGTGATTGAAAGAACCAAAGAGATCGGTGTTCTCCGGGCGATTGGGGCTCGGAAAAAAGACGTGGGACGGCTGTTCCAAGCTGAAACATTCATTATTGGTCTTTTTGCTGGTCTAATCGGCGTAATTTCCGCCTATATATTAACAATCCCGATTAATCTAATTCTCAATAATATGTTCCCCGATCAAAACATCGGCACGATTGCTAACCTTACACCTTGGATAGCTTTACTCCTTATTACAATCAACGTTGCGCTCACGATGATCTCCGGGCTGCTCCCAAGTAGTATTGCCGCGAGAAAGAATCCTGTTGAAGCTTTGAGAACCGAATAATTTTTAGACAGTGTAATAATAATCCGAGTAAAACATAGACTTATAGTCTATAATTATAAATAGAGAAAATTATGAATGAAAAAGCAGGTTATGCCACAAGAAGGATTCGTAAAAGCGAAATATTACTTGAAGGCATCGAAAGATACAATCCTATTTATAGCCAAGGTTTATCCCTTGAGCAAGTTTTACAACGCCAAAAACGCAAGTTAACAAACCAAGCTAAAAAAGTTATCGGGAAAACAACCTTTGAAATTATCATGGCCAACGTTTTCTCATTCTTTAATATTCTTTTATACATCATTGCGGCGGCGATGATTTGGGTTCAAAACTTTGGGGGCCTTTTCTTCCTCATAATTCTAGTCGCCAATACTTTAATCGGCTTAATTCAAGATTTTCGCGCTAAAAAAACACTAAAAGAACTAAGCATTTTATCAAGAAGTAACGTTAGAGTTATCCGCGATGGAATATTAAGTGAATTAGATCGCGACCAAGTTGTCCTTGATGATGTCATCGTTTTAAAGATGGGTGATCAAATTCCGGCTGATGGAGTTATTCTTTTTGGTGAGGTCAGTGTTAATGAATCCCTCTTAACGGGAGAATCAGAAATAATTAAAAAGGGCATTGATAAAAATGTCTTGTCTGGGTCGTTCGTGACAAGCGGAACAGCGTATATGCGTGTTGATAAGATTGGCAAACTAAGTTATGCCCAAACAATTCAAATTAGGGCACAAGCGTTTAAAAAGCCAAAATCACAATTATTAAGCTCAATTAGGGGTTTATTTAAAATTATTGGGGTAATTGTCTTTGTTGTCGGAGCCTTAATGGTACTCTCAACGATATATCAAGATATTCCAATTTTCGATAGTGTTGCTAGTATTTCGGGTTCTTTAGTGGGAATGATTCCTTCAGGAATGTACCTCTTAACAAGTATGACCTTATCGGTTGGAATTGTCCGGCTTGGTAAAAAACGTACACTTGTGCAAGAAATGTATTCGATTGAAATGCTTGCACGCGTCGATGTTCTTTGCCTTGATAAAACCGGAACGTTAACGGATGGCACAATGTCGGTCTCGGACTTTTATGAGTTTAACCCTGATAAAAACCTTGATTTACAAAACATTGTTGCCAATATTGTCGCGGCGACCAAGGATGAAAACGCCACCGCCCTCGCCCTAAAAGAATATTTCAAATTTAGTAACTATATTGACACAAGTATTATCACGCCTTTTTCCAGTGAAGATAAATATAGTGCCGTGCGCTTTAAAAATGGCGAAACTTTTTACTTAGGCGCAACATCATCACTTTTAAGTCCAAAATATCGTGAAGAAATAAAAGGCATTGAACAAACTTATATGAGTAGAGGACTACGTGTTTTAGTTTTAACAAGAAACAAAAAACGTAACAAAGAGCAAGCAATCAACGAAGGGGTTCCACTTGCTTTAATTGCCCTTGAGGATCATATTCGTGAGGAAGCAATCACGGCCATTAAATGGTTTGTCGAAAATGGCGTTAAAATTAAAATTATTTCCGGCGATGATCCAGGGACTGTCCAAGCAGTTGCATATCGCGCTGGAGTCTTTGGGGCCGAAAACGCAATCGATCTCTCCACACTAGACCGCGATGATGTTCGCCGAGTCGCCGATAGTTACACGGTATTTGGCCGCGTAAAACCAAATCAAAAAGAAGTTCTTGTCAGAAAACTCCAATCGCTTGGCCTCGTTGTTGGGATGATCGGCGACGGCGTTAATGATGTCCTCGCACTTAAGGCGGCTGACTGTTCAATTGCAATGGCAAATGGAAGTGGGGCGGCACGTAGTGTCAGTAATATTATTATCGAACAAAACTTTGATGCGCTTCCTTCAATTGTTGAGGAAGGTCGCCGGGCAATTAATAACTTGCAAAGAACATGGTCATTATTCTTAGTTAAAACAACATTCACAATTATCATGTCACTAATGTTTCTTGTTGGTTCGATGCTCGCTCCAGTTGGAAATCAAGTTGCTTATCCATTCTTAACTAACCATTTGTATATCTGGGAATTCTTTACAATCGGAGTTGCCTCATTCTTCTTATCTTTACAGCCTAATAGCGCGAAGATTAAGGGGACGTTTATGAGTAACGTCGTTAAGAAGGCTTTGCCGGGTTCAATTGTAATGGTCCTCGCGGTATTTTCCTTCTTCATCATGCGTAACATTGAAACAATTCAACCAGGTAGTCTTCGTGTAACCGAATATGCCGCGATTACAATGAGTGTAATCACAATGATATTTATTAGCTTTGTTGTCTTGTTTAGAACGAGTTTACCACTTGATTTATATCGAGGAATTTTATTCATAGTCATTTTGCTCGGCGCAATGCTTGCGCTGTACTTGGCCGCATATTGGCGCGTTGATATATTCAAAATTGACTATCGAGATTTAAACACACGTAACATTATTGAATTAGTTGTGATTAATGTCTCAGCGATAATATTTTACTTTATCATCGACATTCAACTTGCAGATAAGAAGAAGAAAAAGAGGTAAATTATGTTAATTATTAATAAGAACGTCCAACAAGCACTTAAAAGCAAACAAGCCATAGTCGCGCTAGAATCCACGATTATATCGCATGGGATGCCGTATCCCACTAACGTTAAAGTCGCTCTTGAAGTTGAAAAAACGATTAACGATCATGGAGCAGTTGCTGCGACAATTGGAATTATTGATGGCGATATCATCGTCGGAATGAGTGCACAACAAATCGAAGAATTTGGCAAACGCCAAGGAATCGTTAAAGTCTCAGGCCGTGACTTAGCTTATGTTACATCGAGCAAACTATGGGGCTCAACGACTGTGGCGGCGACAATGATTATTGCTAAAATGGCCGGCATTGATGTTTTTGTCACAGGCGGTATTGGTGGAGTTCATCGCGGTGCAGAAACCACTTTTGATATTTCTAATGATCTAATTGAATTAAGTAAAACAAAGATGGTCGTCGTTTGTGCCGGGCCTAAAGCAATATTAGATGTCGAAAAAACTGTTGAATATCTTGAAACATTAGGTGTTCCTCTTGTTGGATATCAAACAGACAAATTACCATTATTTTATACCAGAACAAGCAATATCAATGTGCCTATTAGACTAGATACACCAAAAGAAATTGCACAACTATATATCGAACAAACGAGGATGAATCTTCCGCAAGCAATCCTTGTTACCAACCCAATTGAGGAACAAAATAGTGTTGATCATCATTTGATGGATAGTTGGATTAACAAAGCTTTATTAGAGGCCAAGCACCAAGGAATCAAAGGCAAAGACGAAACGCCATTCCTTTTAAAGGAAATTGTTAAATTATCTAAAGGAGAATCTTTAGAGGCCAATACCAAACTAATTATTAACAATGCCAAACTCGGCGCACAAATCGCTGCTAACCTCGCCAAGGACAAAGCATGAGAACAGAAGAAAGACTAGCGGACGCGCTTAAAAAACTGATGGCGACTGTTGCCCTCGATGATATAAGTGTAATGCGCCTTTCGAAGATGTGCGGAATTAAGCGGCAATCATTTTATTACCACTTTCGTAATACATATGATCTCTTAACCTGGGTTTTTCTAAATGAGAAAATCACACATCTAGAAAACGAAACTGATTACTCATTAGCAATAAGTCATGTTTTTGAATACGTCGAAGATAATTATAATCTCATCCAAAACACTGCGCAAAGCGCGGGTAAAGATTTATTGATTGAATTCTTCTTCAACACCTTTTATAACATCGAACTTAAACATATTGATAAGTTAGATATTGAAAATAGTATTAGCCTTGAAGACAGAAAATTTCTTGCGAGCTTTTATGGTTCGGGCTTTGCCAACATGATTATTCTTTGGCTTAGAGATCCTAACCAAGAAGATAAACAAATCATTATCGCCCGTGCTAAAAAGTATTTATCTGACTATATTGAACAAGCAATTTTAAAGGGGAGAAATCATGAATAACTTCGTTTTTCATTTAAGTACAAAACTTTATTTTGGCGACAACCAAGAACATAAAGTTGGCCAAATCATCAAAGAATACGGGTTTCATAAAGTGCTTATTCTTGGTGGCGAGAACAGTTTAATTAAAAGCGGTCTGCTAGCACTTGTTGAAGAAAAATTAACCGAAAACAAGATTAAATATCATATTTATAAGGGCATTACCCCTAATCCGGAAATCAAGTATGTGATTGAGGCTCTCGCGATTGCCAAAAAAGAAAAGATAGATTTTATCCTCGCGATTGGTGGCGGGTCCGTGATTGATGTCGCTAAAGTTGTCAGTGTCGCCTATTTTTATGATGGGCATCCACTTGATTTTAATAAACATCTCGTCGAACCAAAACAAGCCTTGCCGTTAGGAGTAATTTTGACGCACGCCGCAGCCGGTAGTGAGATGTCAACGAGTGCGGTCATTAGCGATAGTAAGAATAACTTTAAACAAGGGTTTAACTCTCCACTAAATCGACCACTCTTTGCGATTGAAAATCCGAAATACACACTAACATTATCACCATTTCAAACGGCAGTAGGAATTGTTGATATTATGATGCATACGCTCGAACGCTATTTTAACGAAAGTACTCCGGGCTTACTTAGTGATGCATTTGCCGAAGCTTTATTAAAAAATGTGATCGAGAATGCGAACCGTCTAAATCTAAACCCTAATGATTATGAAGCTAGAAGTAACATCATGTTAGCTAATAGTTTCTCACATAACGGAATAACCGGCCTCGGTAAGCCACAAAGAATGCCCGTACATTTACTTGAACACGCCCTTAGTGCAGTTTTCCCAGAAATTGCGCATGGAGCAGGGCTCGCGGTTATTTTCCCGGCCTGGGCGCGTTATTACCAAAAGCTCGATGTCGCTAAATTTGCTCAATTTGCCCGTAATGTCTTTAGCATCACTGGTAAAGATAGCGAAGAAAATGGCCGACTAGCTATTATTGAACTAGAACAATTTTTCAAAAAACTGGGGCTGAAATTACATTTACGCGATTTTGCCGTTAAGGAAAGTGATTTAGAAAAGTTTGCCTTAATTGTTAGCCAAAACAAAAAAGTTGAAATCTACCATTATCTTAAGCCCTTAGACTTTAACGCGATACTTCAAATTTATAAGGATTGTTATTAGGAGGAATTTATGAAAAAAGAAGACTTTTATACCCTGATTGTCTATGCACTAATGTTTGTAATAGCATTATTTATTGGGCTGCGAATTGTCCAGCCCGCACTAAGTGATTTAGGCTACTATACGCTCGGCCAACAATATACCTATGCTTCAATTGTAATTGTGATTGGCATTATCTTTAATGTCTTCCTTTTTGAAGCTGGGCACGTAATTGGCGCTATCCTTGGCGGTTACCGCATTCTTTCGGTCAACGTAATGGGTTTATGCATTTATCGTACACAAGAAAAGTGGAAGTTCGGGTTTAAGTCTTTTCAAGGATTAACCGGGGAAACCCGAATTCTTGCGAAAAAAGAATTAGCGAATCCACGCCTTCATTTATTTGGCCCTTCGCTTCTGGTCGTATTTGAATTTATTATCGCCTTAATTCTTTATCTATTCACGGCGAAAACGCAAATTATCCATCATAGCGCCTTAATTGTTGCGGGAATTGGCGTGCTTTTATTAGTTTATAATATTATGCCTTTTAAACTAGACACCTTGACGGATGGATATTACTTAGTGATGCTCTCCAAAAAAATCAACGTTGAAGCATACAATGAAATAATCAGAATTGAGTCACTCATTTATGAGAAAAAACCGATTGATGAAATCAAAGTGTTCGAGGACATTACGACGCTCACAAGTCGTGTTAATATGTATAAAATATATGATTACATCGATAAGGGCGATTATGAAAATAGTCTTAAACTTATTGATCTGATGATTATCAACAAAGATAATATTGAAGTTGAAATTAGCAGTCGCGCCTTTGCGCAAAAACTATATATTATCCTCTTAACCCAAAGCAAAGAAGAAGCAGATAAATTTTGGTTCGAAGTCATGAGTGGCAAAGAAAGAAAATTTGTTAGTAATGATATTTCAATGGAATCATTGAGGGCGTACTTACTTTATAACGGAATCGTCACCAAGAGTGAATCTGAATGCGAATTTGTAATTAATCGGGTTGCCAAAGCGCTGAAACTAGCAATGGATACTCATCGCAAGGAAATCGAAATAAAGTTATTTCTCGAGACACTTGCAATTGTTAAGGCCAATAATCCTCATTGGCAACTAAGTGAGCCAATCATCAAGAAATAGAAATTAAAAAAACGGCGTCAGGATTTAATTCCTACGCCGTTTTATATTTAAGTGGCTCTTTATTTTTGGTCTTTTTTAAGAGCGTCTCTAATCTCGGTTAATAAAACGATTTCCGCACTCGGGGCTGGTTCTTCAACTGGAACTGGAACTGGAGCTTCGGCTTCTTTTAAGGTTCTTGCTTTGAGGTTTTCTTTCGCCTCGTTGAGTTTCATAAGGACTCTAATGATAAGAAAGAGGACAAAAGCAATAAGAACAAAGTCAATTACGGCTTGGATGAAATTACCATAATATAGAGCATGCTCGGCAGTCACAACGACGCCACCTTCAATAACGGCGGGTTTGAAAACATATTTCCACTCACCAATTGATTTACCGCCAAGTAGTCCAATAATAGGCATCAATAAATCGTTAACTAAACTTTTAACGATTGCCGTAAAGGCAGACCCAATAATTAAACCAACGGCGAGATCTAAGATATTACCACGGGTAATAAAGGCTTTAAAATCTGTAAAAAATTTCTTCATAAAGTTCTCCTTTTAATTATTATAGCAGTTAAATTTGCATCTATAAATACCTAAAGAGAGAAGACAACTGTATTTTAACTAAATTTTTAAGTATAATATATAGATAAACTGACGCTGGAGGTATTAATGGCCAAAATTAAAATTGTGACCGACACGACCGCTGACCTAACCAAGGAGTTATACGGACGTCTTGACTGTGAAGTTTTACCACTTCATGTGACGATTAACGAAAAAACATTTCTTGATACGGTAGAAATAACGACTGAAGAGCTATATAAACTCATGGATGAAACAAAGCAACTGCCAAAAACGAGTGCAGTAAATCCTGAGGTTTTTTTACAAACTTTTAAACAAATTAAGGCCGATGGATATGATGGAGTAATTGTAACTGGAATCGGTTCTAATATGTCTTCAACGATGCAAAGTGCTAAAATTGCTGCGGAATTGATGGAAGATTTTCCAATTCGGATTGTAGACTCATTATCATTATCTTCAGGAACTGGTTTATTAATTCTAAATGGTCGCAAACATTTAGATGAAGGCCACACACTTGATGAGACTGCGGACTATATGATTTCGCTAGTCCCTAAAGTTAGAGCACAATTCATTGTTGAAAGCCTTGACATTATTTATATGGGTGGCCGCATAAGTGGGGCCAAGTACATTTTTGGCAAAATGCTCAAAGCTCATCCTTTTATCCAAATGAATGATGCTAAGCTTATCGTTGCCGATACCCCTAAAGGGAAAATAACCCGAGCCCTAGATCGGCTTTTTGATGTTTTTTTGCAAGATCTTAAAGCCGGAATTGATGTTAATAACGTTTTTATTACTCATAGCATGGCACCTGATTATGTAAAATATTACTTAGATAAATTGAAGAAGCACGTACCCGAGAAAAACATTCATATTACTGAAGCAGGGGCGGTAATTTCCGCCCACTGTGGTCCGGGAACAATCGGAATTCTCTATATTAGAAAATAAAAAACGCCTCATTGTAAATTAATACAGTGAGGCATTTTATTTTGTATAGAGTGTAATTATTCGCCGGAAACAGCGAGTTTTTTTACAAGGATGCTGGAAGTTGTGTAAGAAGAGAGTTGTAACTCGTTTTCATTAGCAACAGCTTTAACATCAAGGAATAGTTTTTGAAGATTGCCAGCAATCGTCACAAGATTAACTGGTTCGGCAAACTTGCCATCTCTAATCATGAAACCACTTGCTTGTAAAGAGAAGTCTCCGCTTGTTGGATTGAGACCGGAGTGAAGGCCTTGAACCTCGGTAAGGTAGAAGCCCTCTTTGATATCCTTCATCAATTCTTCGCTGGATTTACGGCCTGGTTTGAGTACGATATTGCTAATACTGATACCAATTTTTCCACCGCTATTTGAGCCGTTGGCCGTTGTCGAAACCCCGGCTTTTGCGGCGGTACTTAAGTTGTGGAAGAAAGTTTTTAAGACACCTTTTTCAATGACAGGTTTATTAAATTTGGCGACACCTTCACCGTCAAAATACGTATAGAAGATATTTTTTGTCAGGGGAGCATCGAGAACAGTAATTTTCGAACTTGCAACCTTGGTCCCAAGTTTATCAATAAATAATGATGATTTCTTTTGAACACGTTCCGCGTTTGCACTGCCTAAGTAGGCTGCAAGGAGTGAAGAAGTAACTTTAGGGTTAATTAAAGTTGGATATTTTCCGCTCTTACAAGGTTTGCCCCCTAGTTTAGATAATCCATCTTCGGCGACTTGTTTAACAAATAAATCAATATCAAGCGCGTCTGGATCATTGAATAAGGCAACTTTATAACCAGTCTTAACTTCTTCGCCTTCTTTAATAACGACAGAAGCATAGTAGTAGAAGTGGTTGTCACTTTCCTTTAGTTTAAGGCCAAATGAGTTATAAAGTTCAAGTTGGCTTTCACTTTCAGAATAACTAGCAGCATCAACATCGCTAATACGTGAGTCGTAGGCTTTCAGCTTCTTTTCAATAATAAAGAGATTTTGGAGTTTGGCTTCCTCACTCAATGCGGTGATCTTTTTATTAAACATGTTACGTTTTTTATATTTTTCACTGCCCTTAAAAATGATTGCAACATCGTCAGATTCACTATTACTAGCGCTGATGATAATTTGTTTAACAAGATATTCTGGAGTTTTGGCATCGTCTTTTTCACTAACGGCAAAACCCATTTTGCCGTTAAGAATTCCTCTCGCGTAAATTACACGGGAATCAGCAATGCTATAGTTTTCAACTTCAGCTTGGTAGACGTTCATATCAATACTAGTATCTTTACTAATTACAACTTCACAAGATTCTAGTCCATGAAGTTTGGCTAATTCAAAAAACTTTGCAGTTTTCATTTAAGTTTTCCTCCTTGCCCACCAACAGTAATGGCACTGACGCGAAGGGTTGGTTGACCAACATCAGTTGGGATTGAACCACTTGCAGCTCCGCACATTCCTTGGGCTCTTTCTAAATCATTGGCAATCATATCAATTTTTGTGAGAATTTCGGCACCATTACCAATTAAGGTCGCGCCTTTAACAAGTTCACACACTTTACCATTACGAATGATATAGGCTTCATCAGCGGCAAAGTTAAAGTCACCTGTTGTGGGGTTAACAGAACCACCACCGAGTTTTTTAGCGTATAGGCCTAGTTTGACTGAGCCGATTACTTCATCTTTGCTATGTTTGCCAGCGGCGATGTAGGTGTTGGACATCCGGCTTGTCGTTTCATATTTATATGATTCACGACGTCCGGCTCCGGTCGATTCTCTATTCATTCTCCGACCATTAAATCGGTCGATTAAGTAGTTTTGTAAAACGCCATCTTTGATCAGAACGTTATGTTGGGTTGCGACACCTTCATCATCGATGTTGTTAGAACCCCAAGCGTTGGGAATTGTTCCATCATCAATGGCGGTAACTGATTCGTGGGCAACTTTTTGACCGAGTTTTCCGGCAAATGGGGAAAGACCTTTGCTAACGGCGCTAGCTTCTAGAGGGTGGCCACAAGCTTCATGGAAAATTACACCTCCAAAACCATTACCAATTACGACTGGCATCACGCCACTTGGGCAATCTTTGGCGCTTAACTTACGAACGGCAAGGTCCGCAACATCACGAGCTTCTTGCTCAATATCAAGACCTTCAACAAAGTCAAAGCCAGCATGAGCGCCAGGCCCAGTAAAACCGGTTTCAAATGCGCCAGGTTGCATTGCAATTGCTTGTAAAACAAAACGGACTCTTTCTTGACTGTCTTGGAAATGTTTGCCGTCACTATTAAAAATTTCAATATTACGGTCACTCATAATTAGAACTGCGATTGTTCTAACAATGCGGGTATCAAATTCACGCATGACAGCATCGCCTTTTTTGAGTAGGTCAATTTTCTTTTTAGTTTCAACGCTGCTCAAAGGTGTAGAAACCTTATGTTTATTGTTGAATTTAACTTTTTCTATTTCGGTCACAAAAATTTCTTGTGCGCCTGAAAAAGAGGCAGATAGTTGGGTTGCAAGTTTAACTAGACCCTTTAAAGAAAGGTCATTAGTATAACCATAGACACTTTGTAGTTTTTTAAGAATTCTAACTCCGGCACCATAGCTAACGGCAGAACTGGGAGGTTGCGTTTTTCCAGAATCGACATTTAAGTTATTACTATATGTCTCTTCGAGGAATATTTCTGCAAAATCACCACCAGTTGCTAGTGCGGCATTAAGAACTTGAACAGCAACTTTTTTAGTAATCATTGTATATTTCTCCTTATTATCATTGAAATTATATCACGATACACGAATTTTCGACATTTAAAGCGCTTACTTTAGTATAATAAAACCATGATTAACTTAGAGTCACTTGAAAAAACGATTGATAACTTTGCATATCAAAAAATGCTTTTTAAGAATGAAGATTTTGCTTACATTCTTAACAGGGAAAAAATCACCTCAAGATTCAATGACTTTTTAACAAGAGCTTACTACCAAAGGCAAAATTTAGTTAAGGAAGGGTTTATTGGTGTTTGCTATACAGTTCGAGTTGCCTATAGTGAGGGTAAGGATAAAAATCATGTGACCTTAGCACTTTTTGCCCCCAACCGAGCTTTAATGGTCGACGAAAAGTTTTTCGTAAGAATCATCAAAAACATTGAAGCGTTAAACCAGAAGAAGAATAAAAAATATAGCGAGAAGAAGTTTCTAAATTACTTTAATTCAAGCGAAGCCCGACCACGGTACTATAAAATTGATGAATCGTTAACGGAAGGCAAAAGAGTATATCTTACTTACATTGAACTTATCCCACATTTAAACCCGCACTTCCAACCACAATTAAACTACGTAATATACGCTCCGTTAGTGAGCAAAGAACTGATATACCTCCCCGAAAGATATATCAAGATATAGGAAAAGGACCATTGCTGGTCCTTTATTTTTGAAAACTAGTTCTAATCTAGAAGTTTTGTGACTCTTCGATTAATGGATAGGTATCTAAATCAGTTGGAAGTGTAATTGTGACATTACCGTTAATATCCATTGCAAACGCAACGAGAGTATCGATATGGACAACTGTTTTCCCAGTAAAAACTTCAACATATTCATAGTCAACATAATCAGACTCATAATTTTCGATTGTGAGGATAACGTCGACATCAACATCTAGACGGTTGAGATAACCAAGTTTAGAAACACCAACAACGATTTTAGCGCTGTTGATTTTGACCAATTTAGCAAGCTCGGTCATTCCTTCTTGACGGAAGGCTTCGATTTCACTTGTGGTCATTTCCGAATTATCGAAAGTTGCGGCGGCGACAATAATATCAACGATATCCTCGAGGGTAATCGTGTATGTTACGACAAGGTCGCCATTTGTTTCTTTAGCGGAAACGGTTTCGACTTCCATTAGCATTGTTTCTAACATGCCGGTCATTTCTTCAAATTCCGCACTTGTTAATTCGGTTGTTGGAACGGGAAGAGCTTCTAAGTCAAGCATTCCTTCAACGTTAACTTTGCCTTTAAGGTTTGCTTCCTCCATGCCAAGCAGTTCACCAACGCCAGTAGCGTTGAGGTAGAGCCACATCTCACTGAGATAAGCGCTTGCAGTTACTGATTCATTAAATACTTCCTCATCATCCTCGACAAGCTTTAGGCTCGCTGTCGCAACGAGGGAGGCCGCCATCGTCTCTTTACCTAAGTCTTTCGCTTTAAGATCAAGAGTGGCGCTAGATTCTAAACTCATCTCGTTTAGTAAAGTATCCTCGGCGTCAAAGTTTGCGACTGTCAGATCTAAATCTCCACTTAAACTCATCGTTAATGAATTTAGTGTTCCGCTGAGTGCTGTTTGCCCCATTGCGCGAGCGACTCTTTCATTAGCAACCGCAACAGTAACTGTCGCAGTGGAACTTGGATTACAGCCAGCAAGGACAAGGCCTAGGACTGGAATAAAAACTATTTTTTTGAGAAATTTCATATTTACTCCTTTCTCATTGATGTTATTTTACCATTAATTGGAAAACGCACATGAAGATATAG
>DATESG010000075.1:0-18278 GCA_035270925.1 Bacilli bacterium | reverse complement strand
GCGCTAGTATCACCAATTGATCTGGCCCACCCAGGGACCCTCCCGCGCGTTAATAAAAAAGCCGTGGAAAACGCAATTAAGGTGTGTTATGCACTGAATATGACAATTGATGAGACATTGTATTTTGATCGTAAGAATTATTTTTACAGTGATTTACCAAAGGGTTATCAAATTACTCAAGATAAAAGACCAATTGGCAAAGATGGCTACATTGATCTCAATGTTGATGGAAAGATCACAAGAATTAGAATCAACCGCGTGCACATGGAAGAAGATACGGCAAAGCAACTTCATATCATAGAACACTCGCTAGTGGATTATAATCGTGCTGGTATTCCGCTTATTGAAGTTGTAACCGAACCTGATATCAGAAATGGTAAAGAAGCCGCTAAATATGTGGAAATGATTAGAGAAATTGTGACCTTCACGAATGTTAGTGACGGAAAAATGGAAGAGGGATCTCTACGTTGCGATGTTAACGTCTCGATTCGTCCAGTCGGCCGTGAGGCATTTGGAACTAAAGTCGAAGTTAAGAACTTGAATTCAATTAGTAATGTTGAAAAAGTTGTTGATATCGAAATAGCCCGCCAAAAAGCCGTTCTTGAAGCTGGCGGCGTTGTTATTCAAGAAACAAGACGTTATGATGATGGCTTAAAAGAAACAATTAGCATGCGTGTAAAATCAAGTGCGGTAGATTATAAATATTATCCCGAAGCTAATCTCGTCCCGATTTATATCGGTCGTGATTTTATTGATCGTGTAATTGCAACCTGTCCAGAATTACCGACAACCAAGAGAACGAGATATGAAGATGAATTTAAACTTTCACAGTTTGATATTGATGTTTTGTTGGCTAATAAAGACGTTTGCGAGTATTTTGATCAAACTGTAAAATTCACAAAAAACTATAAAATTGTTTCAAACCTAATTAGTGGCGAAATTGCTGCGTTTTTAAACAAAAATCAACAATCGATCACCGAATTAAAGATTGAACCTGCAAATCTTGCTAAACTCGCGGAGATGATTGCAGGAGGTAAAATATCAAATAAACAAGCTCGTGAAATACTCGAACATCTGTTTGAAAAAAACCAAAATCCTGAACTTGTTGCAAAATCACTCAACATGGTTCAAATCAGCGATGAAGGGGCAATTCTTACCCTTGTTAATAGTGTGCTCGATGAAAATCCTAGCGTGATTGAAGATTATAAAAACGGCAAAGATCGCGCATTTGGATTCTTAGTTGGCATCTTAATGAAAAAATCACAAGGAAAAATTAATCCATCAATGGCAAGTTCAATCCTCAAACAAGAAATAGAGAAACGCTAATGATTAATTTGATTGTCGCTGTTGATCAAAATTTATTAATCGGAAATAGTTTGGGGATGCCTTGGCATATTAGCGAGGACCTCAAATATTTTCGTGAAGTCACGCGCGGTAAAACGGTTGTAATGGGAAGAAAAACGTATGAATCAATTGGGCGACCACTTCCAAATCGGACGAATGTTGTTTTAACAAGGCAAGCAATTAAATTGGAAGGTGTTGATGTCATCAACAATTTACCGGGGTATCTGGCAACACTAGACACCAATCAAGATATCTTCATTATTGGCGGAGCGGAAATTTATAAGTTAGCCTATCCTTACGTCGAAAAACTTTACATTACGCACATTGAAGCTAAATTTAATGGTGACACTTATTTCCCCAAAGAATATTTAAATGGAGATTTCACGTTGGTTAGCGCCAATAAAACAATATCTAGTGAAGGAATTCACCTTACATTCAGTGTCTATGAGCGAGATAAAAAACTTTAGTTGACCTTAATCCAAAGTCGTTTATAATTACATACTGGTGTTGTCCTTGCTTAAACCACCAGCAACAAAAAACAAGGAGTTTTCAATGCAAAGATTAAAAATTAGACGCATTACAGACAATGCAATTATTGCGGCTGTGTATGCGGTGATGACCATCCTTTTAGGAAATTTTGGCTACGGCGATATTCAATTTAGAATCGCGGAAATTTTATTGTTTCTCGTTTTCTTTCGTCGTGACTTTGTTATAGGAATCGTCGTTGGGACGATTATTGCTAATTCATTTTCACTACTCTTGCCTTGGGATCTGCTTTTTGGAACACTAGCGACACTAATTGTTGGAGTTTTAATTGCGATTACACCTAAGATGTGGCCAGCAATTATTTATGCGACAGTTATTAACGCACTCGTAATCGGGGCCGAACTGTACTTCATTCTTGGTTTGCCGTTTTACTTAAGTGTGCTTACTGTTGGCGCTGGTGAATTGGCGGTAATGATAATTGGTTATTTTATCTTTACGATTTTACGAAAGAACACATATTTTATGAACATTATTATGGCGAAAAGAAGGTAAGTGATATGATACAAGAAATGAAAAAGAAATTTTACCTAGAAATAAAACATATATGTAAACAAAGCGGCGCGAGATACGGAATTTTGCACACACCACATGGTGATGTAGAAGTTCCAATGTTTATGCCGGTGGGAACACTAGCGACAGTCAAAACTTTAAGTGTCGAGGAAATTAAAGCAATAGGTTCGGGCGTTATTTTGTCTAATACCTATCACCTTTCAATTCGCCCAGGTGCTGATATTGTTCAAAAAGCTGGCGGTCTTCATAAGTTTATGAACTATGATGGGCCAATGCTCACCGATTCCGGTGGTTTCCAAGTCTTTAGCCTTGCCGCTAACCGTAAAATTAAAGAAGAAGGTGTTCATTTTAGAAGTCACTTAAACGGTGATAAACTTTTCTTTTCCCCTGAAGGTGCAATTGAAATTCAAGAAAAGCTTGGGGCCGATATTATTATGAGTTTCGATGAATGTGTTCACTATCCTGCGACATACGAATATATGCTTGATAGTGTTAATCGGACTTTACGTTGGGCAGAACGCGGCAAAGTCGCTCATAAAACCGAACAAGCCTTATTTGGTATTGTTCAAGGTGGCGAGTTTGCGGAATTAAGAAAATATTGCGCTAATAAATTAGTCGAAATTGATTTTGATGGCTACGCAATTGGGGGTACCAGCATTGGTGAACCTAAAGATGTGTGTTTAAAGATGATTGATTACGCTGTTCCTTATTTACCTGTTGATAAACCTCGTTATTTAATGGGTGTTGGCTCAATTGACTATATTCTTGAAGGCATTGAACGTGGGATGGATATGTTTGATTGTGTCCTCCCAACTAGAATTGCCCGGCATGGAGCTTTAATGACCTCTAAGGGCCGCCTAAATATACGTAAAGCCGAATATAAAGAAGATTTTACCCCACTTGATGATGAATGTGACTGCTATACTTGTAAGAACTATACCAGAGCTTACCTCCGCCATCTCTATGTCAGTGGTGAATCTTTAGGCCAAAGACTACTTTCAATTCATAACCTGAGATTTTTAATTAAAATGGTTGAAGGGGCACGTGAGGCTATTAAAAACGATTGTTTCCTCGATTATAAAAAATCCGTAATTGAAAAATTTGGGGACGCTAAAGGTTTCTAATATGGATATTAATTTATTTAATTACAATCTCCCGCTCGAATTAATTGCCCAACATCCTGAAGATAAACGTGATCACTCACGGCTTTTACTCGTAAATAAAAAAACGCAAAAAATGGAAGATAAACACTTTTATGACATTATTGATTATCTACACGAAGGTGATGTATTAGTTCGTAACAATACCCGTGTCATTCCCGCAAGATTATTTGGAGTTAAAGTTCCAAGCGGGGCTAAAATTGAAGTTTTATTGTTAAGAGAAGAACAAAAGGACCTATGGAGAGTCCTAATCGGAAACTCTAAAGCGATTAGGGTGGGAACCGAAATTAAATTTGATGATCGCCTTAGTGCGGTTTGTATTGAAAAACACGAAGAAGGAATTCACCTTATTAAATTTTCGTATACAGGATTATTTATCGAAATATTAGAGAAAATTGGTCATGCACCACTCCCTCCTTATATTAAGGATGATGAAGAGCAGTACGCTAAATATCAAACCGTTTATGCCAAAATCGATGGCAGTGCCGCCGCGCCGACCGCGGGATTTCACTTCACCGAGGATTTAAATAACAAAATTAAAGCTAAAGGAATTGAGATTGTTGAGATTACACTTCACGTTGGACTCGGCACATTTAGACCGGTTTCAGCCCTAGACACTAATGATCATGTGATGCATCATGAATACTACATGATTGGTGAAAAAGCAGCAGAAACCCTTAACAAGGCTAAAGCCGATGGCCGTAGAATCATTGCGGTTGGGACAACCTCGACGAGAACTTTAGAAGCAAACATCCAAAAAAACGGGGTTTTTAAAGCCGAAAGCGCCTCAACAAATTTATTTATTACGCCAGGATATGAGTTTAAAGCCGTTAATGCGCTCATAACTAATTTCCATTTACCTAAATCTACGCTTATAATGTTAGTGTCGGCGCTCGCAAATCGTGAACTCATTATTAGAGCTTATGAACATGCGGTTAAAGAACAATATCGTTTCTTTAGTTTCGGCGACGCAATGTTTATTTATGAGTAAAATTAACTATCACTTGCAATCACTATTAGAAGTGGAAAAATTTAAAAACTTGGACCATAAACCAAGCATTCTTTTACATGCTTGCTGTGCGCCTTGCTCAAGCCATACGCTCCGCTTTCTTATGCAATATTTTGCGGTCACAATTTTATATGACAATTCTAATGTTTTTCCCTTTAAGGAATATCAAATTAGGCGTGATGAAATTGAGTGGTTTGTCTCTGAATTTAACAAACGAGAAAATGCCGAGGTTAAAATACTTTTTCCACCTTATGAGCATGATAAATTTATGAAGGATCTTCGTCCACTTGCCCTTGAGAAAGAAGGTGGAGCTCGTTGTCTGATTTGTTATGAAAAAAAGATTGAAGAAGCGCTGCGTTACGGCCAAGAATTTGGCTTTGATTATGCGACCACAACCTTAACAATTTCCCGGCAAAAAAACTCGCAAATAATTAATGCTATCGCGCTGAATAGTGCCACAAAATATCCGGATATTAAGTACTTTTTTAGCGACTTTAAGAAAAATGGCGGCCTTGATGAGGTTAAAGCGATGAAGGAAGAATATCAGCTTTACCAACAAACTTATTGCGGTTGTGAGTACTCTTTACGCGACCGAAAGATGTTAGAAAAAAACATTCAAAATGATTGAATTTGCACGAATCTTTGACCAATCAGCTCCCTAAAGTAAATTAAAACAGTCTTCAAAACCGCGAATAAAATTGCGGTTTTTATAGTCCATAAATACACCCTATTTCACTACGTATATAAATAAAGCGAATTTTATGTGTAAAAAGCATTGACAATTAAAGGCGTTATCGGTATCCTCATAGAAGTTATCGACTGCGATGAAATGCGAGGTTGCTGATACACCTACAGGCGTTGTCATGAAGTGTATTAGGGAATTCGTATTGAGCATAGATGGCGCCTGTAGATGTAAGGAGGTATTAATTCATGGCAGGAAAGAAAAAAATTCGTGTACGCTTGCAAAGTTATGACCACGCTCTCTTAGATGAGGCCGTTGCTAAAATTGTCGCGCAAGCCGTCGAAAGTGGTGCTAAGGTGATTGGCCCCATTCCGCTTCCGTCGGAGAAACAAGTCTATACTGTTCTACGTGCTGTTCATAAGGACAAAGATGCTCGTGAACAATTCGAGATTAGAACACACAAACGCTTAATCGATATAGCCAACCCAACAAAGAAGACAGTCGAGTTCTTAAGAAACTTCGAGCTTCCAAGTGGTGTTGACATCGACATCAAACTATAGGAGGTAAACATGAAAGCGATTATTGGACGCAAAATGGGCATGACTCAAGTATTTGCTGAAGACGGAACAATCTATGCTGTTTCAGTCGTCGAAGTATTACCTAACGTAGTGACCCAATTAAAAACTGTTGAAACCGATGGTTACAACGCAATTCAAGTCGGTTACGAGGACAAAAAAGAAAGTCGCGCAACCAAACCAGAAAAAGGCATCTTCGCCAAAGCTGGTACGACCCCAAAATATCATCTCTTCGAATTAGAAGGCGATGAAATGGCGGAATTCAAATTAGGTGAGGAAATCAAAGTCGATCTCTTTAAAGACGGTGACGTCGTTGACGTTAGCGGCTTAAGCAAGGGTAAAGGCTTTAGTGGCAGTATCAAACGCTTCCATTATAAAATCGGGCCTAAATCACACGGTTCTGGTTACCACCGCGGAGTCGGCTCAATGGCCGCAAGTGGACGTATCCAAACAGTGCCAAAAGGCAAGAAAATGCCAGGACACCATGGCAACACCCAAACAACAGTCTTAAACTTGATTATTGTTAAAGTGTTACCTGAAAAGAATGCAATCCTTATTAGAGGCGCAATTCCAGGTCCAACAAAATCAATCGTCAAAATTCGTAGTGCAATTAAAACTCAATTAACCAAACGTAGTGTTAAAGAGTTATTAGTTCGCACTGCTGAGTAAGGTTAACAAGGAGGAAGTAAAGATGGCAGAAAATAACATTAAAGCAGTCACATATCCCGTTGTTAATCAAGCCGGTGAAAAAGTTTCAACCGTTAAATTAGCGGGTGAAATCTTCGGAATCGAACCACACCAAGATGCAATGTTCAATGCAGTCAACGTTTACATGTCAAACCGTAGACAAGCTACCGCAAAAACAAAGACTCGTGGCGAAGTTCGTGGTGGTGGTAAAAAACCATGGAGACAAAAAGGAACAGGCCGCGCCCGTGCGGGTAGTAGCCGTTCACCAATCTGGGTTGGTGGTGGAGTCGTATTCGGCCCAACCGGAACCCAAAACTTCAAATTATCAATGAACAAAAAAGAACACGCCTTAGCATTAAGAAGTGCGCTCTCCCTCAAAGTTAGCGAAAAAGCCTTTATTGTTCTTGATGAAGAAATCAATATCGAAGCAAAAACCAAAGCAGCGCTTAAATTATTAAAAGATTTAAATGTCGAAGGAAAAGTGATGTTAATTGTCGATGACAATGATGATCTTCTCCTCGCGGTTAGAAACCTTGGTAACGTGCTTCCAGTGCGTCAAAGCAATGTGTCCGTCTATGATTTACTTCATGTCGATCACATCATTGTTGAGAAAGCGACACTAAAAGCATTCGAAGGAGGGCTTGAATAATGGCGCGTAAAGCAGCGAAAAAAGAAGTGGCAGTCAAACGGGCAACGATCGAACAATTAAGTTTATTAATTGCTCCAGTCATTACCGAAAAATCAATGCTTCTTATGCAAGAAGAAAACAAATTAACATTTAAGGTCAGAAAAACTGCAAATAAGGAAGCCATTAAAGATGCTATTGAAGCAGTCTATAATGTCGAAGTTACTGCTGTTAAGACCATTAACGTCTTATCCAAAGCCAAAAAACGTGGCGGCAAATATGCTGGTACAGTTCCAGGTTTTAAAAAAGCTATTGTTACAATTAAAGAAGGTCAAGCAATTGACCTATTCAAAGAATAACTCGTACGGATGGAAGGAGAACTAAATTATGGCAATAAGAACATATAGACCAACGACCCCATCACGGCGGGCGATGACCTCGCTCACATTTGATAATCTCACAAAAAAAGCCCCTGAAAAAAGCTTAACCGTGAGCTTAAAGAAGTCGGGCGGTCGTAACAACCAAGGTAAAATTACTACCCGTCATATCGGTGGAGGCCACAAACGCCGCTACCGTCTCATTGACTTTAAACGTAATAAGGACGTTGTTCCAGCTGTTGTTACAGCACTAGAATACGATCCAAATCGTAACGCCAACATCGCATTATTAACATATGCCGATGGAGAAAAACGTTACATCTTAGCTCCACAAAAATTAGTTGTTGGTGCAAAAGTTGTTTCGGGCGAAGCAGTAGATATTCAAATCGGTAACGCAATGCCACTAGCCGCCATTCCTGAAGGTACATACGTGCATAACGTTGAACTATATCCAGGTAAGGGTGGTCAAATCGCTCGCGCTGCCGGTACTAAAGTCCAAGTTCTTGGTAAAGAAGGCAAATATGCAACCCTTCGTTTACAAAGTGGTGAAGTAAGAAAAATCTTACTCACTTGCCGCGCAACCGTTGGCGAAGTTGGTAACGAAGATGCCAACCTAGTTAACTTAGGTAAAGCCGGTAAAAGAAGATGGTTAGGCACCCGCCCAACTGTCCGCGGTTCAGTCATGAACCCAAATGATCACCCACACGGTGGTGGTGAAGGTAAATCACCAATTGGTAAAGATGCACCAAGAACCCCATGGGGTAAAAAAGCGCTCGGCGTGAAAACACGCAATGCTAAAAAACAATCGACGAAACTTATCGTAAGACGTCGGAATAGTAAATAGTGGAAGAAAGGAAATAAAGAATTATGGCAAGAAGTTTGAAAAAAGGCCCATTCGTCGATGGACACGTTCTTAAGAAGGTCGATGCACTCAACGAAAGTGGCAAAAAAGAAATTATCAAAACATGGTCCAGAAGATCCACCATCTTCCCAACATTTGTCGGTCACACCTTTGCAGTTTATAACGGTAAAGAACATATCACTGTTTATGTAACAGAAGATATGGTCGGTCACAAATTAGGCGAATTCAGTCCAACTAGATCATATAGAGGACACACCGGTCACACTGCTGAAGACAAAGCATCAGCCGCAAGTAGGAAGTAGGTAAGAAATGGCAAGAGTTACAAAAAAACCCGCTGCAAAAGTCGAAAAAGTAGCGAAGGTAAAACTAGCAAAACCAACTCCAACTGAAGCAGTCGCAATCTCACGCACAGTCGGTGTTACCCCACGCAAAGCCCGCTTAGTTGTGGACCTTGTAAGAGGAAAAACAGTGAGTGATGCCCTCGGCATTCTCGCTAACGTTAATAAAGCCGCGAGCATTCCTGTTCGCAAAACTGTTCAAAGTGCTGCGGCCAACGCAGTTAATAACTTCGGATTCGATGAAGAAACACTATTCATCAGCGAAATTCAAGTCAATGATTCCATTAAGATGAAACGCTTCCGCCCACGGGCAAAAGGCGCCGCTGCTGGAATTATCAAACGGACTTCCACAATTATTGTGAAAGTTAAAGAAAGAAAATAGGAGGAAACACATGGGAAATAAAGTTAATCCAAACGGACTAAGATATGGTATCCACCGTAACTGGAATAGTCGCTGGTTTGCTGATGAAAAACACTATGCTGCCTTCCTAAAAGAAGACCTCGACATTCGCACAACATTAACTCCTTTATTAAAGGATGCAATGTTATCAAGAATTGAAATCGATCGTATTAATACATTCGAAAGTGGATACACCGTTATCGTTAGCCTCTTCGTCGCCCGTCCAGGTGTCGTAATTGGTCAAAATGGTGAAAACATCAAACTCTTAACCGCAAAAGTTGAAAAAATTGTCAAATCTGGAACGCTTCGTCTTAGTGTGATTGAAGTTAAAAACCCAGATTTCGATGCAAATTTAGTTGCTCAAGATATTGCTCGTCAATTAGAAAATCGTGCCAGTTTCCGTGCCGTCCAAAAGAAAACGATTCAAAGAGTGCGCCGTTCTGGTGCTAAGGGTTGTAAAACACTTATCAGCGGTCGTTTAAATGGAGCCGAAATTGCTCGTAGCGAAGGCTATAAAGATGGCATCGTCCCTCTTCATACCTTACGCAGCGATATTGACTACGCACACGTAGAAGCTCATACCACTTATGGTCGTCTTGGCGTTAAAGTCTGGATCTGCCGTGGTGAATATGATCTTGGTGAGAAGAAAAGAAGAGGAGAATAACGATGTTACAACCAAAAAGAACAAAATTCCGTCGTCCTCAACGTTTAAGCTATGAAGGCTTAGCCAAGGGTGGGACCAATGTTGACTTTGGTGAATTCGGTCTTCAAGCTCTTGAAGGAGCCTATATTACCAACCGTCAAATTGAAAGCGCACGTATCGTGTTAGCCGGACATACCAAACGGGTCGGTAAAATTTGGATTCGAATTTTCCCACACCTCGCAAAAACCAAAAAACCAGCCGAAGTTCGGATGGGTAGTGGTAAAGGTAACCCAGAAGAATGGGTCGCCGTCGTTAAAATGAATACCGTGATGTTTGAAATCGGTGGTGTTAACCCTGAAGTCGCGCGTCGCGCTCTACAATTAGCCGCCTACAAGTTACCAATTAAGTGCCGCGTTGTTACACGCGAAGATAACACCCAAGAATAGGAGGAGCACACATGAAAATCAAAGAAATTCGTGAAATGTCAGTAAGCGAATTAGACGAACAAGTTTATTTACTCAAAGAACAACTCTTCCATTTGCGTGCTAAACAAGCAACAGGGCAATTAACCAATGGAAAAGAAATTACAATCGTTCGCAAGAACATCGCTCGCGTCTTCACCGTATTACGTGAACGCGAACTCGGAATTAAATAAGGAGGACTAAGAAAATGGAACAAAGAAATACACGTGCCGTCTTGGAAGGCGTTGTCGTCTCCGATAAGATGGACAAAACAATCGTCGTCTTAGTCGAAACTTATAAAAGACACCCAAAATATGCTAAACGTGTTAAATACCGTAAAAAGTATTACGCTCACGATGAAAATAATGTCGGCAAAATTGGCGACAAAGTTAACATCATGGCCACTCGTAAATTAAGCGCAACCAAAAGTTGGCGTTTAGTCGAAGTGATCACCTTGGCAGAAGTCAGCATCGAAGAATACCAACAAGAAGCCATTGTTGAAACAGTCGAAGTGGCTCCGGTTAAGGAGGACTAAGATATGCTTCAAGTCGAAACAAATGTACTAGTTGCTGATAATTCAGGTGCTAAAGAAGCTAGAATTATTCGTCTCTACGGCGGAAGTTTCCGTAGAACAAGCAATATCGGTGACGTCGTCTTACTTGCTGTCAAGCAAGCAACACCAAACGGCAAAGTCAAAAAAGGTGATATGGTTAAGGGCATTATTGTCCGGACCAAAAAAGGCGTTTTACGCCCAGATGGTTCAAAAATATCCTTCGATGACAATGCAGTCGTAATCATCAATAATGATGGTAACATGATCGGCACACGGGTCTTTGGCCCAGTCGCACGCGAACTCCGGGATAAAGGTGAAGGCGCAATGAAAATTGTCTCACTCGCTCCGGAAGTACTATAGGGGGTTGATCAGTTATGAACATTAAAAAAGGCGATAAAGTCATCGTCATCACCGGTCACGACAAAGGCAAGGAAGGAATCGTTCAACGCGCATTCCCATCGCTTGATAAAGTCATCGTTGAAGGCGTAAACGTCAAGAAGAAACACCGTAAACCAACTCAACAAGTTCCTGAAGGAAGTATTGTTGAAATCTATGCACCAGTTCACGTTAGTAACGTAGCGTTAATTGATCCAAAGACCAAGAAGGCAACTCGCGTTGGCTTCCAAGTTGTTAAAGGTAAGAAAGTACGCGTCGCTAAAAAAAGCGGCGAAGTAATAAAGTAGGAGGGCACACATATGGCTGAAGCAAAAATCAAAAAAGCGGCTCCAAAAACTGCCGCTCCAAAAACAAAACCTGTCGCTGATGAAGTAGCCGTTAACACTGTTAAAGTGGCTAACCGCTTAGAAGTCAGATACAAAAAAGAAGTCGTTGCTAACTTAGTGAAGAAATTCAATTATAAGTCAGTAATGCAAGCACCAAAACTCAATAAAATCGTTATTAATATGGGTGTTGGTGAAGCAACCGGTAATGCAAAGTTACTCGAAGATGCTGTTAAGGAATTAACACTCATCGCCGGGCAAAAACCTGTCGTTACCAAAGCGAAGAAGTCAGAAGCTTCATTCAAACTCCGTGAAGGCCAAGAAATTGGTTGTAAAGTTACTTTACGCGGAGCAAACATGTACGCTTTCTTTGATAAATTAGTCACAATTGCGCTGCCACGTGTTCGCGACTTCCGCGGCGTATCACGCAATGCCTTCGATGGCCATGGTAACTATACCTTAGGCGTCAAGGAACAATTGATTTTCTCAGAAATTGACTTTGATTTAGTAAATAAGATTCGCGGGATGGACGTCGTTATCGTCACAACCGCCCAAACGGATGAAGAAGCCCATGCTTTATTAGCTGAGCTCGGCATGCCGTTTGCCCGCTAGGAGGAAATCATGGCAAAAACAAGTAAACGCGTTTCGCAAATGCGCCCACAAAAGTTTAAAGTACGTGAATATACACGTTGCACACGTTGTGGACGTCCTCATAGTGTCTATCGCAAATTCGGTGTATGCCGCATTTGTCTACGGGAGCTTGCCTATGCTGGGCAAATTCCTGGAATGAAAAAATCGAGCTGGTAGGAGGTAGCAACAATGAGTATGACAGATCCAATTGCGGATATGCTAACAAGAATCCGGAACGCTAATGCGCTCCATCACGAGAGTGTTGCGATGCCAAGCAGCCGGATGAAAGTTCAAATCGCTAAAATTTTAAAAGAAGAAGGCTTCATCATTGAATATGCAGTCAAAGGTGATGTTAAAAAAACCCTTACTTTATCGCTTAAATACGGTGAAAAAGGTGAACGTGTTATTTCTGGGCTCAAGAAAATTTCTAAACCAGGCTTACGCGTTTCGACGACATCAGACAGACTTCCAAGAGTCTTAAGAGGCTTAGGAATTGCAATTATTTCAACTTCACAAGGAGTGATGACCGACAAAAAAGCGCGTGCCCTTAATGTTGGCGGCGAAGTCATCGCTTATGTGTGGTAAGGAGGTAATGACATGTCACGTATAGGTAACAAGGTTATTATCATCCCTGCCGAAGTCAAAGTTGAGTTAAAACAAAACGTTGCATACGTCAGTGGCAAAAAAGGCAAATTAGAAGTTGTGATTCCACACTTTATCAGCCTTGATATGGAAACTGCCGGACACATTACTGTCAAACGTGCAAACGAAATTAAAACAACCAAACAAGCTCACGGGACCACCCGCGCGCTCCTTAACAACGCCATTGTTGGTGTCAGTGAAGGGTTTGTAAAAAAACTTGAATTAGTTGGTATTGGTTACCGTGCAAGTATGGCCGGCGAAGCTGTAAAACTTGAAGTTGGTTACTCTCACGATACAATCGTTGCTCCTGAACCAGGATCATCAATTGCCGTCCCAAACCCAACAACAATTGAAGTTAGTGGTTATTCCAAACATGCAGTAGGTCAAACTGCAGCGAACATTCGCGCTGTTCGCGAACCCGAACCTTATTTAGGTAAAGGGATTAAATATGCTGGTGAGCACATTATTCGTAAAGAAGGCAAACGTGCTGGGGCTAAGAAATAGGAGATAGTTATGGTAAAACAAATTAAACGTAATGAAATCAGACTTCGTCGTCACTTCCGCATTCGCCGTAAGGTGAGCGGAACTAGCGAAACCCCAAGGTTAGCGGTTTATCGCTCAAACAAGAATATTAGCGTGCAAATTATTGATGATGTCAAAGGCGTGACCCTTGCAGCCACTGGCTCCGTCAATCTTAAATTAGCTCAAGGTGGAAACATCGAAGCGGCCAAATTAGTTGGTGCTGAAATTGCAAAACTTGCCTTAGCCAAAAATATTGAGAAAGTCGTGTTTGATCGCGGTGGATATTTATATCATGGCCGTGTTCAAGCATTAGCAGACGCAGCCCGCGAAACCGGGCTCAAATTCTAAGGAGGACGGAAATAATGGAAGAAAATAAAACTGTAGCCGTGACACAAGCAGCAACTGCAAATACAACAGCCACTAACAACCAAGAAAACCGTAGTCCACGTCCACGCAGCAATGACGGGGCAAACCCAAGTCAACGCCGTGGTGGACCAAGAAAAAGACCATTTGCTCCACGTCAAAAAGAATATGAAGAACGTGTTGTTACAATTAACCGTATTAGTAAAACCACTAAGGGCGGACGTCGTATGCGTTTCTCATCAGTTGTTGTCGTTGGCGATGGCAAAGGCAAATATGGCTTCGGCGGCTCAAAAGCAGCAGAAGTACCTGATGCAATCAAAAAGTCACTAGAAAAAGCCAAGAAAAACATGTACCAAGTTGGACTCGTCAAAGACGATACAATTGCTCATGAAGTTATTGGAAAATTCGGTGCCTGCCGTGTCTTCTTAAAACCTGCTCCAGATGGTACTGGCATTATTGCCGGTGGTCCAGTCCGAGCAATCCTCGAATTAGCTGGCGTGAAAAACGTCTATAGTAAAGTTTATGGTTCACGGACTGCTCTAAACGTCTTGCGGGCAACCGACAACGGACTACGTCAATTAAAATCAATTGAAGCGGTCAAAAAACTCCGTCAGTAATTGACGGCATTAATGGAGGTGCAAGAAATGAAACTGCATGAACTTACTTATACAGAAGGTTCCCGTACAAATCGTAAACGTGTCGGTCGTGGCATTGGTTCAGGCTTAGGCAAGAACAGCGGTCGTGGGAATAAGGGACAAAATTCACGTTCCGGTGGCGGCGTCAGACTCGGATTTGAAGGGGGCCAAAACCCACTTTACCGTGCGATTCCAAAACGCGGATTTACAAATATTAATCGTAAGGAATACGCGATTGTTAATCTTGATACACTAAACCTGTTTGAAGATGGCACAGTCGTGACACCGACACTTTTAATTGAACAAGGCATTGTCAAAAAAGAACTCAATGGTGTAAAGATCCTCGGAAGTGGTAAACTTACAAAGAAGCTTACCGTACAAGCCCACAAGTTTTCTGAAAGCGCTGTAAGCGCCATTGAAGCAATTGGTGGTAAAGCCGAGGTACTATAACATGAAAAAATTAGCAGGAATTTTAAAAAACAAAGAAGTCATGGATCGTATTTTCTTTACGGTTATGATCATGTTTGTGTTTAGAATAGGCGCAGCAATTACTGTACCAGGCGTAACACTTAATGATTTCTCATTCCAAAACAATGATGCTTTTGGACTGTTAAACTTATTAGGCGGAGGAACGCTGCAAAGTTTCTCAATCTTCGCGTTAGGGGTTTCCCCATATATTACGTCGCAAATTATTACGCAACTATTAGCAAAAGATGTCCTACCTGCTCTTACTGAACTTAGTAAACAAGGTCAGTATGGCCGCAAAAAGTTAGAGATGACCAACCGTTATCTCACCTTACTCCTTGGTGCTGTTCAAGCATATGGAGTCATTAAAACCATGGAAACACAATCGTATATCACGATTGCGGATACATCTTTATGGTCCTACTTCTACATTATTACCATCATCCTCGCAGGGACAATGCTAACGATGTGGTTGGCTGACCAAATCTCACAAAAAGGGGTTGGCAACGGAATCTCGATGATTATTTTCTCGGGTATTGTCGCTAGTCTCCCACTACAAATTTCTAGTGCTTATCGCAACTGGCTTGCAAATAAAGTCGGTCAAGGCAGTGAACAACTTCTCGTTGGTCTCTTGCAATTTGGCGTCTATATTCTAGCCTTTATCGTCATTATTGGTTTTATTACCTTTATTGAATCGAGTAAACGAAAAGTTCCTGTCCAACATGCTGGTAAGGGTGGCGGACAAACGAAGAAGTTAGCGCAAGCTAGTTTCTTACCAATCAAAATTAACTCAGCCGGGGTTCTTCCTGTTATCTTCGCCTCATCAATTATGATGGCGCCAAGTATCATTGCCTCGTTTATCGCCGGGTCCGATTTACAAGCCGAATGGCTTAAAATATTTAGCAGTAGTGCGTTGGTTACAATGCCGTGGTTCAATGATATGACCTGGCAAATGCCATGGGGTTTGCTTCTTTATGTGCTCCTCATTGTCTTGTTCACCTTCTTCTATTCTAAACTGCAAATTGCTCCCGACAAATTAGCTGAAAACTTCCAAAAGAACGGTAGTTATATTCCTGGAATTCGTCCTGGAGCAGAAACCGAACGTTATGTTAGCAAAGTTCTAAATCGGGTGACTGTGATTGGAGCGCTCTTTATCTCCCTCATCGCCGCCTTGCCTATCATCTTAGTTTTGCTCGGGATTGTTCCTGATCAATCGCTAGCTTTAGGTGGAACAGGTCTTATCATTGTTGTCGGTGTCGCCCTCGAAATCAACTCCCAAATCGATGGTTTGGTTGCTGGTAAGAGTTTCGATGATCGGTCGAATCTTAACTTATTCTAATGAGGAGGAAAACAATGTTAAATATTATTTTATTAGGGCCCCCTGGCGCAGGCAAAGGAACTCTAGCCAAAAAGTTATTAAAGCACTACAAATTCCCTCATATTTCTACAGGTGATATGTTTCGCGAAGCGATCAAAGAAGGTACGCCTCTTGGTCGCCTTGCGGGTTCATATATTAATCAGGGGCATTTAGTTCCTGATGAAGTGACAATCGGACTTGTCAAAGAACGGCTGTTACAAGATGATTGCGCTAATGGATTTTTACTTGATGGTTTCCCAAGGACACTACCCCAAGCCCAAGCTTTAGTGGAAATCGGCAAAGAGATCAATAGACCAATCGCTGCTGTTATTAATGTTACGTGTGACATCGATGAGTTAGTCCGTCGCATAACTGGGCGCCGTGTGTGCCGTAGTTGTGGAGCTCCATATCATATTCATACCATGAAACCAATGGTTGAAGGTGTTTGTGATTTATGTGGAGGCGAACTTTATTTACGTAAAGACGACACTAAAGAATTACTCGAAAATCGCTTAGAACATTATGAGCATGAAACTAAACCACTCGAAAACTTTTATCGCAATCTTGGATTGCTAGCGACAGTTGATGGTGGCGTTAATGCTGATGTGACATTTGAACAAGCAGTCAAAATTCTCAAAGAGGTAGCCTAGTGGTAATAATTAAGTCACCGCGTGAAGTTGAACTGATCAGAGATGCCGGCCACGTCGTGGCGTGCGTGTTTGAAGCGGTGAAAGCCTCACTTAAACCGGGAATGTCAACTTATGACATTGACCAAATTGCCCTCAAGGTCATTAAAGACCATGGAGCAATTCCGACATTTAAAAACTATGGTGGTTTTTCTGGTAATGTCTGCGTTTCAGTCAATGATACATTGATCCACGGAATCGCTAACAAGAAAGAAATCATCAAAGAAGGCGACATTGTAAGCGTCGATGTCGGTGCTACTTTAAAAGGTTATGTTGCTGATGCTTGCCGAACATTTATTGTTGGCGAGACAGATCCTGCAACAAAAAAACTAGTCGAGGTTACTGAAGAAAGCTTCTGGTATGCAGTCGATCAGTTTGCCCGACCAGGTGAACATCTCTCAAATATTAGCCATGCAATTGGTGAGTATGCGAGTAAACATGGGTATACCCTTACCCGTGATTACACTGGTCATGGCGTCGGTCGTCAGTTACACGAAGATCCACAAATCCCTAATGTAGACACTCCTAACCATGGGCCAATATTGCGCCCCGGGATGGTCTTAGCCATTGAACCAATGGTCAATCAGGGTAGCCCCCAGCTAATTGTGCTCAAAGATGGTTGGACGGTAAAAACTAAGGATGGCAAACTCTGCAGTCACTATGAAAACACCATCGTTATAACCGAGTCGGGGTATGAAGTTTTAACAAAATTAAAGGATGGTGATCATTAGTATGGCAAAAGATGATGTCATTAATGTCGAGGCGGTAGTCGTCGAATGTCTCCCAAACGTAACGTTTAAAGTTCGACTAGAAAACGGAATGGTAATCATGGCCCACGTTTCTGGTAAAATCAGAATGCACAATATTCGCATTTTACCAGGTGATAGAGTTGCCCTTGAGATATCGCCTTATGATTTAACACGTGGCCGAATTAAATATCGCTACAAATAAGTAGCAAAACGGAGGAACAAATTATGAAAGTAAGAACCTCAGTCAAACCAATTTGCGATAAATGCCGGGTAATTAGAAGACATGGCCGTGTTATGGTCATTTGCTCTAATCCTAAGCATAAGCAAAGACAAGGTTAATAAGGAGGAAAGAATATATGGCACGTATTGTTGGTGTAGATATTCCAAATGAAAAACGCGTTGTTATTTCCCTTACCTATATTTATGGTATTGGACCAACAACGAGCAAAAAAGTCTTGGCCGCGGCCGGTATTGATGAAAATACACGCGTCAAGGATTTAAGCGAAGAACAATTAAGCCTAATCCGGGCAGAAATAACAAAGTTCCGGATTGAGGGCGATTTACGTCGTCAAGTCGCGATGAATATTAAACGCTTGAGCGAAATTGGTGCTTACCGTGGCATTCGCCACCGTCGTGGACTTCCAGTTCGCGGACAAAGAACCAGAACTAACGCTAGAACTCGTAAAGGTCCAAAAAAGACCATCGCGAACAAAAAGCAAGCGTCACAAGGTTAAGGGA
>DATESG010000074.1:0-7669 GCA_035270925.1 Bacilli bacterium | reverse complement strand
GATAATTTGCGAGACTAACTTTGCGGTTCGCCCTCCGTGAACAAGGGTAATATCGACACTAGGAAATGCATCAACAAGCCGACCATATATTTCAATCGCAACCTCGCGCCTGGGGACCGTAAAACCTATTTGCTCACCACGCAGCAGTGCCGTCTTAATCACATCAAAAATAAGTTCAGTCTTACCCGCTCCACAGACAGCATATATGAGGCAATTGCAGTCTTTTAGGTAGTTTTCGCTGACCCTTTTAGCAATTTTATCTTGTTCACTAGTTAAGGCATAATTAATATTTACTTGCACAAAAGCGGGGCTATATTTATGATAAACTATCATTTCTTCACTCCGCATAGTTAAACAACGACGGCAGTAATATTCACCGTTTTTAAGTCCAACATAACGTTGATCTTGGTTGCTGCAGTTTGGACAAATAAAAATAGTCATCTACCTATAAATAGATGACTACTTTAAATATTTGTAATTGTCGAATTAGTCTTGATAAGTATCGATAATATCAACACGAGTTTGGTGACGTCCACCTTCGAATTTAGCATCGAGGAAAATGTCGACTCTTCTTAAGACATCTTCAAGTTCCATTTGTCCTTGGCCAAAGCCAATTACATTAGCGTTATTATGGGTTTTGAGTTTACTCGCAACATCATCGTTATAAGCAATCCCCGCTCTGACTCCACGGACTTTATTCGCGGCTATCATAATTCCTTCGCCTGAAGTGCAAACTACAACGCCAAATTCTGCTCTTTTATCACGAACTGCCTCACCGACAGCAATACCAAATAATGGATAATGAACACTCGCATTAGAATTTGTTCCTAAGTCCAAAACTTTGATTCCTCTTTTTATTAAATGAGCCTTGATTGCTTCTTTATATTCAAAGCCACCGTGATCGGCACCAATTGCTATTGTCATATATCTACCTCACTGTTTCTAATATTTTAGTAAAGGGAATACTCCCGGTTCTAATTAACTCTATTTTATCATTGATTTTAATAATCGTGGACGGAATGTTACTAATTGAAGCTCCTTCAATAATATAAGGTAGCTCTCCATTAAATGCTTCATAAGTACTTTCACTACTTAAACATGGATTAACTCCGTGTTTATTCGCGCTTGGCACTAGTAGTGGTTTCCCTGTCAGTCGAATTAAATCTTGGACTAATTTAGATTCACTAACTCTAATCCCAATATAACCTGTGCCTAAAGTGACAAACGAGGGAACGTCCGCTTTAACCTTAACAATAATCGTTAATGGGCCTGGCATAAAAGTTTTAACAATTTTCTTGGCCTCAACGCTCAACTCTGCATATTTTTCAATTTCTAGAGTACTGGCGCACATCAGTGTAAATGGTTGGGTTGGTGGCCGCTCTTTAATTGTCACTAACTTTTGATAAGCTTTTTCATCATCAAAAATTACTCCTAGTCCAAAAACTGTTTCAGTTGGAAAGGCCACGACTTCGCCTCTAAGTAGCGCAAGACTCGCGGGTTTAAGATTATTAGCTTTTAGCACTTGCGTTTTCACTTACTGTACCTCACAATGATAAAGCGGTCCTTACCGTGTATATCCTTTATTATTTTAGCATCAATCTCCCGACCAAGAATGGCAGACGCTAAGTCTAGCATCATTAACCCGTCTAGTTCATTAATCTCCAGCATCATCACAATCGTATTTGTCCGCATGATTTTATCAACATTCATCAATATTTCTTTATAAACGATTTTATCATCAGAAAATAGCGCAAGATGTGGTTCATATTGGCGGACACTAGTCCCAACTTCATCATCACTATTTACATAGGGCGGATTAGCAACGAGATAATCAAGTTTAATATTATTATTGATCAGTGGCGCTAAACTTGCACCCCCAAGAATTTCGACGTCTAAGTTGAGCTTTTCCCTATTAATCTTTGCGACTGCTAGCGCATCACTAGATATATCACTGAGATAAACCTTACTATTCACTAGTAGCCGTTTTAAACTGAGACCAATCACTCCCGAGCCTGTACAAACATCTGCAATTATTGGATTAGCAATGTTTTCATCACTAATAAGTTTGCTCATATAAATGACTAATTCTTCGGTTTCACTACGGGGAATTAATACGCGTTCATCAACATAAAATCTTTCACCTAAAAACTCAGACTCGTGAAGGGCGTATTGAAGTGGATAACCATCATTAACACGCTCACAAACATTAAAAAAATCATCAATATTTTTCGCCGCATCCTCATAATGAAGGGCTAGTTCATTAAAAGCGATTTGGTTAAAATGGGTGATGATTATTTTGACATCGGTTTCACTTAAAAAAGGGAAACGCGCTAACGCACTGTGGTAAGCTTCTCTAATACTTATAAGACTAGAGCAGACCTTGCATTTTTTGATGTTGGTCATAAGCAATTAAAGCGGCAACAAGCTCTTCGAGGTTACCTTCCATGATTCTATCTAATTTTTGCAGGGAAAAACCAATCCGGTGATCGGTCACCCGATTTTGCGGATAGTTATAGGTCCGAATTTTTTCACTACGTTCGCCGGTTCCAACTTTAAGTTTACGGTCGGCAGAAACTTTCGCTTCTTGTTCGGCAACTTTAAAAGCGTAAATCTTCGCTCTTAGCATATGCATAGCGATATCACGGTTTTGCATTTGACTCTTTTCAACTTGGCAAGAAACTACAATTCCGGTTGGAACGTGGGTGATTCTCACTGCCGATTCAGTCTTATTAACGTTTTGACCACCAGCGCCTTGGGAGCGGTAGGTATCAACTTCTAAATCTTCACTTCTAATTTCAACTTCAATTGCATCAACTTCTGGCATCACCAAGACCGTTGCGGTTGAGGTATGAATACGGCCACTAGATTCGGTACGTGGAACACGTTGAACGCGGTGGGCGCCACTTTCAAATTTAAGTTTGGCGTAAACACTTTTTCCTTTAATCAGGAATGAAACAAGCGAGAATCCACCCGACTCACTACTTGATTCATCAATCATTTGAATCTTCCAACCCATCTCATCTGCGTAGCGGGTATACATTCTAAAGAGGTCACCGGCAAAGAGGTTGGCTTCATCGCCACCAACGGCGCCGCGAATTTCCACGACTATATTTTTATCATCATTAGGATCAGCCGGAATTAGCGCGACCTTGATTTCTTCTTCAAGTTCGAGCATTCTTTCGCCTAATTGTTTATATTCCATTTTCCCAAGTTCACTCATATCAGGGTCAACATCATTAGTCATAATATAAGCATCTTTACGATTACTTTCACATGCTAAAAATTCGTTGAATTTCTCAACAATTGGTTCTAATGTTGAACGCTCTTTGGAGATTGCTTTGAAATAATTAAGATCACTCGTGATGTCATCTTTAAGTAATTCTAAATCGATATCTCCTAAACGTTTCTTGGCGCCTTCTAAACTTTTTCTAATACTTTCATCCATATATTTTTTATCCTTTTTAGCGTTGTTATTTTATCATACTTAAAGTTAATTAAAAAGATTAAACATTCAGTGCTAATTTTCATTGTTTTTTTACTTTTCCAAATTATTGGTTGGTAATAAAATAAAGTCCTTTTGGATTAAAACTGTTGTCTGCTCATCTAATTTTGCGGTTTTAGCGAATTGATCCCATTGTAAAATTGCAGCTGTAACTTCTGCAATAATTTTTTTTGCATCTTTTAATTTGATGTTCATCACACTCGCTGAGTGCATAATGTCTTCTAAGGTTATGTTGCTCTTTTTCCCGTTAATTAGCATCTGATGTGCGGCGGTCCACTTCCCGGTGGGATTATGAGCATAAGTCATATCATAGGCGGGTGAAAGATTCCATTTTCCATCTCGACCCATCAAAAATGCAATATTTTTAATGTGATCGTCTTGGTTACGGGCCATTACATTAAAGACCATACGTTTAAAGAACTGCCTTATTTCGCTGGCGGGTAGTTGGAGCAAGTTCATCACTTGGACAACATATTCATAACTAACAGTGCCTGCATCGTTATAATCGCGATGAATCAAGGCTGCTAGTGTTTGCATATGGAGTTTTTCAACTTTTCCATCAACTTCGACGCGATCAAATCTTTTTGTCATAAAGTGAAATAAGTCGCCTTCATGATAGAGTCTTGATTCACTCATCTTTATTCCCGCTGCGATGGCCATTAGGTAATAGGCATATTCAATCCTCGTAAACATTGTCAAATTATCTTCATGTTGAGTAACCTTGTTAGAAACACCATCGAATTTAACAATCCAGTAGGAAAAACCTTGTCCTACATCTACCTGCCCAGTCCGAAACTCTTTTGTCTTATCGTTATACGCCAAAATGGCTTTAGGCCGCGCTCCGCCGGCGGAAGTGCCAACATTTATCAGTTGCTTTAAGGCCTCAGTTCCCTTCGCAGAAACTGACATACGATCAAGGAGGACATCGTTACTTATTTGAATTAATTGTTCAAGTTTAATCTTTTCATCTTTGGACATGTTTTCTCTCATATTAGAAAAAAATTCAAGCGCCCCCATTCCCCGTGTGCCGATATAACATAGACGTTCGACTGCGTTAAAAGAGTCTCGACTCCTTCCAAGCGAGTCAAGCCAGGCATCAATCACCGTATTACCAAACTTATCTGGTAAAGAATCCGCTAGTAAACCAGGTAATCCATTAAAACTAGTGAGGGGCAAATTTGTGAATGTGTAATTATCTTCGGATAAAGGCATCATTAGCGGCGAGAGTTGTTTTCCACTTTTAGCAAATTCTGGATCATAACGAAAAACACAATAAGTTGAATCATCTTCAATGCTCACCGCTCCAATCCTTGTCCCCCATAACTTAACCTCTGCTGTGGTCATTTCTCATCCCCCCATTTCCAATCTGAATTGTCTTTAGGTTTTGTTGCCCTTTGTCTTTTCTTTTTAGAGGTGAGCAATGCAATCGGATCAATTTTAGTTTCAGGAAATAGCAGGCTTATATTTTCAATCATCTTTAATTTTTTTAAAATTGAAATAATGTTATCAAATGAGGCGTTCTTACCGTTTTCAATATTAGCAATCGTTCTTAAAGAGACACCACTTAACTCTGAAAGTTCCTTTTGCGTAATAGAAAGAGAAATACGGCGTTCCTTTAGACGAGTTCCAATATCTTTAAGAATTGCTTTATTTGACTCCGCACTGTATAGTTTCATTTTATTTCCCTCTTTCATTATATATCATTTAAGTTAATGTGCAATATATTGCTTTATAAATGGGTTATTGAGTAATAACAAGCACTATATTGCACGTTATTTTCTATGTGTTTCCATTATATCTAAATTGTTCTTAAAAATAGTGGAAATGAGCTTAATTAAGATATTTATCGACTTTAGGGCACTAGCCTTTAGATATATCGAACCTATCATGAGTTTAGTCTTAACTTTTAAAAAGTAATTGGCGCTAAAAGCCCTAACTCCGTTTTTTAGTTTCTAAAAGAGCTCTTATTATTGTATAATAACCACAGGTAAAACATATGAGTTATAAAGCACTATATCGGACTTATCGTCCTTTAACATTCAAAGAAGTCGCGGGCCAAAAAGCGATTGTGACAACGCTAACTAACGCCCTAAAGACTAAACGCATTGCCCATGCGTATCTTTTTGCTGGTCCCCGCGGGACTGGTAAAACGACCATGGCAAAGCTATTTGCTAAGGCTTTAAACTGTGAAGAAGGCATTGGTCACCAATGTAATAAATGTCAAAACTGTATCGAAATTAATAATGGATCTCATCCTGATGTGATTGAAATTGACGCCGCCAGTAATAACGGCGTTGATGATGTTCGTGATTTAATTGAAAAAATTAACTATTCGCCAATTAAAGGCCAATATAAGATTTATATTATTGATGAAGTGCATATGATGACTTCTAGTGCTTTTAATGCCCTGCTTAAAACACTTGAGGAACCACCACCAAATGTAATCTTTATTCTGGCAACAACGGAACCACATAAAGTTATTCCAACCATCTTAAGTCGCTGCCAACGTTATAACTTTGCTAAAGTTGCCGATAAGGACATTAAAGAACGTTTAATTGAAATCTTCAAAAACGAAAAAGTTGTCTATGAAGATCAAGCTTTAGATATCTTAATCAAACTCGCGGATGGAGGCGTCAGAGATGCGCTTTCAATGCTTGAGCAAGTGCTGGCCTATAGTAATAACTCTCTAAAAGAACGTGATGTCCTGGAAATATTCGCACTTACGAATACGGAAGAGAAAACCAAACTCTTAAAAGCTCTCGCAACCAATGATATTAAAGGGATTTTAGATAAAACAACCGACTTCATTAATAACGGCGTCGATATTAAGCGCTTAACGACTGATTTATTGTTAACCCTCAAAGATTTACTTGTCTACATTAAAACTAGTGATAAAAAGTTACTACTTCTGCTTAATGAAGATGAGGTCAAAGAACTTAGTGAAGTCTACACAATTAGACTGATTAATCGCTCGATTGATATTCTTGTTAAAACTCAAACTGAATATAAGTTTACGAGTGATATTCGAAGTCTCTTTGAACTCTCACTTCTACAAATCGCCACGATTAATGATGAAGATGGCAGCAATCTTGAAGTTAAACCCAAAGTCGCGCCAGTGTGGACGAGACCCCCAGTTGGCGTGAAATCTGCGACTTCGCCGGTCAAGGCGCCAATCTTAAAAGCAGCCCCATTAGAGGAAGAGGCAGTTGAGGAGTTACCACCGTTCCTGATTGATCAAGCTGAAGCGGAACCACAAACCGAAAACCCGCTTGTTGATAATAGCAAAAAACTCCAAAGTGTTTTAAAGGCTAAAGAAAAACACGAACTCGACCAAGCTAGTCTGACCCCTAAGGTTGAATTCTTCCATCAAGGAACAAATTTTACTCTTGGTGAAGAAACGTTAATTAAAGCCGCAGCGCTCGGCGATAAAGACGAAAGACAACGGCTGACAAAAGACATATGGCCAACACTTGCAACATTGATCTTCGATTTTTCAATCAGTGATTATGCTTCTTTGCTTAGTGAAGGCGTTCCTTATATATATATGGATGAACTACTTGTCCTAATCTATGACTTCCAGGAAAAAGCCGACCTCATTAATCTGAAAGAAAATCAAAAGGGTCTTGCTGACCTGGTGGAAAAGCTTACCGGCAAACGCGTTGCAATTTATGCAATCAACCGCAAGCATCAAGAAAAGTTTCATAAAAAGATGGGCAACCTTTATCAGTTAAACCGTTTACCAAAAGACAAAAACATCACGAAAGATTTAGAAGGAGTATTATAATATGCAAAACATGCAAGCCCTATTAAAACAAGCCAACAAGATGAAAGTTCAATTACAAAAAGAAATGGATAAACTCGCAGAACAAGAATTTAGTGTCACCAAAGGTGGCGGTATTAAAGTTGCAATGCTTGGTAGCCGTGAATTAGTTGAAGTCAGT
Organism: Bacilli bacterium; assembly: GCA_035270925.1. Classification (GTDB taxonomy): domain Bacteria; phylum Bacillota_I; class Bacilli_A; order RFN20; family CAG-826; genus DATESG01. Next base: position 226 of record DATESG010000074.1, on the reverse strand, counting down.
ATTGAAGATGATCTCTTTGATAAAGAAAATAAGGAAATGGTTGAAACAATGTTAATTCTTGCCATCAATGAATTACTTGAAACGATTGCCACCCAAGAAGAGAAAATCAACAACGATGTCACTGGTAGTTCTAAAGGACTGTTCTAATGGAAAAACTAGCTTCACTTGAACTCTTAATTGATTATTTAAAACGCTTACCAAGTGTTGGCACTAAAAGTGCGGAACG
>DATESG010000073.1:0-10288 GCA_035270925.1 Bacilli bacterium | reverse complement strand
GATCAATTGGTGATACTAGCGCATTTGGAGCTGCATTATAGTCAACTGGAGCATCGGAAAACATTTTTGATTTTGTCTTGGTTTCAACGTGGATTTCTAAACCTATAACCGCTTCATATTCCATAACTATTTATCCTCTACTTGTAGATTTTTAAGACCGGTAATGTCTTCAATTGCGGCCGCGACACCAAATAATGCTTTTTCTGAAAAAGCGCGACCGGTGAGGTTGACCCCAATTGGTAGGCCATTATCTAGACAAACTGGAATTGTAATTGAGGGCAGTCCCGCGAAGTTACCAATAACGAGATGATTATCCTCGATAAGGTGAGCGATATTTAAATTGTCACTCTTTTTATCAAATAGAGGCGCAACACCTGGAGCAGCCGGGCTATAAATAAAGTCGTGGGTTGTCAAAACTTTATTAACAGCCTCGACAATTAAGCGCCGGGCTTTTTGTGCTCTTCTAAATAACAGCTCTTGGTTTTCTTGTTTTAAGGAATAACTCCCAAGAATAAACCGCCGTTTAATTAAGGCGCTGAACCCTGCAGTTCTCGTGTTTTTAATTACATCTATATACGTCTTGCCCTCTTTACGAGCGCCAAATTTTACACCATCTAGGTTTGCATTGTTTGAAGTTGACTCCGCGCAACTAATGACAAAGTAAGTTGAAAATAGTGCATTTAGTAGTGATTTTTCAATTTCAACGTATTCAATAATTGCCCCTCGTTTTGCGAGTTCAACCAACGTTTGTTCATAGTGCTCTTTTAAAGTAGGATTAGAAATATTATCACTAATACCTTTAATAAGTGCAATTTTTATGCCCTTAACGGAGGTTGTATATTTCGTATAATCTTCAACCTTCTCAAACGAGGAGGTTAAATCCTTATCATCTCTTCCGGCAAGAACATCTAGTAATATAGCCGCGTCAGCAACGCTTCTTGTGAAGTAACCAACGGCATCTAAGCTAGGAGCAAACGGAAATAGACCATAGCGAGAAATACGCCCCCACGTTGGTTTAAAGCCAACAAGACCAGCATAACTCGCCGGTTTTCTTACTGAGTCTCCGGTATCGCTTCCTAAAGCAAAAGGCACAAAGCCACTCGCCACGACACTAGCGCTTCCTGCACTAGAGCCACCAATCATTCTTTCCTTTTTAGGGTCAAAAGGGTTATAAGTACGACCAAGGTGTCCGCTCATTCCTGAACCACCCATTGCTAATTCATCTAAAGTGGTTTTTCCAAGCGATATCGCCTTCTTAGTTTTAAGCCTAGCCACTACTTCGGCATCAAAGTGCGGAATATATCCTTTTAAGATGTTACTACTTGCGACGGTTTCAACACCCTTGGTGGAGATATTATCTTTAATAAAATAAGGAATTCCCCAGAGAGGATTATCAACTTCAACAGCTGTGGCGCTTAACAAGGTCGCCATCTCTAAAGCTTGTTCAAATGTCACGGCTTCAAGCGAATTGGTCTTGTCTTTTTTGGCCTTTTCAATTGCCTGTTTAACAACTTCTAAGGGTGTGACTTTTCCTTCTACATATAGTGCGTGTAATTCTTTAATTGTTAAGGTTGTGTAATCCATTTTAATTTACCACCTTTGGAAGGCGTACTTGACCGGCGAAACTGTCTGGGGTATTACTTAAAAATTCCTCTTTAGTTAGCGGTGTTCCCGCCTCATCTTCACGAAGATATGTATTTGTTACGGCAAAGGGAAATATCATTGGTTCACCACGATCAACATTAGGAATTTCACCCAACAAATCCATTAGGGCAATTAATTCATCGAATTCCTTTAATAGTGTGTCGTATTCCTGATCGGCCATATCAAAAAGTAAATCATTAGCCAATTCTTTTAGTTTGTCTTTGTTCATTTTTATCATATAGTTTTCTCCATCTTACTTAGATTTCTATGTTTTACAGTTGAATATTTTTGCTGAATTCTTCTTCGCTCATGGTCTTGACACCTAAATTTTCGGCTTTGGTCAATTTAGATCCGGCTTCACTGCCATAAACGACGAAATCCGTTTTCTTGCTCACACTTCCACTAACTTTAGCGCCAAGATTTTCAAGAATGGTCGTCGCTTCTTCGCGTGTATAGAGGGATAATGAACCGGTCAAAACAACTGTTTTATCTTTGAATATGGTTTCAAGAGCACTGATTCTTGCGCCAAGATAAGTGAAGTTAACCCCGAGTTCTTGCAGATCTTTAATCATCGCTAAATTGTCAGTATTGCTGAAGTACTCCACGATGGCGCCACTAGCAACCGGTCCTATATCTCTTATCGAACCTAATTCTTCTTGTTTTGCTAGTATTAGCTTATCTATTGTCTCATATTTTTTTGCCAAAATCTTTGCCGTTTTAACACCAACTTCTTTAATTCCCAGGCCAAACAATATTTTTTCAAACGACTTGTTCTTGGAATTTTCAATTGCGGTGAGGAGATTGGCAATTGATTTGTGGGAAAAGCCTTCAACTTCCATTAGTTCTTGAGTAAAACGCTCTAGTTTATAAATATCAGGAATTGTCTCCACAATTTTTTCATTGAAGAGTAATTCTGCAACCTTGTCACCTAGTCCTTCAATGTCCATCGCGTCGCGACTAGAGAAGTGAATTAACTTTTCAACGCTCCGAGCTTTACAACTTAGGTTTGGACAAAAATGTGTTGGATTCTTAAAAATAAGTGTGGTTTGACAAACTGGACATTGATCAATCATCACAAATGCTTGTTCGCTCCCATCACGACGTTCTTTGAGCGCGGAAACAACTTCAGGAATAACATCCCCAGCTTTTCTAAGCGTGACATAATCACCAATCATTAGCCCTCTTTCGTTAATGAAATCTTGATTATGTAGCGTTGCTCTTTGCACGAGTGAACCGGCAACACGGACAGGGGAGAGAACCGCATTTGGTGTGATCTTTCCAGTCCGACCAACAGTAAAAATGATGTTTTCTAATTTTGTAATCGCTAACTCAGGCGGAAACTTATATGCCACCGCCCATTTAGGTGTTTTCGCAGTTTGGCCTATTTTATTATAGAGGTCCATATTATCGACCTTAATCACGATACCATCGATATCGTAGTTTAGATTTGGACGCTTTATCTTATATTCTTCAATATATTCAATTACTTCCTTAATCCCGCGACACTTGCGCACACAGGGATTAATTCTAAAGCCATTGTCTTTTAGCATCATTAGGGATTGATAATGACTCTTAAGCCCAAAATCACCCGCATTAACAAAATAGTACCAAAAGGCATCGAGTCCGCGGCTTGCTGCTATTTTACTATCCAAATTTCTAATTGAACCTGCGGCAGCGTTCCGCGTGTTAGCAAACAATTGTTCCCCGTTTTCAGCCTTTATTTGATTAAGTTTAGCAAAGGATTTTTTAGGCATGTAAACTTCACCACGAACCTCAAAGTTTTCTTTGATATTGACCCGGATCGGAATCGACTTAATCGTGATGACATTATTAGTCACGTCTTCACCAACTATTCCGTCACCTCGAGTCGCGGCATAATTGAGTTTCCCGTCAATAAAGTCAAGAGACATGGCTAATCCATCAATTTTGAGCTCGGCAACATACTCGACTTCTTCGACCTTTAAAATTTCTTTTACTTTACGGTCAAAATCCTCTAAATCATCTTCGTTGAAGGCATTAGAAAGTGATAACATTTGCCGTTTATGTTCAATTTGCGTAAAACTTTCTAAAACTCGTCCCCCCACTCGCTTCGATGGCGAAAGGTCATCTGCGGCTTCGGGATGAGCATCCTCTAAAATTATCAACTCCGCCATAAGGCGGTCATATTCAGCATCGCTAACAGAAGGATTATCTAAGACATAATATTCATAATTATATTTTTCTAAAATTTTTCTTATTTCTTGGATACGATTTAAGTCGGTCATGACATATCCTCCATATTAATTTTACTAAGGCCTTTAAAGGCACTCGAAATACGTTTTATCCCAACACTAGCAAAATATATATCGATACTTTTACTTAATTTTTGAACCGCGGCTACTTTCCCGTCGCCAAAAAACGAATGGCGGACCTTGTCACCAACTTGCCAATCATTGGCAGTGTCGTTGGTCTCATAAATCACATCCGGGGCGTATCCATCATCATCATCAACATGATATTTGGAGATAAAGTTCTTGTTTGGGAGATTGTTTGAATAACGCTTGATCTTCGCGGCAAAGCCGGCATCTTCAAGAAATTTGGACGGGCTACTCTCACGTCTTAGTATCGGGCTATATCCAAGATTATACGTCAAAAACAATGATTTTTTTGCTCTGGTAAAAGCCACGTAACATAATCGGCGTTCCTCTTCCAATGCTTTTTCTCCACCTTCATCTAATGCTCTTTGATTAGGAAAAACACCTTGATTCAAGCCAGCAACGAACACATAATCATATTCTAAGCCTTTAGCCATATGTACCGTCATCAGCGTGACTTTTTCAACGTTAGCCACTTCATCAGAGGCGCTCATAAGTGCGGTGTTCTCGAGATAATCTGCGAAATTAGACTCAGGATTCTTTTTAACGAAGTCATCAATATCTTCAAACAATGTTTGGATGTTATCTTGAATCGTCTCGCGTTTATCTTCGTCTTTTTCTTCTTTAAAAAACTCAATCAACCCAGTACCAATAATGTATTCTTCTAGAATCCCGCCCAAGTCGCGTTCACCAAGTTGTAGTTGTTCGCGAGCTTGATCAATGTGGGAAATTAATAGGTTTAAAAAATCTTTAGAGCGGGCCGAAAGTGGGGGTTCATCACCAAATCTAACGGCTTCAATTAATGAATAATCATTTTTAAGCGCATATACTTTAAGTGCATCTAAAGAAGTAGACATTCCTCTTCTTGGCGTGTTAGCAATACGGCCAAAGGAAATATCGTCCTTATCTGTCATCAAGAGACGGAAGTAAGCGAGGACATCTTTAATCTCCTTGCGTTGAAAAAACTTAAAACCACCAAATATTTGATAAGGTATTTGCATACGCATAAATTCTTTTTCAAAATTAAGCGATAAATAGTTTGCTCTAATTAGGATTACAACGTCACGATATGAAAAGTCACGGCTAGCAGCCTTCATCGAAATTATCTTTTGCACAATCCAGTTTGCTTCTTTAGGGCTGTCATCTGCACAATATAACTCGACTTCATCGCCAAGACTGTTGCTTGTGAATAAATCCTTTTTGATGCGATTGCTATTGTTGACAATTAACTTATTGGCCGCATTCAAAATCGATTGTGTCGATCGATAATTTTCGTTAAGAATCACTGTTTCGACTTTGAATTTTTTGTCTAACCCTAGCATAATTTCATCATTAGCACCGCGCCAGGTATATATTGTTTGATCAGGGTCGCCGACCACATAAAGGCTGGTCGTTTTTGCCATTAGTTTGTTGATTAGTAAAAATTGAATATCGTTAGTGTCTTGAAATTCATCAACCAAAATGTGGTCGAACCGAGCTTGCCACTTTTTTCTAATCGTTGCTGATTCAGTAAGAATAACTAAGGCTTTATTCATCAAATCATCAAAGTCGAGTGCATTCATCGCCACCTTGCGGCTTTCATAATCTTTCCAAATTGCTAAAGCTTCCTTTTCACCGATAAAGCGTTCGAATTTAATATTGATATCTTCCGGTGTTTTTCCTGAGGCTTTATGTTGAGAAATATAATCACGAGCTACTTTAATAATTTCATCTCGCTTTTCATGACCACGGGCAACCGCGACATCTTTAACTAAGCGTTTTTGATCGTCTTCATCATAAATAATGAAAGTGCTCGAGTAACCAGAAAAGTAAGAAATCTCTTCACGTAAAAATCGCGCACAAAAAGCGTGAAAGGTTGAAAGCTTAATCATTCTTGGATTAACGAATGGTAATAATTTAACAACTCTTTCCTTCATTTCAGTTGCCGCTTTATTAGTGAATGTAATGCCTAAAATACGTTCGGAGGGAACGCCTAAATTTTCAATGAGGTGGACAATACGATAAGTAAGAACTCGTGTCTTACCACTGCCGGCTCCGGCAATAATTCTTAAATATTGTGCGTCGCTAGTCACTGCTTCATGTTGCTTTTTATTTAATTCTTTTTTTAAATCCATATCTTACCTAGATGCCTTTTATTATAACATAATAAAGACGGGTAAGAGGGCCAAAGGCTAGGAATTTTCTAAAATATACGCCAGTACTTTTTGGGCACCAGTTATCGTTAAAATCGGAGTGTTATTTTCAATTTTCATTAATGTTGGTGTTCCAGATATACAGTAAATATCTTCTTCACTCCCCTTGTTGTATCTGCATAAAACTTCTCTATCCTTAACTGTGACTAAATATATATACTCTCGAGTTGATGCGAACTTTAAGATTGCCTGTTTTATCTCTTTGCAATATAAGCAAGTTTCACTATAAAAATATGCAAGCAGAGATTTATCCTCTATATCGTTAATATCGCGATATTCTATATGTTTATAATCCTGGTATTCATAAGTAATATCTCCAGCAAAATCACTGCTGATTGCGCAAGTGGCTACTAAAACGATAATAATTAATTGGGGTCTCATCTATATAAATAGGTTAGTTATTATAATTTAACGCTCAAGCTGATCTATGATAAAATATAATCATGAATTTAGTCTCAAGAACGAGGACACACCAACTAGTTTATATTGCAATCATGAGTGGAATCACGATCGTTTTAAGTTTTCTTACCAACTTTATTCCTTTTATGAGCATCTTCCTTATCGTGTTTTTGCCTTTTGTTGCCGCACTTGTGGCGATTACTTGTGACCTCAAATTATTTCCGATTTATATTGTTGCTTCAATTTTATTATCCGTGGTGATTGATGCATCTAATTTTCTAAGTGTGATTTTTTATTTGTTACCTGCCCTTATATCTGGTTTTGTGATTGGGCTAACTTATCGCCTCAAGTTGAACGGACTATATATGCTAATAGGTGTTACTTTTATAAATCTACTGGCAAATTACGCGATTATTCCCGTGCTCGATAACTTATATCAGATTAATTTTATTGAATACTCGCTTGGTTTAATTGGTCTTGGAAACCATATCAATAAGAGTGCACTATTCCTCTTGTTCTTATTTATCCTTGGATTGATTCAGGCTTCGTTTACATACATGATTGTTAGTGGGGAGATTTATATAATTAAAGGCAATATTTCCGAGGGTTATGACAGAACAAGTTTGCTCGTCCTGGTACTTACTTGTGTTGTTTCGATTGCCTTAACCTTCTTCCATTTAGGGCTTGCGTTAGTGTTTTTCGCAGCCTCGATAGTTTTGATGATTTACCAGTTTGTTTTTCTTTATAGCAAAAGCGTTCACTTCTTCTGGCTTACACTCTCGCTCCTCGTATTTATGATGCCGATTAGTTTCATTCTTGCAGAACTTAACAACTTAAATTACCTTAGTCTATATTTAATAATACCTTTGTTATTAGTTGTTATAATGATGTTTTTGTGGGAATATATATTTAGTCATAGGGATAAAATAAATGGGTAATTTTTTTAAGAAAATCGGGACTGGCTTCCTCGTAGTAATTTTACTACCTTTTATGGTTGTCGCTTTCGCCCTGTTCGCGGTTTACGCCATGATCAAGTTTATTGTCCTTTGGTTTATTGCAATTAGTAAGTTTTTTATTGGTGAAAAGATTACGGATCCACTCGATATTGATCGTCGCGCCGCTAACTTATTTGAACAAGAACAAGAAGGTAAACGCGGGAAAACCCCTGCCAATGATGCCGGCAAATTTGCCGGAGCTACGATTAACATCTATAGTAACAAAACATTGGATGAGGAGTTTAATCGTCCCCGCTCACACTTTGAAACAATCAATAATACAATTACGCATGAAGACGTCCAAGAAATAAGCGAATATCAAACGAAGATGATTGAAAACAATAAGGTTCCAATGATTGATGAGGTTGAAGATGACAAGTAATATCATGCTCCTTAAACTTTCAGAAACCGACAAAAGATTAATTATCGTTATTTTTTTACTACTTATTCTTATCTTTGTCCTTTTTGGTGTCATCTATGACTCCGTAAAAGTGTTGATGGACAAGCAAGGCAAGAAGATTGACGCCCTAATGAGTTTACCTATTGCAAGTGGACTCATTATGAATCGTAAACAATTTAAGAAAATCGCCCATTATAAAAACGATGTTCAGTTCTATAAGACTTTTAGTCGCGTGATTGCGCTCCTACTGGTCACAGGAATTCTCCATTTGGTTTATCACCTGATTATGCAATATGTTTATCAAATCCAACTTAACCTTTGGGCAACTGAAACAGGCTTTTCGACCATTATCTACACCTTTGATTGGGCAAATATGCCGAGATCTACCTTCTTTGGAATTACCTTGCCTAGTGATTGGCCAGCCGTTACAAACCGTCCTCATTTCGTCCCACAAGCAATTGGCAGTTATGTTATCTTCCCACTTTATGTGGTTGCCGCCATTGGGGCATTCATGAGTATCCTTGCTTACTTATCCCGAACTCTTCGCGTTCGTAAACTAGCTAATAGTCTCTTCTCTGCAGACCTTACTAATAAACGTATTCATGATCTCGGAGCCTTAGACCAAAATAAAAACGTCTCCGGAATTAATGTTCCTGAAGACGTTTCGCAACCTGTTGTAAAAAAGTAATTAACCCGCTAACTTGATTAGCTCACCGATTAGTAAAACAACTTCAACACCAATTAAGGCCACTAAGGCAATAATAAAAACAATCAAAATACCTTTCTTACGTGTGTAAGCGAGGTGTTTTTTTTGTTCTTTACTTAATTCGGGGCGTATTTTCTTTGCCATGATTAATATTTAAGACTCCCTGTTGTTCTTGCGTAAGGTTGGACATCTCTAATGTTTTGCATGCCTGTAACATACATGATTAAACGGTCAAAGCCAATTCCGAATCCGGAATGTTTGCAACCACCATAACGACGAAGATCTAAATACCAATCTAATTCTTCGGCATTGCCCATCTCTTTCATTTTAGCTTCTAAAATATCAAGGCGTTCTTCTCTTTGGCTGCCACCAACAAGTTCACCAACACCGGGAACTAGTAAGTCACAGGCCGCGACAGTTTTGCCATCGTCATTAAGACGCATGTAAAAAGCCTTAATTTCTTTTGGATAATCGGTGATAAAGACTGGACCATTAACATGCTTTTCAGCTAAATAACGTTCATGTTCCGTTTGTAAGTCCATCCCCCATTCAATCTTAGAATTTTCAAAAGTAACACCGTCTTTAAGGGCCTTCTTTAAAATTTCAATTGCCTCTGTATAACTAATTTTAGCAAAATCTTTGGCTAAGAGTGTCACAAGGCGATCATTTAATCCCTTATCAATAAACTTATTAAAGAACTGAATTTCATCAGAACAGTTTTCCAAAATATGGTTAACACAGTATTTCACACACTCTTCAATACATTCCATATCATCATTAAGGTCTGCAAACGCTAATTCTGGCTCAATCATCCAAAATTCAGCGGCATGACGAGCGGTATAACTCTTTTCTGCACGGAAGGTTGGACCAAAGGTATAAACATCACGAAACGCCATTGCAAAAGCTTCCACGTGTAATTGCCCGGAAACAGTCAGAGAAGCTGGTGTTCCAAAAAAATCATCAGGGTTTTTATCATCAGTTATAACTTTAAAAACACTGCCAGCACCTTCGGCATCATTACCAGTAATAATTGGTGTGTGGACGTATATGAAGTTGTTGTCGTGGAAAAACTTATGAACCGCAAAAGACAGCTCACTTCTTACGCGGTAAACCGCTGAGAATGTATTAGTGCGAGGACGAAGATGGGAAATTTCACGGAGAAACTCGAATCCATGACGTTTCTTTTGTAGTGGATATGATTCATCAGCGCTGCCAACTAACTCAATCGTTTCAAGATGAACTTCAAACGGTTGCTTATTGTCCGGAGTTAAAACGACATATCCTTCTATAATTAACGCGGTCCCTGTATTGTAGTGTGTTACTTTGTCAAAATTTTCAATGTTGATCTTATCATATACAAGTTGAAGGTTCGTATATTTAGTTCCATCATTAAATTCAATGAAGCCAATTGACCCATTGTCGCGGTTAGTTTTAACCCATCCTGCTAAGTTTACATTTTGGCCTTCAAATAATTCCTCTTCGGCAAAAGCTTCATAAATTTCACGAACTGTATTCATAATTGTTCCTCGTTTTCTCTATTATATGTTAAACATATGTATTTTTAAAATTTATCAAAGTCATTGATCATCCAGTTTGGA
>DATESG010000072.1:0-5442 GCA_035270925.1 Bacilli bacterium | reverse complement strand
ACTATACCAAGGTAATTTTTCAATTTTCTTAAATGACTCCGCGCCATAAAAAACAAGGAGGAAACCGAAAATAAAAGTATAACGACCTGGAAACCAATTTGGCGCTGGTCCCCCATGAAAGAGATGATCAAGCCCCTGATTGAAGAAGGCTAATAGATAAACTGCGAATAATCCGCCTACAATTAGCCGACGCTTTATGTCAATGCCCTTGTTAGTAAAGAATAAGAGCGTGAGAATCATTGGAATAGCCCCGACGTAAATTGCAATCGCTTGGCCTGTAATATCATTCATTCCCGCGTAGCCACCAAAGACAAAACCACGTTCAATCCTAATTGCCTCATAAAAGTGTTTAATCGTGATTGATAAGTTTGAAAAACTGGACGAGCCTTTCGTTCCCATGATATTTATAATCGCACTGCCCCAGAACGCAAATGAAGCGATCCCAGCAACGAGCGAGGCAATCGTAAAGGTTAAAATTATTTTGTGCTCTCCACTATGGTCGTTGGCCCGGCCAAAGTATTCTGTCAGGAAGAAAAAGGCCGAGAACATACAAACCATAATTCCAATGTACCAAGAAGTCATCAAGACGTATGCGAGGGCGAAGATATAAAGTAACGGCATCTTCTTGTCAATAATGTGTTTAATTCCTAAAGTCACAAGTGGGAGGGCAATTACACCGTCGAGCCACATGATATTTGAGTAATAAACAAAGTTATAAGCAATTAAAGCATAGGAGATGGAAAATATTAGATTCGCATAACCGTTTTTATTAATGTTGTTTAACGCGATATATCCAGTAAGCCCCGAACAGCCCACTTTTAGGACGACAATCCAAAGCAGCGCGGCTGGAAGTTCGCTCACAGAGAAAAAGGCAATCATTAAGTTAAAGGGTGAGGCTAAATAATATAAGAAGATTGATATCATATCGCCGCCCAGCACCTTGCCAAGCGTATAGATAATGTCTGCGTCCCCATTTAATATTTGTTTATAATAACGAAAGAAAGGCAGATATTGTCCCTGCATATCAATCATTGCTAAACTATGGCCGTTTTCATCAAATGGATAGTAGCCATTTTGCTTAAACAAAATAATTGTTAATACAAAGGGAACAAAGAATGCTAAAAGAAAAGGCAACGCCGTTTTGATGAGTCTAATAATTTCAGCATCAGTAAAAGATTTAAATTTTACTCTAAACGATTTATTCATAAAGTAATTATATTATGTATTGACAAAAAATTTACTTAATTATTATAAAATGGTATTATTCCAATAGAAATAGGTGCCATTATGAACAAAAAAATTAATTTAATTATTCCCTGTTATAACGAAGAAGCAATGATTTTCAAGTTATACGAAGAAATTTCTAAAGTGTTGGTCAAATTGCCAAAATATGATTTCACACTACTCTTTATTGATGATGGATCTAAAGATAAAACTTTAGCACTAATTAAAGAAAAGGCTAGCAAAGATTCGCGTGTTAAATATATCTCATTTTCCAAAAACTTCGGTAAAGAAGCCTCAATGCTTGCAGGTCTAGAAACGAGTCAAGAAATGGGTGTTGATGCCTGTTTATTTATGGATGCTGACCTCCAAGACCCACCTTCAATCATGGTCGACTTTTTCAAATATTATGAAGATGGTTATAAATATGTCTATGCCCGTAATAAAGACCGTAAAGGCCAAGCTTTTTTAAAGAAAGTATTCGCAAAAATGTTTTATAAAGTCTATGCCTGGTTTACCGGCGATCGCAGCACTGTTTCTAGTGCTAGAGACTTTGCCTTGTTAGATAAAGATGTGATTAAGGCCTTCCTCGCCTATAAAGATAATCGTCGATATTCTAAAGGAATTTCCTCCAGTATTGGTTTCAAACGCAAATGTATCGAATATTCATATCATGAACGTGAAGCGGGCACGACTAAATGGTCATTTAAAAAGCTATTTAAATACGCGATGACGGGAATTGAACAATATTCAAGAATTTATGAAATAGTCCCGAACATTATCTCCATCTTGCTAGTTCTTGGTTTAGCCACGCAATTAGTCTTTGCATTCGTTAGTCCTTATCCACTTGTGTGGGTTTATATTGCGATTACCACCGCGACATTACTAATTAATATCGTCCTTAAATTTATTCTTAAAGTCCAATACGATGTCCGTGATCAACTGCTCGATCGCCCGGCGTATTTAACTGAAGACACAAACATTAACGACCATAAATAACAGTGTTTCGTTCTCTACTTGTAAAAGCATAAACAACCAAAGTATTTAGTCCCCAATTTAAGATGAAATTCATCAGCAAAAACGGGACTTTTTAATTTGTTTAATTCGAGGCACTACCTATTATAAAACAAAAATAACCTCCCTGACCGTATCAATTTGATGAGGTTAAGGAGGTTATTTGAGGAGGTTCAGTTTTGCATATTAACTAAACTATAAACTTATTGAGCATTTCTCATATCTTGTAAATATTCTTGTAAATAAGGAATTACTTTTGTTGCATCACAGATGATTGAAACATCGGCAAGATTAAATATCATTGCTTCAGGATCATTATTAACGGCAATAATTAGTTCGGATTTATCCATCCCGCTCACGTGTTGAATTGCCCCACTGATTCCCATCGCTAAATATACAGAAGGTTTAACTGTTGTGCCAGTTTGTCCGACTAAACGTTCGCGCGCTTGAAAGCCAGCATCAACGACGGCGCGAGAGGCTGCTACTTCTCCACCAATTAAGTCACCAACGTTTTGTAGTTGTTTAAACATTGTTGCCACCCCACGTCCACCAGCAACAATAATTTTAGAACCAGTGAGATCGACGAGGGAACGCTCGAGTTTAGTAGCAGAAATGCGGCGAACTTTTGATGGCTCTGTTTGTTCAAACTTTTGATATTGAACGATAATATTGGGCTTGACAGTTTTGTAAATTGAAAAGACTCCAGGCCGAATCGTTGCCATTTGTGGGCGATGGTTAGGGCAAACAATCGTCGCCATGATATTTCCGCCTAAAGCAGGACGGGTGGCAAATAAATCTAAATTTGCCTCACCACCAAATTCGAGAATCGTTGCATCTGCGGTCAATCCTGTATGAACTTTAGCTGATAGTCTTGGCGCTAAATCACGGCCCACAAGCGTTGAACCAAGGAGAAACACATCAAAGTCCTCAGCCTTGAGCACTTGACCTAAAGCTTGATTATAATAATGAGTGTCATAGTTTTCAAAGAGTCTATTTTCTACAATTAAGATGCGATTTGCACCACAATTTTTGATTTTATCAATGTTTGCTTGATCAATTGTGGTGGTAATTACAACGGCAACTACTTCGACTTCACGCGTGGCTAGTTGCTTGTTTACTTCGCTTAGTAGTTCTAAGCCAACTGGCAAAACTTTGCCATGTTTTTGTTCAATAAATATACCTAGTTTAGCCATGGTTTTTGACCTCCATATGTGGGTAGAGTAAATCGATAATTTTCTTTGCGGCGTCTTGAGGTTCCATCACAACTTTAGGTGATTTATTCATGACTGGACGCGTATAGGTCTTACGGACTTTCGTCGGTGAACCCGCAAGGCCAATGTCTTTAATGTCGAGCTTTAAGTCTTCAAAAGTTTTGATGTTGATTGGTTTATCAAAACACGTCCAAATATCGAAGGCATTCATAAATCTTGGGGTATTCATTTCTTTTCGCGCCGTAACTAGGGTGGGGAGTGTGACTCCAAGGGTTTCGAGGTCATAATCAGTTTGTTTTTCGACGATAAGTTCATTACCCTCTAAAGCGATAATTTTATGTAAATGTGTGACTTGAGGAATGGTTAAGAACTCGGCAATTTGGGGGCCAACTTGCGCAGTATCCCCATCAATTGCTTGATAGCCTGCAATAATTAGGTCGTATTCTAAGTCGGCGATGAACGCCGATAAGATTCGTGAGGTTGCCCAAGTATCGGAACCGGCAAAACGACGATCGGTTAATAAGTAAGCCTCATCAACTCCGAGCGCATATAGTTCACGTAACATTGATTCAGCTTGAGGAGGTCCCATTGTCACAGTGGTTACCTTTCCCCCATAGCGTTTCTTTAAGACAAGCGCTTCTTCGACCGCAGCAAGATCATCTGGATTGATAATGTTAGGGACTCCGACTCTGATAAGTGTACTTGTCTCTTTATCAATTTTAATGGCCGTGGTATCCGGAACTTGTTTAACTAATACGATAATATTCATTATTTTAATACCTTTCCGGCAATGACCATCCGTTGTACTTCAGAGGTGCCTTCATATATCTCAGTAATTTTCGCATCCCGTAAATAACGCTCAATTTCATAGTCACGAATATAGCCATATCCTCCCAATAGTTGGATACATTGATCGGCAACTTCAACGGCAATACGAGAAGCGTATAACTTAGCCATCGCCGCTGATTCAGTATAGGGGCGACCTTGATCTTTATCACTTACGGCTTTATAAAGTAATAAACGTGCGGCTTCAATTTTAACTTTCATTTCCGCAACCATAAATTGTGTGTATTGGAAAGCCGAAATAGGACGGCCAAATTGAGTACGTTTTTTAATATACTCCACGGTTCTTTCAAAAGCTCCTTCGGCGATGCCAAGAGCTTGGGCGGCAATGCCAATGCGCCCACCATCAAGCGTCGCCATGGCGATTTTAAAACCTTCGCCGACTTTGCCAAGGAGTTGTTCTTTATTAACGCGAACCTTTTGCAAAATTAACTCACAAGTCGAGGATCCACGTATTCCCATCTTCTTTTCTTTCGGGCCAACACTGAAACCAGGCATATCTTTTTCAACAATAAAGGCCGAGATTCCCTTGAGTCCTAAACTTTGATCAGTGACCGCGAAAATAATGTATACATCCGCATAACCAGCATTAGTAATAAAGATTTTATTACCAGTGATTTCATAATAGTCACCGCAATCGAGTGCTTTCGTTTGTTGACCGGAAGCATCAGTACCCGCACCCGCTTCTGTTAAGCCAAACGCGCCAAGAAGTTCCCCAGACGTAAGTCTAGTTAAATACTTTTGTTTTTGACTTTCAGTACCAAAGGCAAAAATAGGGTGGGCACATAATGATGTGTGAGCCGAAACAATCACGCCTGTTGTCGCACAGTATTTAGAGAGAATGCGGACTGCATCGATGTATGCCTTTGTATCGGCACCTACGCCACCCCATTGAGTTGGAAAAGGTAGCCCAAGTAAACCATATCTAGCTAATTCTTTGACGGTTTCAACTGGGAACTCTTCTTTTTCGTCAATGTCATGAGCGCGACTTTTAACGACACTGCTTGCATACGATTCAAGCATTTTTATTAATAATTCGTGTTTCATCTTGGCGGCATAACCACGGCATAGCCAATGACTACTGGTTTTCCCTTTTGATTGATTGCCGTTGTCTTCAATGTAACTTGTCCTTTAATTTGATCAATTTCCGAAA
>DATESG010000071.1:0-3640 GCA_035270925.1 Bacilli bacterium | reverse complement strand
TCAATACGGTGAGGAGCTTCATAAAAGATTAATGTTTCTTTTTTAGCTTTAAGATATTCAAGTTCAAGGGCTTTGGCTTTTAAATCAAGGAAGCCATGAAAGTAGAAGTGATCACTAGGAAGACCGGAGCCAATCAGCGCGGGCAGAAGGGCACTTGGTCCGTTGATGACACTAATGAAAATATTGGCATCAAGCAGACTCTTGACCAGACGACTGCCGGGATCACTAATAAGCGGGTAACCAGCATCAGAGACATAAGCGCCTTTTTGCCCAGCCCTGATTCTTTCGATGATTTCTTTACTCTTAGCTTCTTCATTAAATTGATGAAGACTAATTAAGGTTTTACTTATATCTAGATGTGATAAGAGTTTTCTTGTCACGCGACTATCTTCACAAGCAATAAAATCAACTGCATTTAGCGTCTCTTTTACGCGGGGACTGATTTCACTTAAATTACCAATAGGCGTGGCCACAAGGTAAAAGGGAGTCGTGGAGAAGGATTTATTTAACTTCATTGAATTTTTTCCACGTTAGATTAAAGTCATCAAGTGGGACAGTGATATATTCATTTTCACCGACTAGTTGGATTGTGCGGTTAATCACATTAAATGATTTAACTTTGTAATACGTTTTTTGATTATCATTACTAAATCTCGTGTTAATGCGTGGGAAGTCTTTTTTGGCGTCCGTGTAATAATCATCTTCATACTTTAAGCAGCAAATGAGTTTGCCGCAGTGGCCGGAGAGCTTTGGAATATTTAGGGCGAGCATTTGGTTCTTCGCGCGGCTAATACTAATGCCATCAAATTCATTAAGGAAGGTTGAGCAGCAAAGTGGGAACCCACAGATGCCGATTCCGCCAACAATTTTCGCCTTATCACGGCTGCCGATTTGCCGTAGTTCAATCCGCATATGAAGTTGAGTGGCCAAGATTTTTAAAAGGTCACGGAAATCAACACGATTTTCTGAATAGTAAATAAATAAGGCCTTGGAGCGATCAAGACTATACTCTGCGCTTAGAAGGACCATGTCCATGTTAAGACGTTTGATTTCATCTTGGCATAATTTAAAAGCCCGTTTAGCATCTTCAATATTTTGTAGATGGCGTTTGGTATCTTCTTCATCAGCCTTACGTAAAATTGGTTTAAGGGCGAGTGGGGAAGAAAACTCACTGAGGGGCATGACTTCACTGGCCACGCGACCAATTTCAATTCCTTGAATTGTTTCAACAATCACATAATCTTGTGTTGTCAAGTTTTGATCAGGACAGGAGAAGAAGTAGGTCTTCGGCCCGTTATTAAAGACAATACTAACGAAGTATTGATTGATTGAACTATTCATAATTTGGCTAGCGGTATTATTTTCCATGACTAGACTCCTTTGCGATATTTATCATCACGTGATCTAAGAGCAAACTTAGATTCACATTGTTCTCGATTCTCGTAATTGCTTCAATAATGACTCTTATGCCGGTCAGTGGATTAGCAACTACCCGACTTAGTTTAGCGGTTATGTCATCAAATCTTGTGAGCATAAGCCGTCCTTGCAAGTTATAGTTTACTATATCTTGGAAAAACGCTAACAGAATTTGTAAATATAATTTAGCATCATCGCGGTTATTAATATTAGCGTTAGCGGTATTCATCGAACTTAAGACCCCTTCATCAAGTGAATAGCCTAAATCATTGAGAACTTTTAGAACAGTTTTTTTGATATTGAGATAACTCTCATCAGCTTCCATCAGTTTAATACTGTCCGGAAGATTGTATTTTAAGGCTAATAGTTCGGCATCATCAAGTTTTACGCCTAAGGCCACGGCTTCAGCGATTAGTGTATCACGGGCAATAAGTTTAATTGGCAGTGTTTGCACACGGCTAAGAATTGTTGGCAGCACTCTTGCTTCATTTTCGGTCGTAAGAAAAGCATAGACACCGGGATTAGGCTCTTCTAAGAACTTAAGCAAAGAGTTTATTGCTTCTGGCGTCATCTTTTCAACTTTATGAATTACATAAATTAACTTTCCGGCTTTTTCCACACTCGTTTGGCTGAAAGCTGTTTCTAAATCAATAATGCTCTCTTTTTTGATTGAACCAAGGTCACCATCAAATAAGTAGAAGTCGACATAGCTACCATCATAGATTCTTTGGCACTCAAGACAAGTTTCATCCGCTAAAGGTTGCGGGTGCTCGCAAACCAGAGTCGCACTAAGAAACATTGCGACTTCTTTTAAAGGAGTGCCGGGTTCGCCATTTAGTAAATAGGCATGAGTCAAAGTATCCTTTGCTAGAGCATTAGCAAAAGTTTGATATAAGGGCTTTTGATATTTTAGTAAGTAATCATTAATGTTCATCTTTTAAGTTTTTTTAGAATCGCTTCCATCGAAGCACTCCCTACTTCATCTTCATTCTTGCTGGCATCAATGACAACATAGCGTTTTGCATAGATTTTTGATAACTCA
Organism: Bacilli bacterium; assembly: GCA_035270925.1. Lineage (GTDB taxonomy): Bacteria > Bacillota_I > Bacilli_A > RFN20 > CAG-826 > DATESG01. The sequence continues at coordinate 1,182 of DATESG010000071.1, read as the reverse complement.
AGAAAGGTTTTTCTCACTTTGTTGTGAAAGTCTAACTTTTCTAAATCAAGGCGATTAACTTCACGGTTTTTATTTTTATTGATCCGTTCTAAACCTAAAACAGGATCAATATCAAATAAAAGTGTGAGATCAGGGAATTTATTATCAGTGGCAAACATGTTGATGTTTAACACCTCGGCAATGCCGAGTCCTCTCGCCCCACCTTGATATGCAAGACTAGAATCAATATAGCGATCACAGATGACAATCTTACCGGCTGCTAGCGCTGGCAGAACTTTTTCAACTAGGTGTTGGCGGCGACTGGCGGCGTATAGAAGGGCCTCCGCTCTTGCATCAAGTAAAGTGTTGGCTTTATCAAGAATCACATTACGGATTTGTTCGGCAATTGGGGTCCCACCTGGTTCACGAGTAAAAAGAACCTCATAACCAAGTTTTTCTAATTCGCTAACAATACGTTTAGCGGCGCTAGTTTTGCCACTGCCTTCTGGACCTTCAAGAGTTATAAACATAAAAAATTCTCCTTACTTGATTTCTCTTCTGTTTTCAAGTGCTTTAAATAATGTGAGGCTATCAATATAATCGATTTGTCCACCCATGGGGAGACCATAAGCAATGCGACTAACTTTAACTTTTTGCTCACCTAATTGCCGGGCTAAATATAAGGCGGTAATCTCGCCTTCAATTGTTGGGTTCGTGGCGATAATGATTTCTTGAATGTTTTCGTCACGGATACGCTTAATTAATTCCTTTATTTTTAAATCTTCGGGATTAACGTTACTGGTCGCACTTAAGAGGCCACCAAGGACATGATAGCGTCCGTTAAAGTCATCAATCTTATCAAAGCCTGAGACATCCTTAGGGTTGGAGACAACAATAACCGTGTCACTGTTACGGGTTTTATCACTGCAAATTGCACATAATTCCTTTTCAGTAAAGAGTCCACAGACTGGACAGTTATGGACACTAGCCTTAGTTCTAACTAAGGACTCCGCGAATCCTTCAACAACTTCACTATCCATATTTAAAATCGCATAAGCCATTCGTTCCGCACTTTTAGTGCCAACACTTGGTAAGCGTTTTAAATAATCAATTAAGAGTTCAAGTGAAGCTAGTTTTTCCATTAGAACAGTCCTTTAGAACTACCAGTGACATCGTTGTTGATTTTCTCTTCTTGGGTGGCAA
>DATESG010000070.1:0-2695 GCA_035270925.1 Bacilli bacterium | reverse complement strand
ATGGTGCCGACGACAGGAATCGAACCTGCAACCTACTGATTACGATTCAGTTGCTCTGCCAGATTGAGCCACGTCGGCGTTTGTGATAGTTTAAATATCAAAAATTATTTTATCACAATAACCGGTAATTGTAACCTTTTTGTCCAATAAACTTGTTAATGTTAGCGTCTTGACAGCCTTTATTAGATGATGGGGATATGCTATATTACTAATAGTAAGTTTTAAGGAGTAAAAAATGATAAAAATCAAAAAGACAACAAGTCTTACACTTATAACAATGCTTATGAGTTTGAGTTTAATAAACTCTAATATTCCCGTTAAAGTTACCGCTCTTACACCAATGCCAACTTCAGTGAATGTAAGCGACAATTCACAAGCGGAAATCAACGCTTACTATGAAGGGGTTGAAGGTAAAAAGGGTGATGAACTTCTAGGCGAATTATATAGTGTGATTAAAGATCATAATGAATATGATTATGACAACACTACACATCGTTTCATCTATAAAATTATCGATCGCAACTGGGCGCTTAGTCCTTTGACTCCTGCCCAACTACAAAACTTTGACTATTCCGCGGATATGCCCTACATTCGTAAACTCTATGCCGATTATAACGATGATGTCACGACCGCGGATTTATTTAAAAACGCTGGAGCGAGCCGTGTTAGTTTTGATAAGGAGCACATTTGGGCACAGTCACTTGGAAACTTTGGGCGGACTGGTGGAGCAGGTAGTGATTTTCATCACCTCTTGCCAGCAGACGTAAGAGGCAACCAAGTTGCACATAGTAACTATAATTTTGCGACTCCAACTTCAGGTGTTGTCGAAGTTATGAGTGATAAAGGCACTTCTGTCGGTCGTTATGGTTATATATCAGGTTCCTCACAAAAAGTGTTTGAACCACTAGATCAATATAAGGGTGATATCGCCCGGGCAATGTTTTACATGACCGCAAGGTATTATGAACATATTGATGTCTTACATCCTAAGTTAACCCTTCAAAATGGTTCACCTGCGGCATTAACAGCTTCTGCTAGCCAAGCGGGTCTAGCAGGTGACTTAGCTTCATTACTAGAATGGAATAAACTTGATCCAGTTGATGAATATGAAATTCATCGCAACAATCTTATTTATAATAACTATCAAGCTAACCGTAATCCTTTTATCGACTTTCCAGAATGGGCTGATGTAATCTATGATCCTACTTATACTGGTGATGGCGCGAGTTTCGGCGGAGATGATCCAATTGAAGAGCCAACTGATCCAGAGGAACCAATTGAAGACGTTGTTACGCTAACCAGCATTAGTGTTGCCAGAGTTGGCTCAAAAGGTTATTACATTTTTGATGAACTAAATAAGAGTGATTTCGCCGTCAATGCTCATTATAGTGATAGCACTTCTAAACTAGTCACAAATTATAAAGTAACAGTGGATAGTAAAGAAGTTAAAGCCTTAGATAATCTAGGTGCCACTAATCTTAAATTCTCATTTACTCAAGGTGAGATTAGCGTCACCAAGGAAATACTAATTGAAGTGGAACTATCCCCAATTCACTATACGATTATCGGCGCAGTTGGTGTAGGTCTTGTTATAGGGTTGGCCTTTATTCCTAGAATTCGCAGAAGGACATTAAAGAATATAGCCAATAATGTCAAAAAGACTACGAAAAAGCATAAAAAATAGCCGTTTGTCAGAAATCTATAAAGGGAGATGATTGTAGTGATCATTTCCCTTTTTCTTTGACTTATTATAATAATTTGTTAAACTTAAGTATCTCCAAATCCACAAAAAGAGTGGGGGACCCAATTTCTGGGGTGAATCGTTTTGTTACGTAAGGATACTTAATGTCCTGAACCCGTCAGCTAACCTCATCGGAGTCATTAGGCGTATAAATTTTATGCGTTTTTTTTATGGAAAATAGGAGGTTTATTTATGGATATTAATTTGTTGATTTTAAAAATAGCCCTTGTCCTCGCGGTTGGTTTTATTGGCTCAATCATTGCCAGAAAATTTAAACTACCCAACGTCTCAGGATATCTTGTCTTAGGGCTTTTATTAGGACCAAGTTTAGGCCTAATCTTTAAAGACTTTAAAGGGGTCATTACCGTCGCCGATAATGATGCTTTAGAATTTATTAGCGAATTAGCGCTAGCATTCATTGCTTTTTCGATTGGTAGTGAGTTTGCACTAAAAAATATTAAAAAAATTGGTAAAAGCATCTTTACATTAACAACCTTCGAAGTTATTGGGGCGGTGTTAGTGGTATTCTTAGCCTTGTTTTTTCTTCCTAAGCCAAACGTTATTCAAACCGGCTACAATCCTTTTGCCAAAGAAAACATCGCCTTTGGAATGATTTTAGCCTCAATGTCAGCGGCAACTGCGCCAGCGGCGACAATCATGGTTATCCGCCAATATCGTGCGTACGGGCCTGTTACTAAAGCAATATTACCGATTACAGCCCTTGATGATATCTTTGGGATTATCGTCTTCGGCTTCTTTATTTCAATTGCCAAGATTCTTGTCCCACAAGGCGTAAGCAGTCAACCATTATGGCTAATGTTTCTCACTCCATTTATTGAAGTCATTGCTAGCGTACTTGTTGGTTCGCTGGTCGGGTTTATTATTTCCAAACTTGCCAATAAATTTGATAAAATAAGAGATGACATTCAAGTGCTGGCATTAATTTCAATTCTC
>DATESG010000069.1:0-10177 GCA_035270925.1 Bacilli bacterium | reverse complement strand
GCTCGGGATGGCAAATATCAAGAAGTCCTTTATTCATCTCTTCAACGTGAAAGAGTGGTTGATTTGGACTGCGTTTGTTTCCGGCTTTCTCTTACAAATTGCTGTGACTGAATTACCATTTTTAAATGTAGCTTTTTCGACCTCACAGTTAACACTAGGTGAATGGGGGATATTAGCCGCTCTATCAACGGCGCCACTACTCGTGCATGAATTAATTGTCTTATCCATCTATGTTAAAAAGCTTGTCAATTCTAAAAAAGCTCTATAATTAGCCATAAACGCATAAAAAAAGGAAGGGTTTAAATCCTTCCTTTTCGTTTCAATAATTGTTATTTCCAGTAGAAATCAAGAAACTTAGTCGCAAACTCTTTTTGAATGCTGTACCGGCCTTCGGGTTCAAACCGGAGTGTGTCATTAGATTCATAAATATATTGTGCGTCAATTTCTTTCCCGATTTCGCTTGCATAAGTTCCTAAGTACTTGCTAGCTCTATCGCCATTGAAGTAAGATTCACTCACGTAATAGCGATCGAGCGCTTCATCATAGGCGACGGCTTCGTTTTGGAACACAAGCATATCATCTATGATCGGGCTGATATCGCCCTCCGCCACGTAATCATGACCATCGGGCGTAATTACTTGTAGGGTCGGGACAAAGCCGGTTGCGTAGCCGTATTCAGTGTTGAGTGTATCACTAAGACCATACACATCTTTTTGCATGCTCCAGTGGGCACTATTGCTAACGCCATCGACTAACCTGAGACCTTCACTTAGGGTTTCAATAATATAAAGTGGCGTTGATTTATCCTTAGGGTTAGCCTTGAGATATTCTTTTAAGAGCGTGTGATCAAATGTTTTACAATCAGGACAAACAGCAAGACTCCAATTGAGGATGAACTTTTCGTCACCCTTTAAGAGTGTGTTTAGTTGGGTGAGGTTGATGTTATAACCATAAGGACGGCTCATATAGCGATCAACATAATTGACAAAGGAGTTAAGATTTTTGAACACAGAATTATCTTGATTATAACTAGTGCCAAACTTATAAACGCCATTTTCATAAAGACCAACGACCGGCGTATTAGCTTTGTCGGAACTAATAGGCAGGCCGTAATAAGTTGTGGTCGTCAATAAATCAGTGTGGATTACGTAAACGGGAATATCATATTGTTGAACATACGGTTTGATAACTCTAGATTCAAATACGCCCCAGCAGGCACAACTTTCATCAGCGTAACTAACGAGAATAAAATTTTCTTTATTATCAAACTTCGAAGTTAAATCAACTTCGCGGTTGAGCCGTATATAAGTATCAAGGGTTTTATCCCCATAAGTTAGAACGATTTTACTGTCGCTTGGCCCACAGCCACTTAAAAGTCCGGTTGCTAAGAGTCCAATTAGTGCAAAGATGCGAGATTTCATGTCGTAAGTCTCCTTAGTGTTTTCTAGGTTTTATTATAAGGCTTTATTAATTAGATACCAACAAAGACTATAAGTAATGTGATTCGTCTCCATAATTGCCTTGTTTATTATAGTGTCTTCACCAAGATTTAGACGAGATGTTGTATAATTATCATATGAAAAGGAGTAAATAATGCGAAAACAAAAAGTAGTCATCATTGGAACTGGTTTTGTTGGCATGAGTTATGCCTATGCCCTTGTTAATCAAGGAGCAGTCGAAGAACTAGTTTTGATTGATGTGAATAAAGATAAAGCCGAAGGTGAAGCAATGGATCTTAATCATGGCTTGCCCCTCGCGACACGGCGGATGAATATATTTGCCGGCGATTATGCTGATGCTCGTGATGCGGCGATTGTTGTCATCACTGCGGGCGTTAGTCAAAAGCCGGGCGAGACGCGGATTGATCTACTCAACCGTAATGCCGCGATTATGAAATCAATTGTTAAACAGGTGATGGCCTCCGGTTTTAACGGGATCATGCTGGTTGCCTCCAATCCAGTTGATATTCTCACTTACGTGGCGTGGAAGGAGTCAGGGCTAGCATCTTCGAGAGTAATTGGCAGTGGTACCTTACTTGATACCGCGCGTTTACGTTATGAGATTTCTAAATATATTAAGATTGATGCGCGAAATATTCATGCTTATATTCTCGGCGAACACGGAGATTCAGAATTTGTTGTTTGGTCCAAAGCCTATGTTGGTGTCAAACCTATTCTCGATGTGATTGAGAGTATGGACGAAATAACTTTCGAAGACATGGATAAGATTTATCATAAAGTCAGAGATGCCGCCCAGGAGATTATCAAGCGTAAAAGTGCGACCTATTATGCAATTGGGATGGCGCTAGTCCGGATTACTAATGCGATCTTCAAAAATGAAAATAGCATCATTCCGCTCTCGGTTTATAACAACGGCGTTTATGCAATTGACAAAGATTTATTTATTGGCTTACCTGCAGTCGTTAATGCTGAAGGCATCCACCACGTCGTCGCCTTAAAACTTGATGATGAGGAACAAGCTAAACTCGAAGCCTCGGCTAAAATCATCAAAGATAGTCTCAGAAATATGGGTTTCTAATTTGGCGTTGAATAAAAATTTTCTTACGCTAAAAGGTAGGAACAATCCGCAAAGGTAATACGCGCAAATAAATAGCGAAAAACCCACAAATAAGCGCGCAAACTAAAGTTTGATAATAATCTCATAAAATCGAGCTAATCGTCTATATTTACAAAAGGCAAAACTAATAGTGAGAATAATTTACTTATTTGTTTGTTTTTTGTCTCAATTTCATATAAATTTATACTTGAAAAAACTTTAAGGGGGACGACCGCAAAAAATGGAAAAAAGAGATATCATCATTGAACTAAATAACGTTAGTAAAGAGTTCGATGGTAAAACAGTTGTTGATAATTTTAATCTATATATTAATCGTGGCGAATTTGTTACGTTTTTAGGACCTAGTGGCTGTGGTAAAACAACGACACTGAGGATGATCGCCGGTTTTGAATTACCGACTAAAGGAAAAATTATTTTAAATGGCAAAGATATTTCGCATCTCCCTCCATATAAACGTCCGGTCAATACCGTCTTTCAACGCTATGCCTTATTTCCCCATTTAGATGTTTATGACAACATCGCCTTTGGACTGAAGATTAAGAAAATCAAAGCCCTCGATAAGTCAGGCAAAGAAGTATTACGTAAATTAACTAATCAAGAAATTGATGACAAAGTCGTCAAATCTTTAAAGATGGTTGACCTTGAACAATTTGAGGACCGCGACATTTCGACCCTTTCCGGTGGTCAACAACAACGGGTTGCGATTGCTCGGGCAATTGTCAATGAACCAGAAATTATTTTGCTCGATGAACCTCTTGGTGCCCTCGATTTAAAAATGCGTAAAGAGATGCAACTGGAACTCAAAGAAATTCACCGTAAACTCGGGTTAACCTTTATTTACGTCACGCATGATCAAGAAGAGGCGTTAACAATGAGTGATACGATTGTCGTGATGAACGACGGGGTTATTCAACAAATTGGTACGCCGATGGATATTTATAATGAACCGCAAAACGCTTTTGTCGCAAACTTTATCGGTGAATCAAACATTTATAATGGTCGGATGTCGGCGAAAGAACAAGTCCGGTTCTTAGGTAGTGTTTTTACATGTGTCGATGACTTTCCTCGTAATGAGAAAGTTGACGTAATCGTGCGCCCCGAAGACGTCGAGATTGTCCGCCTTGATAAGGGGATGGTTGTTGGCAAAATTGTTAATAAAATATTTAAAGGCGTCCACTATGAATATACAATCATGGTCGGCAAGAACGAAGTAATCGCCCAAGATACCAAAGATCATAAAGTTGATAAAGAAGTCGGAATTTTTATTGAACCTGAAAATATCCACATTATGAAATCAAATATTATCGCTAACGTTTATAAAGATGCGTGGATTAATAAGAACAATCAAGTGGTGATTGGTGACAACGCCTTTGATTGTGACGTCACGCAATTGAAAGAAGGGGCAAAGCTTGATGAAGAAGGTTACTTGGTAACTGCTGATGGGCAAAAATTTGACCTCAATGACGTTGATGTAACCGCGACAATTGAACTTAAAGATATTGAAATTTCCGATAATCTTGATGAAGGCGATGTCGTTGGTGATGTCCTCTCGATTATTTACATGGGGGACCACTATCAAGTGATGATTAGAACTGATGATGAGGAAGACTTTGTCCTTAACTCGGAATATCTCTGGAACGAAGATGATCGGGTTGCTCTTAAAATCAGTCCGAATAAGATTGGTTTAAAACTCAAAGGGGAATTAAAAAATAATGCAAATTAGGTCAACGCGCCGCTATTTATCAATTCCATATATTGTATTTATGGTGGTGTTTGTCCTGCTCCCGCTCTTACTAATTGGTGTTTACGCCTTTAGTGACCGCGACATGGTTCCTTCTTTAGGTCCGGCTTTTAGTTTCTTTGGAAACTCAAGTCGCTATGAAGTATTGTTTGTCTCACTAATATTTGGACTTTTAAATACAGTTGTCTCCTTGCTTATTGCTTATCCACTCGCTTATTTTTTGGCGGACCGCAAAGTTAATAAGAATGTCGTGTTAGTAATGTTATTTATTATGCCAATGTGGATTAACTTCGTGTTAAGAACCTGGGCTTTACGTGATGTCTTAAACTTTGTCGGGCTGGGGGGCGGGGATTACCCTGAATTTGCCACACTGATCGGCCTCGTTTATAACTATCTCCCCTTTACAATTATGCCTTTATACACGACGATGCTACGGCTAGATAAGAGTCAAATCGAAGCTAGTCAAGATTTAGGCGCCGGCCCAGTGAGAACTTTTAGAAAGATTATTTTGCCAATGACAATGCCAGGTGTTGTCAGTGCGGCGACGATGGTCTTTATGCCAACGATGACAAGTTACGTAATTAGTGACATCTTAGGTGAAGGTAAAGTGACCCTCTTTGGTAAATATATTGAAATCTATTTCACGCAAAACCAATGGCATGATGGCTCATTTCTTGCACTCATAATGCTGGTCCTCATTTTTGCTAGTGTGCTCGTCAGTCGCGGTTTTGCTAATAAAGGTCAGAAGGGAGAAAGTAACGTATGGTAAAAAAAGTTTTTGGTAATATATATATATACCTGATGCTCTTTTTGATGTATCTACCAATTCTCTTTTTGATGGTCTTCTCCTTTACAGATGCACCAATCACAGGGATGTGGAACGGCTTTACTTTACGGCTCTATATTGATGTGTTCACACACTCTAAAATTATGCCAGCGCTACTAAACACGCTCCTAATTGCTAGTGTTTCCGCCCTTATTGCGACCCTATTTGGCACCCTTGGGGCGATTGGCGTCTTCTATATGAAGAAGAAGCCGCGACAAATGATGGAAACGGTCAATGAAATTCCGGTTGTTAATGCCGATGTCGTGATTGCCATCTCCCTCGCTTTATTATTTAAAATCACCGTCGATATGATGGCAAGAGCGGGTATTATCATTTCGAGTAATAACTTCTTTACACTCTTAATCGGGCACATTGTCCTGACAATTAGCTTTGTCTACTTAAACGTCAAACCTAAACTCCAACAAATGGATCCCAATGATTATGAAGCGGCGCTAGATCTCGGGGCTAAACCTATGCTCGCGCTTTGGAAGGTTATCATCCCCTCAATCTTGCCAGGCATCATCTCCGGCTTCCTCCTGGCGTTTACACTCTCGCTTGATGACTTTATTATCACGAGCTTCTTACGTGATAAATCATTTGATACCCTCTCGACTTATGTCCAAGGTGTCATTGTTAAATCGACAATCCCCGCCGAACTCAGGGCGTTAACGACTTATATCTTCCTGATCACCTCCGCAATTGTTGTGGCCAATGGTCGTAAGAAGAAGTCTAAAGCCCAAGACCGGGCAAATAAACGGGTAATCATTAGAAAAGGAACAAGATAAAATGAAAAATACTAACAAAATATTAGTCGGGGCCCTCGTAGCGCTGACAGGTCTAGTCGCCATCTCCCTCACAAACGAAAGTGCGAAAGCGATTGTTGAAGCCGATGCGGCAGCCACGACTTTAAAAATCTATAACTGGGAAGATTATATTTACGAGCCAGAACAAAGCGGTGATGATCCGTCGGTCGTTGATCAATTCATTGCCTATTACAAAACTAAAACCGGGATCACAATTAATGTTCAATATGATACTTTTTCGACCAACGAAGAAATGTATAACACAATTACCCTAAGCGGGACCCAATATGACCTGCTTATTCCTAGTGAATATATGATTGAACGTTTAATTCGTGAAGACCGCATTATGCAAATTGATGCCGCCAAAATTCCTAACTATACAACCTATGCCTCACCTTATCTCCAAAGCTTATTTGAAGAAAATGATTGGGATAAATACGCAGCCGGTTATATGTGGGGAACTTTAGGAATCCTTTATAACACGGAAAAAGTCGACGCAAGCGATATGAACAGCTGGTCGATTCTTTGGAACGAAAAATATCAAAAACAAATCGCGCTTAAAGACAGTATGCGCGAAGGCTATTTAATTGGGCTCTTACATGTCTATCATGATGAACTACTTGCGCTTAAAGCAGAGCATGAACTAGGAACACTAACTGATGCGGCTTATAATGCCGCGCTTAACGGAATTCTTAATAATACTGATGACGATGCGCTTGCCGCTGTTGGCGTCGCGCTCAAAGCCTTAAAATCTAATATTTATGGCACCGAAGTTGACCAAGGTAAAAACGATATGGTTCGCGGGACAATTTCAATCAATACTGCTTGGAGTGGTGATGCTGTTTATGCAATTTATCAAGCCGCTGATAGTGGTAATGATGTCCTCCGTTATGCAATTCCTGATGAAGGCAGTAACATTTGGTATGATGCCTTTGTCATGCCCAAGGGTGCTAATGCTGAACTAGCCCATGAATTTATTGATTTCGTTTCTAATCCAGAAATTGCCGTCTTAAATATGGACTATATTGGCTACACCCCATTTATTGCCGGTGATAGCCTGCTGGAATATGTTCTCGATTATGATGAAGTCGTTGTCGGCGACACAACTGGTAAAGTTGAAGTTGATCTCACCTACTTCTTTAAAGACACTCTTGATAGCTTAAGCATTGATGATGCGGTCTTTTATATCGAACCAGAGGCCGTAGGCGGCCAACTTAGCACCCAATATCCGAGCGAAGCACAAATCGTGCGAAGTATCGTCTTCCGTGACTTTGGCACTGCTAATGAAAAAGTTATCGAAATGTGGGCGGAGTTTAAAGCCACTGAAGGCCAAGTGTGGATGTATATCGTTGCGGGAGTTTCAGTCGTGGGCTTAATCGCTGTTGGGGCTTACTTCTTTATTAACAAGAACAAGTCATCAAGAAGAAAACGGAATGCCAAACGTAAATAATCAAAAAATTAAAATAGCGTTAGTCGGCGGTGGCGTTAGTAGCGTTGCCGCCGCTTTAACTTTTCCTACTAGTTTTCAAGTTGATATATATGAACGTGATGAACGGCTTTTAAGAAAGCTCTTAAAGACAGGCAACGGGAAAGCCAATATCTTTAATCTCAAGATAGATCAGACGATGTATAACAACCCTGAGTTAATTGCGGCCCATCCAGCCTTGCTACAGGTTGTCAAAGACTTCTATCATGATAAAGGCGTCCTCACGTTTACTGACGAAGAGGGAAGAGGCTATCCCTATAGCCGTAGTGCTCGTAGCCTCGCTAATCATCTTTTATCTTTACTAGGAAGTAATATTAAGGTCTTTTTAAATAAGGCGATTAATCACATCGATGTTGATGGTGCTAAAGTTATGATTGAAGGTCAAAGTTATGACGATGTTTTAATTGTAACCGGAAGTAGTGCTTATGATCCAAGCGTAAATACTGATAATAATAACACGCAATTATTTGCTGATTTAGGCGTTAAATTAAGTGGGTTTTATCCAGTGAGTGGACCAATAATGATTAAAGAAAACTTACGGATGATTGAAAACGAAAAGGTTAAAGCGACACTGAGTATTTGCGCTTTAGACCGCGTAATAACCAGTGAAAGTGGCGAGATTCTCTTTAAGAAGGATAACCTCAGCGGAATCGCGAGCTTCATCGCTAATAGTCGCTTGGTTTGGGACTACCGTCAGCATGGATATCAGAACTATACGGTCTCCCTAAATCTAATTGACGGCTATGAAAAAGAAGTTGAAGCCTTGTTAGACAAGAAAAATATTTCCACGAGTGCTTTTCAAGGGCTTGTCAGTGATCCGCTCGCGGCCTACCTTACTTCAAGGTGCGATAAAAACATTGATTCAGCAGGTGTTATGCGCTTACTTACGGATTTAAAGTTCAAAATAAGTAAGGACTTTATCCTGTCCCATGATAAGGGTCAACTTATGAGTGGTGGTGTTGATATTGGTGAGATAAACCCTCATACATTCGCACTAAAAAGCAATAGTAACATCTATGTTGGTGGTGAAGTTTTAGACATCGACGGTGTGAGTGGCGGCTACAATTTGATGTTTGCGCTTTATTCAGGGATTACCATCGCTAAAGACATTGTTAACAAACATTGTCAATGATAAAACATAACTATTTTTTGGCGATTTCAGACTACAAGTGTCGGAGCTGACACTTTTTCTTTTGCAAAAATACGGGTTTAGATGATAATTAGTAGTTTAAAAGTAGATAGCAAATTTAATTTTAGAAATGGCGTTGCGAATTGACATTAGTTATCAATGATAAGTAACTTTAATGTGTTTAAATAAGAGTGCACAAATAGTGTAGAGATTGCCGTGAACTTAGTGTAACTACTAATTCACACCTAAGGAGGCTAAAAATGGTTAAACAAATTAGAAAAAGAGATGGTCGTTTACAAAAATTTAATGCAACAAAAATTGCTAACGCGGTTAACCTCGCTTTTGGTGGTGATAAAGATGTTGATTCCTTACTTTTTGCCGCGGATATTACAAACTTATTGAATGCGCACGAAGAAGAAATCATCGATATTGAAGTTGTTCAAGACGAAGTCGAAAAATACTTAATGGAAAAAGACAAGATTGTTGCTAAACGCTACATTCTTTATCGTAAAGATCGCGAAAGAATGAGAAATGCCAAGGCGACAATGTTTAACTATAAACAAACAGTTGAGCAATACCTTCACGTCTCCGATTGGCGTGTTAAAGAAAACTCGACGGTTAACTATTCCTTAGGCGGGTTGATTCTTAATAATAGTGGGGCGATTACCGCCAACTATTGGTTGAGTGAAGTTTATGATCAAAAAACCGCGGATGCGCACCGGAGTGCCGCGATTCATATTCATGACCTTTCAATGCTCAGTGCTTATTGCGCTGGCTGGGATTTAGAAAAGATTATCCGTGAAGGGGTCGGCGGCGTCGAAGGTAAAATTTCTTCACATGCTCCTAAACACTTACATACACTTTGTAATCAACTCGTGAACTTTTTAGGGATTATGCAAAACGAATGGGCCGGCGCGCAAGCTTTCTCTAGTTTTGATACTTATCTGGCTCCGTTTGTTAAAGTTGACAATATGAGTTATAAAGAAACCAAACAAGCAATTCAATCATTTATCTTTGGGGTCAACACTCCAAGTCGGTGGGGCTGCCAAGCACCATTTAGCAATATTACGCTCGACTGGATTGTGCCTAGTGATTTAGCGGAAAAACCCGCACTAGTCGGTGGTGAAGAGATGGACTTTAAATACAAAGACTGTCAAAAAGAAATGGATATGGTTAATAAAGCCTTCCTTGAAGTGATGCTTGAAGGTGACGCCAATGGGCGCGGCTTCCAATATCCAATTCCAACCTATTCACTGACGAAAGACTTTGATTGGAGTGACACCGAAAATAATCGCTTATTATTTGATATGACCGCTAAATACGGCACACCATATTTTAGTAACTATATTAATAGTGATATGGAACCAAGTGATGTTCGTTCGATGTGCTGCCGTTTAAGATTAGATTTAAGAGAATTAAGAAAAAAGAGTGGCGGCTACTTTGGTAGTGGCTCCAATACTGGCAGTGTGGGGGTTGTGACCCTAAATATGCCGCGGCTAGCATATCTTTCTGCGGATAAGGCTGACTTCTATACCCGTTTAGATGAATTGATGGACATCTCCGCGCTTTCACTTAAAGTTAAGCGTGATCTCGTTGGTAAGCTCCTTGAAGACGG
>DATESG010000068.1:0-2690 GCA_035270925.1 Bacilli bacterium | reverse complement strand
CTTCATATATTGGTCTCCAATTCTGATATATCATATCATCACTTAGCAATAATTTAGTATAAAAGATTGTTAGCAAAATAGTAAGCACAACTTAAGAGTGTTAATTAGCGTTTGTTATCGCTATTTCATAAGATATTTTTTTTAGTGTGTTTCGGGTATATTGTTTGACAAGAAACGCTATTAAGTTTATGATTAATTAGATTTTAAGGCAACCCTTAAAACTATTAAAAATTATGTATAAAAGAATAAAGTTATTAATCGCCAGCATCTTAGGGTTATCAACCCTTATTTCGTGTGCGCCAATTAATCATTATGACTATGTTGAAGGCAAGATAAATATCGTGACGACGACAACGATGTTAGGTGACCTTGCCAAAAGCATTGGTGGCGATGATGTCAGTGTCACAATCTTGATGAAACCAGGTGTAGATCCTCACTCATATAACCCTAAGCCAAGTGATGCGCGCGCATTAGCCAAAGCTGATCTCGTTGTCATTAATGGCCTACATCTCGAAGCAAAGATGGGTGATGTGCTTTTAAGTATTGACGCGAACAAACGCTTTATTGCGAGTGACGGCCTTGTAGCTTTGAGTACAATTCAAATCATTGAAAATATGGAAGGTCAACCGGATCCACATATTTGGGGTGATGTGAATAACTGGATGGTCGTAGCCGAAACCTTTAAAGAGAAGATGATGGCCTTTGACCCAAGTAATGCTAGTGAATATGAAAGTAGATATAATGCCTACCAATTAGAACTAAGTGATCTAGAACAATATATTGAAGATCGTGTTAATGAATTAAGTGCTGAAAAAAAAGTCTTGATTACCGCTCATGATGCCTTTGCCTATTTTGGCCGGGCTCATGGATTTAGTGTTCATTCGATTCAAGGAATTAGTACGCAAAGTGAAGCCAGTGTGAAAGATATTCAAGACCTCGCTAACTTAGTGGTCGCGCTTAATGTTAAGGCGATATTTGTTGAAACGAGTGTGCCAGAAAATACAATCAGGTCCGTGATTGAAGCAGTTGAGGCCCGCGGCCGTAGTCTAAATATTGGAGGACACTTGTATAGTGACTCACTAGGCGACATTAAAAGTGGAGGCGAAACATATATCAAGATGTGTAAACATAATGTTGATACAATTGTTGACGCCCTAATATAGAGGTAAATTATGAGTGCAATTAAAATATTTGATCTGACCGTTAGTTATGATTTAAAACCAGTCCTTTGGGATATCGATTTAGAAATACCTTTAGGAGCACTAGTCGCAGTTGTTGGTCCGAATGGCGCGGGTAAATCCACGCTTATACAAGCAATTTTAGGATTAGTTAAGCGTGTCTCTGGCGAAGTAAGTTTTCTAGATCAACCATATAAGAATGTCCAAAAACGCATCGCCTATGTCCCGCAACGCGGCAGTGTTGATTGGGATTTCCCGACGACTGTCTTTGATGTGGTCTTAATGGGGCGCTACGGCCATGTCGGCTGGATTAAACGGCCCAGTAAAAAAGATAAAGATAAAACGATTGAAGCGCTTAATAAAGTTAACATGCTTGAATTTAAAGACCGGCAAATTAGTGAACTATCAGGCGGACAACAACAAAGAGTGTTCCTTGCTCGCGCGCTTGTCCAAGAAGCCGAAATATATTTAATGGATGAACCTTTTGTGGGTGTTGATGCCAAAACTGAAAAAGCGATTGTCATGCTTTTAAAAGAACTTAAAAACAACAATAAGACCGTCGTCGTTGTTCATCATGACCTGCAAACAGTTAAAGAGTATTTTGACTATGTAGTTTTACTCAACCGTAAGATTATCGCCTTTGGCCTCGTTGATGATGTGTTTAGCGAAGAATTAATCCGCACGACATATCAAGAGCATTCACTGCTAAAAAGTGGTGAGGACCATGCCTAACTTTATTTTAGATAACTACACATTATTTGTGATTGTCTTAGGGACGCTCTTTTTAGGGGTCGCTAATGGTGTGCTCGGCGTATTTACTGTTTTAAAAAAACAAGCCCTCGTCGGCGATGCTTTGTCTCACGCAACGCTTCCTGGCGTTGTTTTAGCTTTTATCTTTACCGGTGCTAAAGATATGTGGATTTTGCTGCTAGGAGCGGCAATTAGTTCGTTAGTGGCGATGCTGCTAATTGAAGCCATCAAGCGTGTTAGTAAAATTAAGGATGATGCCTTACTTTCACTAATTCTTGCGAGTTTCTTTGGGATTGGCCAAGTCTTATTACTTTTAATTCAAGGTGGCGGCAATGCTCATAGTAGCGGCTTACAAAATTTTATTTTTGGTCAAGCGGCGACGATGCTCTTGAGTGATGTATATTTAATCGCGGGAATTTCGATACTTGTCCTCACATTAATTATTTTGTTTTATAAGGAACTTAAATTATTTGTTTTTAACCGTGATTACTTTTATAGTCTTGGCTTCTCATCAAAAATCATGAGTGCGCTTTTAACAATGATGACAGTTTTGGTCGTAACAATCAGTATTAGAACCGTTGGAGTAATCTTAATGAGTGCCTTTTTAATTGCGCCAAGCGTAAGTGCCCGTCAATGGTCGAATCGTTTGGTTCATAATCTTGTCCTTGCCGGTTTATTTGGGGTCATGGCCGGGGTCGGTGGTTCACTCATTTCTAGTCAAGTCACGAACCTCCCAACTGGTCCAGTAATTGTTGTTGTCTT
>DATESG010000067.1:0-13421 GCA_035270925.1 Bacilli bacterium | reverse complement strand
CTTTATAATAAGGGTTACAATGAAGAAGAACTTGAAATTAACTGGCTTCAGCCTTCTAGTCTCAACGTTACTACTAACAAGTTGTAACCCTTTTTCCATGGTTTTTTCTGCTTATGAATATAGCGAAGAGTTTGTCGGTGCGAACAACTTAAATATCAACACTACGAAAATTGAAACATATAACAAGCGTTTTTTTGATGTCACAAGATCAAATCCCTCCGCGGGTTTTAGAACTTTGACGCTTGATAGTATCGGGGAACAAAAACTTTTGGTCTTACCAATCTCTTTTAGTGATTATGAACTCGACAAACTTGATAAAAACAATGGGGTTGATGCCCATATTAAATTAGAAAACGCCTTTTTTGGCCAAAGCGAAGCGACGCTTTGGGAATCGGTCGCTAGTTTTTACTATAAATCTAGTTACGGCAAATTATCATTAAATGGCGAAGTAGCTCCGTGGTTTGAAAGTAAAACTTACACAGTCGCCTCAATTAATAGTGCGATGAACCAGGGATTAGACAAGCAAACAGTCACTTCCGGGCTTTTAAGAGAAGCAGTCGCCAATTTTAAATTCCAATTTCCTGATCGCGTTGCTGATTATGATCAGGATGGAGATGGCTATATTGATGCTGCCTATCTCGTCTATGCCAACCCCTATAACAATACGGACCGTGAACTTGGTGCCAAAAACATTTTTTGGGCCTATGCAACATTTGCGGATAAAAGTGGCAACACTGGTAGTGGACCTTTTGGTCATAATTATGCGTGGAGTTCCTATTATTTTTTGGAAAGTCATCAAACACTTTTAAACCATAAGCCGGATGCGCACACGTTTATTCATGAAGTTAGCCACCTATTTGGAATTCCTGATTACTATAATGTCAATCTTGATGATAAAGATAATCCCCTTGGTGGCTTTGATATGATGGACTACACAATCGGCGATCATAGTGGGCTAAGCAAATTACTTTTGGAGTGGGCGAAGCCAATGATTCTCGATGGGCCTGGACGAGTAAAACTCCGGCCCTTCGTTGAGAGCGGTGATCTGCTCATCATCAATAATCACTGGAGTGGTAACCCGATGGATGAGTACTTATTACTCGAGTATTACACCCCAACCGCCTTAAATGAATTTGATAGTCGGCTCAACGAAAAATTTAAACTTCCTAATCGGGCCGGGTTGAAGGTCTATCATGTTGACGCAAGAACCGTCTATGAATTAAAAGATAATTACTTACGAGATTATGTCTATAGTGATGAATATGACGGCGTTGACACCGGGCTTTTAGAACTACTCGCACACACCAATTCAACTGGACGCACTAATCAAGGCAAAAAGACGGCCTTTAAACTATATTCACTTTTAGAAAAAAACGGGATAAACACCTTTAAAACAGGAGAAAAGGCTAGTGAAGACACCTTATTTTATAAGGGCGATTCTTTTGGCGTTAACACTTTCACCGACTTCACATTTAACCGCGGAGATGAATTAGCCTATACCTTTATGGTTAATGATTTAAATCGTGATTATATCAGTATTGATTTTTCACAAAAAATATAAACTATTTGCACTAAGATAGTTGACAAATTTTAGCGTTGACTCTATAATCAAATCCGTGCTCAAGACCATACCGGTCATTTTTTAAGTGAAAAACTTGATACACCCGGTATCGTGTCGTGCAATAAGTGTTATGAAAGGAGAAAACTTATGCCTACAATTAATCAATTGGTCAGACAAGGACGGGTTAAAGTAACCTACAAAAGTAAATCACCAGCGCTCAATCGTCGGTGGAACTCATTGAAACGCGTCGAGACAGAACAAAACGCCGCGCAAAAACGTGGAGTATGTACTCGTGTTGGAACAATGACTCCAAAGAAACCTAACTCAGCGTTGCGTAAATATGCTCGGGTTCGTCTTTCAAATGGCTATGAAGTCACAGCCTATATCGGCGGTGAAGGACATAACTTACAAGAACATAGTACCGTGTTAATTCGCGGTGGCCGTGTCCCTGATTTACCAGGTGTTCGTTATCACATCGTTCGCGGTAGACTTGATACAGCCGGTGTCGACAAACGTCGTCAAGGCCGTAGTCAATACGGAACCAAGCGCCCAGTTAAAGCAGAAAATTAGTATTTAAGGTATATTATTCGATAATTCAGGAAGGAGGAATTTATATGCCACGTAAAGGAAATGTAGCCAAACGCGATGTGTTGCCAGATCCAATTTATAATTCAAAACTTGTTACACGTCTAATTAATAAAATCATGTTTGACGGAAAACGCGGAGTTTCCCAAACCATTTTATACAACGCTTTCAAACGTATCGAGACAAAAACCGGCCAACCAGCCATGGACGTCTTCGCGACCGCGATAAGCAATATCATGCCGGAAGTAGAATTAAAGGTTCGTCGTGTCGGCGGCCAAAACTACCAAGTCCCAACTGAAGTTACCACTGAACGGAAAACAACGTTAGGTCTTAGATGGTTAGTTAACTATTCACGTCTCCGTAATGAGAAGACAATGGAAGAAAGATTAGCCGCTGAAATTATTGATGCCGCAAACGGAACCGGCGCATCAGTCAAGAAGCGCGAAGATACGCATAAGATGGCGGAAGCCAATAAAGCTTACGCGCACTATCGTTACTAGAGGAGGTAATAATGTCTGATATTAAAAATGATCTCAAGAGTTATGACCTAGCTCATACGCGCAATATCGGTATCATGGCCCATATTGATGCAGGTAAAACGACCACCACTGAACGTATTCTTTTCTATACAGGAAAGATTCACAAAATTGGTGAAACCCATGCTGGGGCAGCAACAATGGACTGGATGGCGCAAGAACAAGAACGCGGCATCACAATCACAAGTGCTGCCACAACCGCCTTTTGGAAAGGTATTCGTGTCAACATTATCGACACTCCAGGGCACGTTGACTTCACCGTTGAAGTTGAACGTTCACTCCGGGTTTTAGATGGTGCTGTGACAGTTCTAGATGCCAAGAGTGGTGTTGAACCACAAACTGAAACAGTTTGGCGTCAAGGAACAAAATATAACGTTCCACGTATTGTCTTTGTTAATAAAATGGATGCTATTGGTGCTGATTTTGAAATGAGCGTTGATACGCTTCACTCCCGTTTAGCAGCTAATGCTGCGGCGGTTCAATATCCAATTGGTGTTGAATCTGATTTTATAGGGGTTGTTGATTTAATCGAGAAAAGAGCTTGGGTTTACGACACCGATAACACCCACGCTCCAACCGAAATCGCAATTCCGGCTGAACTGACTGGAAAAGTTGAACTCTACCGTGCAAGATTACTCGAAGCCATCTCACAATATGATGATGAATTCATGATGAAATACCTTGATGGCGAAGAACTAACTGTTCCAGAAATCAAGAAGGTCATTCGTAAAGCAGTCTTAACCGGTTCATTCTTCCCAGTATTTGCGGGTAGTGCTTATAAAAACAAGGGTGTCCAACTCTTACTAGATGGTGTTGTTGATTATCTACCAAGTCCACTTGACGTTCCACCTGCTAAAGGCGAACTTCCAAATGGAACAATCATTCAATGTCATAGTGATGTTAACGAACCACTTGCCGCACTTGCCTTCAAAATTGCAACCGATCCATTCATTGGCCGGCTTGCATACGTCCGTGTTTACTCAGGAAAAATCACGGCCGGCTCATATGTTTATAACTCCACTAAAGGAATTAAAGAACGTATTGCCCGTTTAGTGCTCATGCACTCTAATCACCGCGAAGAAGTTGATGAACTTAAAGCTGGTGATATCGGTGCCGTCGTTGGTTTTAAAAACACGATCACCGGTGATACCATCTGCGAAGAAAAAAACAAAATCATTCTTGAAAGAATGGTGTTCCCAGAACCTGTAATCGAACAAGCGGTCGAACCTAAAACTAGAGCCGACCAAGAAAAGATGACAGCAGGCCTACTTAAATTAGCCGAAGAAGATCCAACATTCAAAGTTCATACTAGTGTTGAAACCGGTCAAACCATTATTGCCGGTGTTGGTGAGTTACACCTTGACGTCTTAGTTGATCGTCTTCGTCGTGAATTCAACGTTGCCGTTAACGTTGGTGCTCCACAAGTTGGATACCGTGAAACGCTGACCGGAACCGCTAATTGTGAAGGAAAATACATTAAGCAATCAGGTGGTCGTGGTCAATATGGTCACGTCTGGATTAAGTTCGAACCTAACCCAGGTAAGGGCTATGAATTCGTTGATGCAATTGTCGGCGGCTCAGTCCCTCGTGAATTCATCAAACCAACAAATGAAGGTATTAAGGATTCGCTTAACCGTGGTCTTGTCGCTGGCTATCCTGTTATTGATATCAAAGCAACCTTATATGATGGGAGCTACCATGATGTCGATAGTAGTGAATCAGCCTACAAAATTGCTGCTTCAATGGCCCTAAAAGAGGCCGCCAAAAAAGCTTCACCAGTATTACTTGAACCGATTATGAAGGTTGAAATTACTGTTCCTGAACAATACTATGGCGACGTCTTAGGTGACGTTGCAAGAAGACGTGGTCAAAT
Organism: Bacilli bacterium; assembly: GCA_035270925.1. GTDB lineage: Bacteria > Bacillota_I > Bacilli_A > RFN20 > CAG-826 > DATESG01. The sequence goes on along the minus strand of DATESG010000067.1, from coordinate 8,866 downwards.
GACCGGCGAAACCCAAAGAGGTAACGCTAAAGTTATTGACGCCGAAGTCCCATTATCAGAAATGTTTGGCTATGTTACCGATCTTCGTAGTTTTACTCAAGGTCGCGGTAACTATTCAATGACTTTCTCACATTATGGCGAATGTCCACGTTACGTTGCCGAAGAAGTAATTAAGAAAAACGGAATGACCACTCGCTAATTACACGTCTCATAATCAGCATTAACATTGTTAATATTGATTTATTTATAATCTTGCTATAAGATAAAATCGTTAAATGCTAACGAAATATAACTAAGGAGGAAATATTATGGCAAAAGCAAAATTCGATAGAAGTAAAGTCCACGTTAATATTGGAACTATCGGTCACGTTGACCATGGTAAGACAACATTAACCGCGGCAATCACCAAAACGCTTGCAATAGCAGGTGGTACTAAAGTTATGGAGTATGCGCAAATTGACTCAGCTCCGGAAGAAAAAGCTCGTGGTATTACAATTAACACTTCACACATTGAATACCAAACTGAAAAACGTCACTACGCACACGTCGACTGCCCAGGGCATGCTGACTATGTCAAGAACATGATTACTGGTGCTGCACAAATGGATGGAGCAATCCTCGTTGTTGCCGCAACCGATGGTGTCATGCCACAAACACGTGAACATATTCTTCTTGCTCGTCAAGTTGGTGTTCCATATGTTGTCGTTTATCTAAATAAAGTTGACCTCGTTGATGACCCAGAACTAGTTGACATCGTTGAAATGGAAGTCCGTGACCTCTTAAACAGCTACGGTTTCCCAGGCGATGACACACCAGTTATCCGTGGTAGTGCCCGTAAAGCCCTTGAAGGCGACCCAGAAGCACAAAAATCAATTCTTGAATTAATGGCCGCAGTTGATAGCTACGTCCCAGATCCAACCCGTTTAGTTGATCTACCATTCTTACTCCCAATTGAAGACGTCATGACCATTTCTGGCCGTGGAACCGTCGTCACTGGCCGTGTTGAACGTGGAACAGTTAAAATTAACGAAAACGTTGAAATCGTTGGTATTAGACCAACACAAACAACTGTCGTTACTGGTTTAGAGATGTTCAGAAAATTACTCGACCAAGCCGTTGCTGGTGATAACATTGGCGCCCTCTTACGTGGCGTCTCACGTGATCAAATCGAACGCGGTCAAGTCCTTGCCAAACCAGGTTCAGTGAAACCTCACACCAGATTTAGCGCTCAAGTCTACGTCTTAACCAAAGAAGAAGGTGGCCGTCACACAGCTTTCTTAAGCAACTACCGCCCACAATTCTACTTCCGCACTACCGATATTACAGGCGTAATTTCCTTACCTACCGGTGTTGACATGGTTATGCCAGGTGATACTGTTGAATTACAAATCGAATTGATTCACCCAGTTGCAATCGAACAAGGAACTAAGTTCTCAATTCGTGAAGGCGGTCGTACCGTCGGTGCTGGAACAGTCATCGAAATCTTAAAATAATTAATTAATTTATATTAGTTATTAAGCCTCCTTCGGGGGGCTTTTTTTATTGTCATTTTGCCCAAAAAATAGTATGATGATATTCGTTAAGTAAGGAATTATCATGAAATTTAAAAATAAAGTTGAAGTGATTGAAAATACGCAAATTCAAGGCGCACCAATCTTACGAAGAGTGGGCGCGACCTTAATTGATTTTGCTGCGTTTTTTCTCATTTTCTTTCTCGTTGGTCTCGTCGTCCGTCCAATTTTTAATGCGACGACTAATTTAGCAACCTTGAGTGTAGATTATCAACACTCACTCAAAAAGAGTAATCTCGTCACTCTTGATCAAGAGTTGGCCGCGGATTTTAGCAATATTGATGAAGTTAATATTACACTTAATTCTGTTGGAGAACTTAAATACGCCAAGGCCACCTATGATTTTTACACCGTTTATATGCAGTCTAATTTTGCGACCAGTGAAATTAGTTATGACCATGAATGGTACCTTGCTAATATTTTAAAAATTAACGAAACAAACTCATATTATGAAACTACGATGGACGGCGAAGGACTTAGCCTTATTCGTTCCTCCAGTGATTTAAGCGATGCGACCTCAACAAGCGAAGAACTCGTTCTTCATGATATATTTTTACCGGTCGGAGTCAGTTTAAAAGCAACAACAACCGTTGCCGATGTAACTGCCTTTAACCGCAGTATCTATAGCGGGGCAATCGCAGTTTTTAACGCTTTTGACTTTGTTAATGACTACCGTGAGATTCTACTTTTTGAAAGTATTTTGAATATGCTCGTGGCCGCCTCGGTAATATATTTAACGATTCCGTTATTACTTAAAAATGGTCAAACTTTAGGCAAATTGCTCTTAAAAATGGGGTTAACGACGACGCATGGCTACAAATTTACAGGTGGCAAGATTGCCATTAGATTTCTAATTTTCTTCCTTCTTTATCTTCTTTCAATTCAAATCCAACCACTTATTTGGATGGTGATTTTATTCATTTCTTTAACAATTTCAATCTTCTCCAAGAAAAATCTTGCACTACATGATTTTGTCTGTGGAAGCCGTGTCATTGATCTTAAAAAATCAGTAGTTTACGACAATGCCCGCGCCTTTATTGACGCGAATCCACCAGTAAATGAAGTTAAAGACTATCTCGAGAACGAAGGATAGAATGACAAAAAACCAAAAATCTTTAGACACAAATATCATGGACTCCGCCGAGCAACGCTTTGCCCGTCAAAGCCCACCCATGCGTTTAGTAGGGGGACTTTTAGACGCTGTTTTTGTTCTTGTCCTCGCTGCTATTATCGCCTTTGCGGGCGGGATTCCACTTGCAAATAATGCCGGGATGAAACGCGCATCAATGACCGTAACGGCGACACTGTATTTAAGTGGACTCTACGAGGTAAATGAAAATGATTCGGTGGTTGTAATTGATGAAATCGATAAATACCCCTCAGCTCTCTATAACTATTATGTCGACCGTGTTGATGAAAATTTACAATTAGTTAGAGGGTTAAGCCCACTTTTAGATAGCAGTAAAAGTTTCAACTCAGTTGATGATTATTATGATCATATCTTGCTAAGAAATGAGTTAGATACTCCTTTTGATTTTACGGTTGCAATTGACGAGGCCACACCGTGGATCGTTGCTGTTAAAGAAGGTAAAAATGTCGCAGCAAGAAGCTTGTATCGTGATAACTTTACTAGGGCTTTAGATTATTTATTTTTAAATGAAACGCTTGTTGAAGCGACATATATATTTTATCAATTATTCTTTATCGCCCTCGCGGGTTCATTCGTGATTGCCGCGCTAATTTTAATTGTTTTACTACCGCTGATTACTAAAGATGGAGCGAGTCTTGGAAAACGTTTTACAAAAACCACGCTCGCCAATAAATACGGCTATCGCTTAACGAAAGTTCAAACGCTTTATCGCGGACTAAGTGGCTTTTTATTGTATTATCTTCTTTTTATTCTGCCCATTGGTTTCGTGTCCCTCCTGATGATGGCGCTCACTAAATCCCAATCTAGTCTTGTCGATCGGATTTCACTTTCGGTCGTACTCGATAAGAACGCAAGTGTCATCTACGCTAACGCTGCAGAAGAACGGCACTTTAATGTCCAAAGGGCTAAAAATATAGTGAGAATGTATCATCTTAGTGATAATGAAAAAAACGATAATTAAATGTTAACCTTTTCGAGCTAATTGTATATACTATCTAGATATGTATTAATGAAACGTCATATCTTACTACTCAATTTGATTATTAGCGCAACCCATAATTGTCGAAATTATAGGTGATGTGTTATTATAAATAATAAAAGCAGTGTACTGCAGGAGGAAATATGGAAGTTAGATTAGATAATCTATCGAAGCACTTCAAATCGGGCAATCGCCCTGTTGTTAAGGCTGTCGATCAGATGGATTTTGTCATTCCTGATGGCAAATTAGTAGGTCTTTTAGGCCCGTCGGGGTGTGGGAAATCTACCACACTTTATATGATTGCCGGTTTACATAAACCAACTGACGGCAAAATTTGGTTCGGAGACATTGATGTCACCGAAGTCCCACCAGAAAATAGAGGTATTGGCCTAGTTTTCCAAAACTATGCGCTTTATCCACACTTTACAGTGAGACAAAACATTAAATTCCCATTAGAAAACGTCCGTCCAAAACTAAGTGACGTCGAAATGGAATCGATCGTTCAAGAAATGGCCGACATTGTTGGCATTGGTGAACTATTGGATCGTAAACCAAAAGAATTATCTGGCGGTCAACAACAACGGGTTGCAATTGCGCGTGCGCTTTCGAAACGCCCACAAGTGTTACTTCTTGATGAACCTCTTTCAAACCTTGATGCGCGTTTACGTTTACAAACACGTGAAGAAATCAAACGTATTCAACGCAATACAGGCGTCACCACAATCTTCGTTACCCATGACCAAGAAGAAGCTATGAGTATTTCAGACTTCATCGTTGTTATGAGAAAAGGTGTCGTTCACCAAATTGATGAACCACAAACTGTTTATGAAGAACCAGCCGACCTTTTCGTTGCTAAATTCCTAGGTTCCCCAGCAATTAATATTTTTGAGGGTGAATTAACGGGAAGTGTCATTGCAATCAACGGGACTCAATTTGACAAAGGACTTCGTAAAGCTAAAGGCGAATTTAACCTTCTTGACGAAAGAATTTATGACATTGCAGTTGCCGGTGGCTTTAAAGAAAGCAAGAAAGTTTACTTTGCGGACTTAGGTGAAGAACACGAATCTGCTGAACAACCGGTTGTTGAAGTCGTAGAAGACAAGAAGTTTGACTTCAAAGCAATGTTTAGTGGCTTTAAAGAAAAGTTTGCCAAAAAAGAAAAACTTATCGCTGATCATGAAGTTGTCCTTAAAGAAAAACCTGAAAAACTTACAATTCGTTATATTTACGAAAGTATTGTTTATCATGGATATCGTCAAGACTTAAGCGAGTTTGAACAAGCTGTTGGTAAACTTTTAGTCGCCGCCGGAACCAATCGCCCAGTCAAAATTGCGGTTAGACCAGAAGCGTTTACGCTGGATAAGAACGAAAATCCTGCCATTGAAATTCAAGTTAAATTTATTGAACACATTGGCCGTGATATTTCAATTGTCGGCAGTGTAGTTGGACAAAAGAGCTCAATCAGAGTAATTATTCCAGCCGAACAACGTCATAAAGTTAAGGAAAATATCGTTACGGTTTATCCAAAACGCTATTACATATTCGAATTAAGCGGCGAAAGGGTGAAGTAGTTTACTTCAAGGATGAAATATGAACAAAAATAAATATTTCAGAGAAGACGCTGATAAACCCGCCGACTTAAAAAGTGGTGGCGGTGATAATGTGGTGCAACTAAGCGGCGAGAATGCCGTTCGTCCGATGAAAATCAAACAAGGACGGACCCTTCCATTATGGGCCAAAGTTGTAATTTCACTTCTACCAGCGATGATTTTTCTCACCTTCTTTACCTTCTATCCAATGATCAATACAACAATCATTGCATTCATTGAAGATTTTAGTTGGCAACAAGGTGCGGGCTCATTCTCTTTCTCTAACTTTTTCAGACAAATGTATTTGTCGGGGTTTACCTCGGCAGCTCCACCTCCTGGATTTGATGGTGGCATCTTTATTGCTCCAGAAATTCCACGTTTCTCATTTCAAAACTTTGGTTTAGTCTTAAATGATCTTGTCTTCCGTCGGGCGTTGATGAATACAGCTATTTTGACAGTCATCAGTGTCCCGCTGACGATTATTATTTCCTTATTATTATCGGTCGCAATTAACTCGATTAAGGCATTTAAAGGCTTTTTCCAAACTGTTTTCTTCCTCCCTTACGTTACAAACGCAATCGCAGTCGGGATGGTCTTTAACGTATTGTTCTCACCTGAACCTAGCGGAATTATGAACCAAATTATTCAAATATTTGGCGGTACTCCAACGGCTTGGGTTGAATTAGGCGCGCCACAAGGCGTTGAACCTATGACAAAGTTTTCTATGGGTGTCGTCCTTATCGCCCAATCAGTCTGGTCAGGAATGGCCTTCAAGATTCTCGTATTCATGAGCGGTCTTGCGACGATTGATAAGCAATATTATGATGCTGCAAAAATTGACGGAACTAGAAGAATTAGAATTTTCTCAAAAATTACAGTTCCGCTATTAAGCCCGCAAATCTTTTATATTACAATCACGTCATTTATTGGCGCATTTAAGATGTATTCTTCAATCATCTCGGTTGTTGGCAAAGGTCCAACGGACTTCGGTGGAGTTGATGGAACATTATGGATAACCGTCGTTGGCTATATTTACCGTTTCCGTTCTGACGATCTTCCACGTGCGGCCGCTGGTGCACTTGTCTTATTAGTGCTTGTCTTACTGATCACAATGGTCCAAACGCAAATATCGAAGAAACGCGTTCACTACTAGGAAGGAGGAACAAACATGAAAAATAACGAATCTAAAAATCTCAAAGTTGAAGAAAATTTAACTGCCGAAGAAAAAGAAGTACTAGCCAAAATTGAAAATGCTGCTCCTCACGGTGATGATCGCTTTATTCCAACTTATGAAAAACTCAAACAATACAAAACAATGGGGATAATTGTTAAAATTATCACTTATGCCTTCCTTGCATTCTTTGCTTTTATCATTCTAGCGCCATTCTTCTTTATGATTTCAACCTCATTGACCGATCCAATTAGTTATAACAGATCAGTTACAGCAGGCTCCGTAAGTCTTATTACGACTAACCCATCGCTAGTTAACTTCCGCTTGATTCTCGGGGGAATTAATCCAGGTGAACCTGGCTATAGTACACTTCCGGTTGATTTAATTAACACGATGGCAAGTTCAACTGTTAACTTTATGCCATACTTCGTCAATACCTTTATTGTCGCGGTCGTTGCAACTGTGTTTACAGTGATCACTACCGTCTTCACATCATTTGCCTTCGCTCGACTGGATTTCAAGGGTAAAAATGCATTATTTGCACTCTTACTCGCAACAATGATGGTTCCAGGTGAAATGATGATCATTACTAACTATCAAACCGTTAACGGAATGTTTGGGCTTACAGGTGGTATGTTAAATACCTTCTTCCCCCTAATCTTCGTCCACGGCATTAGTGTTTTCTATATTTTCCAATTACGGCAAACATTCCAACAAATACCTAATGAACTATTCCTCGCCGCTAAGGTCGATGGATATGGTGAATTCCGTTATCTATGGCGCGTAATGATTCCACTCGGAATGCCGACAATTGTGACAATCATTATTCTTAACGTGATGGGCAGTTGGAACGCTTATGTGTGGCCAACACTTGTTGCTAACGGGAATCACAAGTTCTTAATGGATTATGGAATCGAATGGACCATGCGTCTAGTTAGTAACGGGTTAATGAGTTTATTCCAAAGTGACTACCGCAGTTTTGATACAGTTAAAATCGCGGGCTCGATGGTTATTAGTGCCCCATTACTCGTAATCTTCGTCTTCTTTAGAAAATATATCATGCGTGGAGTTTCACGTAGTGGTATTAAAGGATAGTATTTCGCAATATGCGAAAGATTATAAGATACAGGAAAGGAGCATAATAAATGCAAAATAAAAAACCTATATTATTTATGGCGACAGCCTTATTGGTTGGCGTCTTAGCTGGATGTGGTCCCAGGACCGAGACATCGAACAGCGATGGAAGCAACACAGGGCCAAAAACCAGAATTGATTTTTGGACAGGCTTTGGCGGGCCAGTTAATACTGTACTAGAACCAATGATTGCTGACTTTGAAGTCGCTAACCCAAATATCGACGTCGTTTACGAAACCAAGGGAGGATATCCTAACCTAAAACAAGCAATTGACCTTTCAGTCGGAAATACTGCTTATCCTCACATTGCTAATGGTTATCCTGATCACTTCGCCAGTTATTTAAACGCAAACATCATGTTGCCACTTGATGCCTACATGGCTAGAGAAGATATTGGCCTTGATGTTGATGATTTCTATGCTGACTATATGACCGAAAACCAAGAACTAGTCGATGGTGTCACTGTTGGCTTACCATTCAACAAATCAACCGAAATCATGGTTGCAAACAAAGGATTCTTTGAAGTAATGGCGTCGCATGACCCAAGCGTTAAAGTTCCTGAAACATGGGCCGAACTAGCCACAATTGGTTTGAGAATTAAACAAATCACTGAAGAACAAGGCTATTTTGGTAAAGTTGTCGTCCGTAAAGACGCCGGAGGCTATGAAGCCGTCGCTCGTCCAGTCGAACCAACCCCAGCCGTTAAAGCCGCTTTTGCTGCCAAGACCGTCTTTGACTTTACAGAAGTGACTAAAGAAACATTTGTTCCCTTCAACTGGGACTCAACTTCCAACTTCTTTATTACGATGGTTCGCCAATGGGGTGGTGTTTACACTGAAAAAGGTGGAAACATTCGTCAAGGCTACTTACGCTTTAACACTGAGCAAGTTGTCCAAGGCTTAACCTTCTTAAAGGGTCTTTCAGACCAACGTATTGTCGGAATTCCACAAAAGTATGGCGAAACCCAATTTGGTAGTAACCCATTCAAACTAGGTAAAATAGTTCTCACAATTTCCAGTTCAGCTGGTGTTAAAGAGAACCTTCCGAACAATTCAACAGATTATCCATTTGAAGTTAGTGTCCATCCAATTCCATTCAAAGAAGCTGACAAAAAATTTGTCATCTCCCAAGGGACAAACCTCGCGTTACTAAAACGGGGCAAGTCAGTCGAACAAGAAGCAGCATGGTTACTACTTAAATACTTAACAGTCGAACGTAATGCTGAATTCAGTAGAGATACTGGCTACTTCCCAGTCTCAGTTAGTACTCAAA
>DATESG010000066.1:0-2861 GCA_035270925.1 Bacilli bacterium | reverse complement strand
GAGACAGATATAGTGCCCTTGATGAACGTGGATTTATTAATCTCCTTCAGTTACTTGGCTTTAGTAACAAAGTCAATGCTGATTACCTTTTTGCGCGCTATCTTGAAGTCTTAGAAGTCTACGACATGATTGCCGATCAATACCCTGCTTATGCTTTACAAAACCTCGACAATGTTCGTCTAGTTTTATATATGGTCAATGATTATTTTTATCGTCTTGAAGGGGTAGAAAATAAGGAAGAGACTGCTAATAATGAAGCCTTTATTGCTTTATTGGTTAATAGCGTTGTAGATAAATATGCCGCGGAAGTCCATTTTAAGTATGATCCTAAACGCCTAATGACACAGTTTTATCCACCGATATCAACGATGAATGTCTTTACGAATTTTATCCTAAAAAAATTAGAACTGTTTAAAAAGCAAGAACCATCAAAAACATTGCTGATCGATATGCTCAATAAGTCATTTAGCCTTGTTAAGGCGATTACAACGTTGCTTATCAGTGGTTTCGAAACGGAAGCTTTTACGACCTGGCGGACAATGCACGAACTGGAAGCAACTTTGATCATCCTCACCAAGTATGGCCCAGAGGTAATAAACGGTTATCTAGAACATATGCATTATGCTGATGCTTTCAATAAGATTCTTCCCGAAGAAGAGTGTGACCGTCTGTTTGTCTCCATTAAAGAGGAAATGCGTAAGCTTGGATTAAAGAGTAAAGACACAAAGCGTTTTATCGAATATGGATGGTTACGATATGTACCTGATCTTGATAAGAATGAACTGAAGCTCAATTTTAGAGATGGCATGGAAACCATTGCCGGCCTCAAGGAGTATAATAAAATGTATCAAATGGCTAGTGAGGTTAATCATAGTAGTCCCTTACTGATTTATTCTCGACGTGATTATTTCGCAATTATTACCATATTGAATCTTTATGACTCGTTTTTCCGTCTTGAGGGCGTTTTCCGTATTGCTTATTTTTCGCTTCTGAGCGAGCAAGAGAAGCAACACTACGATCAAGTACGTTCACTTTATTACTTCGAGATGAAACGCATTCAGAAAAAAGAGGTTGAAAAATATAACAAGCATAGAAAAAAAGCCACATCTTAGTGTGGCTTTTCTTTTAGTTAATGAACAAATTTCTAGACGTCTTGGAAGCAACTGCCACCTATAAACTCACGCATGAGTGAATTGGATGGGACCCACTTTTCCTCAAGGTCAACGAAGTATTTTAGCATGCGAATGAGACGTTCTGCTAATGGCCAGTATTCACTTTCGCGATCAATTTCTTCTAGAACAGGCAGCGCGTACTTACGCATGACTGGCAATTCATAACTTAAGACTGAGTTATAAACGTAGTCAGCACCTTCTTGTGTGTCATAAATCCACGTGAATTCCCCTTTACGTACGCTTGGCCACATTGACATTGTTTCAAGGGCGCTCGCATTACGGAACTTTTTATCACGGACTAAACGACGGAGAAGTCTGAGGTCAGTCAGCGAAATTGGATTTTGGTCATCAAGGTTAATTTGTGCTTGTGGTGAAATATAGATTTTGAATTTTTGATGCTTTGGAATCAAAGTCGTTAGTTGTTCATTTAAGGCATGAATACCTTCAATAATAATTGGTTGATCTTCTTCAACTTGGAGAACACGTCCTGGGACACGTTTGCCGGTATTGAAGTCGAATTTAGGTAATTGAACTTTTTCGCCATTGATTAAATCGAGCATATTTTGGTTAAATAGTTCAATATCAAGCGCATAAATTGATTCTAAGTCTGGTTTTCCATCTTCGTCGACTGGGGCAAGTGCCCGTGGTAAATAATAATCGTCAATCGAAAGACGAATTGGACGGAGACCACGGCTCATTAATTCGATTCTTAATCGATTAGCAAATGTGGTCTTGCCAGAAGAAGAAGGACCGGCAATACAAATGAGGCGAAGGCTATCAGATTCCTCGATAATTTTACTGCCTAATTCGCTCAGTTGTTGATAATGGCGCGCTTCACAAATATTGATGAGATCAACTTCATGACCACCTTCAACATAGCGATTAATGCCTGTGACGCTTTCTAGTCCGGCTTTTTTACTCCAAGCATGGGATTGTTTAAGCGTTTTGCCAAATGTTGGTGCATCCTTAAATTCAGGAATTTCACCCTTACATTCGTTGCGTGGATATTGAAGAATCATCCCTGGGCTGTAAGGTTTAAGAATCCATTGATTGAGATAAGCAGTTGAAGGAACCATAAAGCCATACATGTAATTGAGATAGCCATCACATTCATACATATGTACCGTTTTTTCCGGCCGGTACTTTAGCACTTCTAACTTGTCTTCAAAGCCACGTTCTTCATAGATTTTTGCCGCTTCTTCAACACTAATTTTGCTTCTGTTGAATGGGATATCAGCTGCAATTAGTCGTTTCATTTCTTGTTCTAGTTCGTGGACAAGTTCACGATCGGCACGAATGCCTTCATTAAGTATTTGAATAAAGATTGACCGTGAGACGTTATAGGAAAAACGGATTTTGATCTCAGGTCTAATTCTATTCATAGCCATCGCAACAAGGTAACGAAGCGATGTTTGATAGATTCTTACCGATTCAGAATGGGTAAGCGTTAGTGGTTCGATGACACTGTCTGCGGTTAATTCGTGTGTTAGTTCACGAACGCGATTGTTAACAAGTGCGCAGAAGAAGTTGTGGTCGGAACCGAGTAGGTCGAGGACTCTGACAGGTTTGTCAAAGGTTTTTACCTTACCTTCAAATGTAATCTTAAAACTCATAAAACCTCCTTAAGTTTAAGCTTAGTAATTATGGGGACGTATTTTTAGCACGTGGAGTTATTATAAATAATAATGA
>DATESG010000065.1:0-10441 GCA_035270925.1 Bacilli bacterium | reverse complement strand
GAATATATCCAAGATTCAATGGAACGAGGTTCAACACTTATTTCTGTCGCCGGTGGCTATCAAAATCATGCATATGAGATGATCATGGTCACATTTGATCGTAAGGAATACGCTAATCTGATTTACCAAGTCTCACAAATTGACAAACGTGCCTTCTTAACCGTTATTCAAACTAATGAAGTATTAGGTGAAGGGTTTAGAGGCTTTAGAAACCGCAAGCGGAGAGGTAAATGAACAAACACCCCTTTGAATTAATTACTAACTTTAAACCAACGGGAGATCAACCGACCGCAATCAACGAGTTAATTGAGGGTATTGAAGAGGGTAAAAAGCATCAAGTTCTTTTAGGTGCAACTGGGACGGGTAAAACTTTCACAATTGCAAACGTAATTATGCAGACACAAAAACCAACCTTGATTCTTGTTCATAACAAAACGCTAGCAGGACAATTATATTCAGAGTTCAAAGGACTATTTCCTAACAACCGTATTGAATATTTCGTTTCTAACTTTGATTTTTATCAACCAGAAGCTTATATTCCTCGTAGCGATACGTATATTGAAAAAAACGCGGTCATGAATGATGAAATTGAAATGATGCGGACAAGCGCGATTAATAGTGTGCTCGAAAGACGCGATACCATAGTGGTTGCAAGTGTGGCCTCAATTTATGGGCTAATTGATCCAGAAGAATATAATAAGCTAGCGTTTAATATTAAGGCTGGTGAAACAATCGACCGTAAAGAGTTTTTCTCCAAATTAATCATGGCCCAATATGAACGTAATAATTTTGAACTTAAACCAGGTACCTTTAGAGTCAGGGGCGATGTGATTGAAATTATGTCACCAATTACTTCCGACACAATAATTCAAATTGATACCTTTGGTGATGAAATTGAATCGATTAAAGAAATTAACGCGCTGACAGGTGAGATAAAAAAGACCTTTTTAACTTATCCTCTTTATCCAGCTTATTCTCACGCTTCGACTCGTGAACGGATAAATCTCGCGGTCCCACTTATTTGGAGTGACATGATTGACCGGGTCCAATACTTTAAAGAAAATGGCAAACTCCTTGAAGCTGACCGTCTTGAATTTAGAACCAAACAAGATATTGATAGTCTCCAAGAATTTGGGATGTGCCCAGGAATTGAAAACTATTCACGCTATATTGATGGCCGTAAAGAAGGAGAGAAACCTTTCTGTTTAATTGATTATTTTCCTAAAGATTTTTTAATGGTTATTGATGAATCTCACGTTAGTCTTCCCCAAGTACGAGGAATGTATAACGGGGATAGAGCTCGGAAAGAAACATTAGTAACATATGGCTTTAGACTTCCAAGTGCGCTTGATAATCGTCCTTTACGCTTTCAAGAGTTTGAAGGAACAATGAATCAAGTAATCTATACGAGTGCGACCCCAGGCGATTATGAACTAGCACTGGTTGACCACAAAGTCGTTGAACAAATTATTAGACCAACGGGACTAATTGATCCGCCTGTAGAAGTTAGACCAACAATTGGTCAAATTGATGACATTATTAGTGAAATTAATCATACAATTAAAAATAATGAACGGGTGATGATTGTAACCTTGACCATTAAGATGGCCGAAGATTTAACTGACTACTTGAAAAAGCGTAATTTTAAAGTTGCTTACCTTCATAGTGAAACTAAAACTTTAGAGCGGACGCAAATTATTTATGAATTACGCAAAGGTAAATACGATATTTTAATTGGTATTAATCTTTTAAGAGAAGGTCTAGATATTCCTGAAGTATCATTGATGGTAATTCTTGATGCCGACAAAGAAGGGTTCCTTCGTAGTGGCCGTAGTCTTATTCAAATTATTGGTCGCGCCTCACGTAACGCGCATGGACGGGTAATTATGTATGCGGATAAAATGACCAATTCAATGAACTTAGCAATTGGTGAGACTGATCGTCGAAGAGCGATACAAATTAAATACAATGAAGAACGCGGAATCATTCCGACAACGATTATTAAAGCAATTAGCGCGCCAATTCATAATTTTGATGATGAAAAATTTGCCAACAAACTCAATAAAGGTAAACTTAGTAAGCGTGAATTAGATAAGACACTCTTAGAATTACGTAGCGAAATGAATAAGGCGGCTAAACTCTTTGATTTTGAAAGAGCGGCCGAATTACGCGATTTACTTTTTGAATTACAAAAAGAATATAACCGCTAAATTGATAAGACAATAAAAATGGTTGATTTAACGCTTGTAAATCACAAAATTACACTAGCAAAGTATGACTATTTATAGTATATTAGAAAAGAAACTTAGGAGGGTCTATGAACGCACTTGATATTATCTTCATTATTGTTGCAATCCTCGTCATCATTCTTTCGCTCTTACAAGGTGGTAAAAGTGAAGGGGCCTCAGGGGCTATTACTGGTGGCGGACTTAATATTTTTGTTAAAACCAAAGAACGTGGCAGTGAAAAGGTTATTTCCATTGTAACAATGGTCTTAGCAATTGTATTCTTTTTACTTGCAGTTCTTGTTAACGTCCTTAACTAAGTCAATTAATCAAAAACTTAAATAAGTCAGGGAAAACCCTGACTTTTTTGTTTGTTTAAGCGTCAAAATCAATATTTAACCTTCTATCTAAATGACATGATGATATAATATAACAATGAATATTATTGAATACGTAAATAACGAAAAAGCCGAATTAAGTGTCGAAGTTGCTAGTTTTAAGCATCGACCTGTTTTGGCAATCATTCAAGTCAATGACGATCAAGCGAGTAACTCTTATATTAGAGGCAAGATTAAAGACGGAAGTGAAATTGGCGTCGAGGTTAAACTATTAAAACTGCAACCTTCAATTAGTGAATCTAGGCTTCTAGAAGAAATTGAGAAAGTTAATAAAGATGAGCATGTCCACGGTTTGATTGTGCAAATGCCGCTTCCTGCGCAAATTGATGAAGAAAAGATTAAATTAGCTGTTAATCCCCTTAAAGATGTTGATGGTTTTCACCCACTAAGTAAGTTTAAGCCATGTACACCACAAGGAATTATTGACTACTTACAAAGTGAAAAGATTGAAATAAGTGGAAAGAATGCCGTCGTCATTGGTAGATCTAATATCGTTGGTCGCCCCATGGCCAAACTGCTACTAGATTTAAGTGCTAATGTCGTCGTTTTACACTCGAAAACCAGTAAACAGGATATGGATTTTTATCTCCTTCATGCGGATATTATTGTCGTCGCAGTCGGTAAAGCCTACTTTATCAAAGAACAAAAACTAAAAACGTCCGCAGTCATTGTCGACGTCGGTATTAACCGCCTCGACGCGCAGCTTGTTGGGGACGTGTATCCGGGTTTAAATGTAAGACTACAAACACCTGTTCCTAAGGGCGTGGGTTTATTAACAAGATTAAGACTACAAAAGAACTTGATTGAGGCTTACAAAAACACGCTTTAATCAATTAAGTTAGTTATCATATCAATCATCCACCAAAAGATGAACATGATAAGATTAATATAATGGAGACGAGACGACTAAACTTTAAAATTCATAATGAAAGAGGAGTAAATATGAAAAAAAGAATTCTCAAAGAATATGCGAAATTAATTGTTAACGTTGGAGCTAATGTCCAAAAAGGCCAAGAAGTTAACATTGTCGCCGAACTAGAACAAGCTGATCTTGTCATGATGATTGTCGAGGCTGCTTATAAGCGGAAGGCGAAGCGCGTCAATATTGATTGGCTTGATGACCGTTTAAGTAAACTTAATAACAAATTTCAAAAGGTTGAAACATTAGGCGAAGTCCTCGATTGGCAAAAGGCCAAGTTCGAACATCAAGTTAATGTTTTACCGGTCAAAATCTATCTTGAATCATCCGATCCCGATGGTGAAAAAGGGATTGACCAACAAAAACGGGCGAAAGCAATGAAATTACGTTACCCCGTGATTAAACCTTATATTGATAAAATGGAAGACCGTTACCAATGGGTGATTGCCGCCGCCGCCGGCACTGCTTGGGCTAAAAAACTTTTTCCCGAACTAAGTGCTAAGAAAGCCAAAGAAAAACTATGGGAAGAAATCTTAAAAGCTAGTCGCGCCTTAGAAGGCAATCCAATTGAAAATTGGAATGAACATAATGCTAGACTACATAAACATGCCACTTTCCTTAACTCACTAGATTTAGTTGAACTAAGATATAAAGCCAGTAATGGCACTGATTTCAAAGTCGGGCTTATTCCTGGGGCAAGATTTCTAGCAGGCGGGGAACACACGATCGGAGGGACCTTCTTTAATCCAAATATTCCAACTGAAGAATGTTTCACCACACCAATGAAGGGTAAAGCCGAAGGTGTCTTATTTGCCTCGAAACCACTTTCTTATAATGGTGAAGTTATTGATAAATTCTGGATTAGATTTAAAGATGGTAAAGCCGTCGAATTTGGGGCCGAACAAAATGAAGACCTCTTAAAAGAAATGCTTAATATGGATGAAACCAGTGGTTATCTTGGTGAAGTTGCACTTGTGCCTAAAGACTCACCAATCAACCAAGCTGGGATTCTCTTCTTTAATACCTTATTTGATGAAAATGCGAGCTGTCACGTCGCGCTTGGTCGCGGCTTCAACATGGTGTTACCAGGTTTTGACAAGATGAGCATGGACGAAATAAAGGAAAAAGGCGTAAACGATTCACTAATTCACGTTGACTTCATGATTGGGACTGATGATTTAAATATCGTTGGCATCAAACGTGATGGCACGAGTATTAATGTGTTTAGGAACGGAACATGGGCTTTCTAGGGGAAGTCAAAAACAAGAAATCCGCGAAGAAAATTCTAGGGGCAATTTTAATATTGCTCCTAGTTTTTGTTTTAACGGTGCTTTCTTATCTTGTTTATCTAGCCGTTGATTATTCGCGGATTGGTAACATTGATGTCGAAGTTCATAATAATATAAATACCAAATTGAATAAGAGCAAAGTTGAGAGTGAATCACTAACGATTTCGACTTACAATATAGGCTTCGGCGCTTATAGCCGTGAGTATTCATTCTTTATGGATAAAGCAGAGTTTAAAGCAGAATTTGCTGAATCACAAAACCGCACCAACACAGTTGGTAAATATAGTCGCGCGATTAGTAAAGATGCAGAAATTGCTAACACTAATGGAGCATATCAAACGATTAGTGAAAAAATCATTCCCACCTACGGGGAAGTTGATTTTGCGCTATATCAAGAAGTCGATACTGGGTCAACAAGAAGTTATCAAGTCAATCAATTAACGCTTGGTGATTTAGCGCACGAAGATTATGCGCGTGTCTTTGCGAGTAACTACCATTCAGGTTATTTAATGTATCCATTTGCCTCGCCAATTGGAGCGTCTAATTCAGGAATTACTACTTATTCTAAATATGAAGTCGCCGAAGCTAAAAGAAAAGAATTTACCGTCTCGACCGTGTTTGTTGATAAGTTCTTTGACTTAGATCGGGCCTTCACTGTTTCGCAAATTGAGATTGAGGGGATGGATGCGTCTTTATTCATCTTCAACGTCCATATGTCCGCTTATGATGAATCTGGCTTAATTAGAAAAGCCCAACTTATCGATTTAAAGAATGCAGTTGCGGAAGCCTCAACCTTTAATGATCAGGAAAACTATGTAATCGTCGGGGGCGACTTTAATCACGACTTAATTATTAGTAGTGATAAGACCGACCTAGCTGATGCAACCTGGTTTAATGAACAAGAACTAGATGGTTATAAAACTGACTGGTACAACTTCTTAAGAGCAGACGCCACCATTGCGGATGGCACGGATTTCCTCAATCCAAAAACTGGTAAAGTTGAACCTTATGCGAAAGACCTTGATGGCGTTGACTTGAGTGCTTATGGACCAGTTAATCTTCCCAGCGCCCGCGATGCTTCAATTCCTTTTGAGGACAAAAATAGGAACGGGATCATTGATAACTTTATGTGTTCAATTGATGGTTTCTTAGTCTCCAGTAATATTAACGTCTTACACGTGGAAACAGTTGGAAGTGGCGTAAATGGCCAGACTGAAGACTTGCTCCCAAGTGATCCTCGTTATGGTTATGGCTTTGTCTATAGTGATCATAACCCAGTCGTGATGGAATTCTCCTTAATCGTCTAAACTAAGTAAGTCGTCGAGGTTGATTGTAAGATCACTTGTGACGACTTTTTTTGTGTATTGATCAATCTTGATGATCACGGCTTTAAAAGTTTTGATGAGACCCTTATCATAATATGTAAAAGTTAATTCTTGACCGTGATAGTCGATAAGCACTTGATTAATCGCTGCAATTTCATCATCACTTAAGGTTGGACGTTCAACTTTAAGGCGTTCTTGACGCAATTTAGCTAGATATATAGTTTGTTCTTTGAGGCTTACAAACGGAGCCCATTTGACCATTTTGCGGCTCATTTACGGTGACCTCCTATTTGATTAGCCCGTCGCAAGTAGGTTGATGATCTCGTAAGAGCATTAGCTCGCATTAATTTATCTTTCCCAAAGCGTGCGTGAATTTGATCAAGTGTTTGCCAAAGTTTCCCCTGGTCTTGCCCGTTCATCTCATCAAAAAGACTAATTTGCTCAAAGTCCGCATTTTTGACATTGCCAACCGCGAGATGAATTTGGCGAAGCGGATCTTTAAGCGGAAACGATTTAAACACATTCATAAAAGCCATAAAGAGCTCATTATTATCATTACTAAGTTTTAGTAAACTCATACTTTTGCCATATTGTTGGCCGCTTGGTCTTGACTCTAAAACCCCAAGATAAATAAGACCGGCTTTAAATTCATAAGCACGAAGACGAGCGCAGATATCATCGCACATCTCCCTGATTAACACAGGCGCTTCCTCGAGTTCATAATCACGGTGGAGAACTTGACCGGACGTGAAAGATTTACTCTTAGTGCGATACTGATCTTTCATATCACTTTCATCAATCCCATGCGCGTGTTCCCATATCTGTTCGCCTAAAATTCCGAGCGCATCTTTGAGTTTGCCTTTAGGGGCCTTCGCAACATCTTCCATATTAAATAGTCCCAGCTTGGCGAGGCGCTTTTCATAGCCTGTACTAATCCCCCAAATTTTGGTAATCGGTGTGACTTTCCATAACTTTTCTTTAACATCTTTTTCATACCAGTGGGCAATTTGCGTTTTTGTTTTCTTGGCCTCAATATCAAGGGCACATTTAGCCATGAACATATTCGGGCCAATCCCCGCGGCGGAGACAAGGCCAAACTCGGCTTTGATTTGGGCCATGACTTTTTGGACAAGATCATGAGGGCTTAATTTATAAAGGTTTAAATAAGGCGTTAAATTAATAAAGGTTTCATCAATTGAATAAGTGTGAATATCTTCGTCCGCAAAATAATCGAGCAAGAGTGCATTAAACTCGGTTGATTTAGTGACATATAACTCCATGTTAGGCCGAGCATAGACGTAATCAATTCCTTTGGGCAAATCATAGCGGCGCATGACGTTTTTGCAACCAAGCGTTTTTAAATAAGGCGTGACGGACATGATGATAGAGCCTGGTCCTCTAAACTCATCACACACCACAAGGGGAGCCTTAAAAGGGTCAAGTCCACGCTTAATGCACTCGACAGTTGCGTAGAAACTTTTAAGGTCAATCACGGCAAATACTTTTTCCATATCTACATTATAGTCATAAAAAATATTAATATTAGTCTTGTAATATTAACGCTAATTTGTATAAAAATCAACAACCAAAAAAACCATCCATAAGTGTTATAATATTAGTAAAGTTGAGGTAAAAATTTATGCAACCATATGAATATGTTTTACTAGGATTAATGATTATAATCTTGATTGTCCTTGCTGTTTTGATTTTTCTCACACTTAGAAAAAAAGAAGTGGCAGTTGAAACTAAAGTTGATGGGGAGATGCACGCTAAACTGGCAACGCTCCAAGCTAAACTGGAAGAACTCAACAAAGACATTACCCACACAGTTGAATTAACCTTATCCGATAATGCGAAAAAGGAAATCGCAAGTGATGCGGAACATAACAAAAAACTCACACAAGAAATCGCCAACAAACTTGGTGAATTAAATAAAGAAGTAAAAGATGCACTTTTAGGGGCAAATAAGAGTCAAGGGGAAACACTGACTAACTTAGGCAAGCAAATTCAAGCGCTGCAAACCGCGAATGAAAGTGTCAGTAAACTAGGCGAAAGTGTCAGTACCTTGACTAATGTGATAACGGGCAACAATCAAAAACGTGGCCAATTTGGTGAATTTCTTTTGACTAGCATCTTAGAAAATATTTTTGAGACAACGAGTAACATGTTTTCAACGCAATATGACCTTGATGTCAAAGGGAGCAAAGTTCGCCCTGATGCGGTTATTTATCTACCAAAAGAAAAAGGTAACATCATCTGTATTGACTCTAAGTTTCCTTACGCCAACTACTTAGCAATCTTCAATGAAGACGGCAGTGAAAACGAAGGAAAAATCAGAGAATTTAAAGAAGATGTCAAAAGGAAAATTGATGAAATATCATCTAAATATATTGTTAAAGGTTTAACCGCTGATTATGCACTTTGCTATTTCCCCAGTGATGAGATTTATAACTTTATTAACGCCAAACTCCCTGACCTTGCCGAAAAAGCCCGCAAGAGTGCGGTCGTACTTGTTTCACCCGCAACGTTACAACCAGTGTTATACACGCTTAAAGCGCTGGCGATTGAATATAAACGAAGCCAAAAATTACAGGAATTAAATTTGCTAATAGTCACGCTTTCCAAAGATTTTAGAATTCTTAGAGAAAGATGGGATAAGATTGAAGCTAACGTGACGACACTGCAAAATAGTGTCAGTAACTTCAACGCTCCGTTTAACCGTCTTGAAGGTAAGTTCGAAAAAATTAGTGATGCTGCTGATGTTGAAGTAGAATCATAATTTAATGATTGAAAACATGGGGATATAATTGTATTATATTTTCATTGGGGCTGTAGCTCATCTGGGAGAGCGCATCGTTCGCAACGATGAGGTAGCGAGTTCGATCCTCGTCAGCTCCACCAAATTTATTAAATTTTCTCCTGAATTTCGCCCTAATAAGGGGATGGGATACGGGGGATTTTTTATATTTAAAAAGAAAATTGTAGGCAATTGGTTTTAGAAACTTCAAAGCACAGAAACAAAAACTGTTAAATCCTTTGAAACAATCTGGAACGAGCACTAAAAAGCACTTACTTAATAAACGAAGCGAACAGGCGAGTTCGCATATGCTAAAATTGAAACAAGGAGATATTAAAATGAAAAAAATTAATGAAGATCAAAATCGTTTTAACGACGGAAAGAAGTTCGACGTCATTGTTGATAGACTGGAAAAAAGAGGAGTAACCCTCCTGGACATTGCGAAAGTAACATACGATTTACAAAAAAAATATGTTGAATCTTTAACGATGGAAACTTGCCTTGACCATATTGAAAGAGTAATTATGAAGCGTGAAGTCCAACACGCAATCTTGACGGGAATAGAATTAGACCGTCTCGCCGAAGAAGGGTTAATTTCAGAGCCTTTGTCGACCATTCTTTTAAGTGATTATGGCTTATATGGGATTGATGAAATTCTCGCTTTATCAATTGTTAACGTTTATGGTTCAATTGGTCTCACCAACTTTGGGTTTGTTGATAAAACCAAACCTGGCATTATTGGTGTGCTTGATAATAAAAAGGGTGAAAGTAAAAATAAATGTAACACTTTTATCGATGATATTGTCGGAGCAATTGCCGCAGCCGCGGCCTCTTCAATTGCCCACCGCTACGCGGAAACTGATGAAATTATTGAACTTTATAAGAAATAAAATCTACTTTTAAAAACTAGGAAAACGCCGAAAACAGCTTTTATCTTCTAAAAGAAAAGAATACTCTATGTTTAGAGGTATATTGTTTGAATATAGAAACCTAAAAGTCGATAATTAACTTGAGTTATATGACAAAGGAGGATTTATTTATATGTCATTAGTCGGAAAAAAAGTGGGCGAGTTTAACGCCCAAGCCTACGTCGATGAAAAGTTTATTACTGTCACTGAACAAAATCTAATAGGAAAATGGACAATCGTTTGTTTTTATCCAGCGGATTTTACGTTTGTCTGCCCAACAGAACTCGAAGATTTACAAAACGAGTCGCCAAAATTAAAAGAATTAGGGGTGCAAATCTTCTCGGTTTCCACTGATACCCATTTTACCCATAAGGCCTGGCACGATCATTCAGAAGCAATCGGCAAAATTACTTATCCAATGATTGGTGATGCCAATCACCGGATTAGTCGTCTGTTTGATGTTCTTGATGAAGAAGAAGGTCTTGCACAACGGGGAACTTTTATCATTGATCCAGATGGTGTCATTCAAGCACTAGAAATCAATGCCGGTGGCATTGGTCGTGATGCCTCTACTTTATTA
>DATESG010000064.1:0-5032 GCA_035270925.1 Bacilli bacterium | reverse complement strand
TTGTAACCCTTATTATAAAGTATTTAGACTTTAGTTGGCATTAAATAGTCTTATTAAGAATGATTTCAATGCCGTTGGCATCCATCGCCCCAAATTTAACGCTAAAACCGATATCGCTACCATCATTAAATTTACCGGTTCCGTTTTTAAGATAAACGTTCCAATCAGTAATTTCTTGACCTGTTTTGAAAAGACTACTATTTGAACTACTTGAGCGATAGTTATTGTAGTACGCACCAGCTCCCGCGGCATCAATTAGTTTTAGGATATCAAAAGCAGGATCAACACTCTCGCTGCCAGTATTACTAGCGCCAAAGTAGACGGCATCATTTTCTTCATCAATTACATTGGCATACACATCATGGCCAACAGGATCAACTTGATATTTGAAGGAAAACCATCCATCAACGATCGGTCCCGCCCATAATCTGCTATCAACATGCCACGCTCTTACGCCCGAAGTATTATGTCCGGTCGCCTCACTATAGTTAGTGTTATATGCGACTGCACTATCTTGATAGTTGAGTTCGGTTGGCGTGTAGTATTCGAGTAAAATATATTCATCAAAGACAGAACCATTCCACGCGGTATTTAGGAGAATAAAGTCGCCACTAGTTGTGGCAGGTCTTAACGTAATCGTTGTTTCTTCGGTGATTCCATTTGGGACAAGGGGTTGATTCCAGTTATATAGGAACTTGGAATAAGCATTATGATCGATAATATTGTTACCCATCATATCAATGCCCCCACTCGGGTTGGTTTCACTATCATAATCGTAATAGTCAGTCAAACCAAGCATATGCCCGGTTTCATGAATGAATGTGTGAGCATCAACTTTAAGTTTGCCAGCTTCTCCTTGGAATTGTGGAAGTTCGGCTTCACCGCCTTCATACATAAATTTGTAACTGGTCCATCCAAAGACACCTGGATAAGGTTTGTTCATGCTTCCTTCATTGTAAACCCATGAGACGAAAGCCCAGTAGGTATCATTATTATTTTGTTTAATATCCGCACCATAAACAATCCAAAGTGCATCAAGATATCCATCTTCGTTTAAATCATATTCTCTCAGCATATCTGCTGGAAGGGTCGCGTAAATTTTCTTAATGACTTTCGCTTCGATTTGGCTGCTATCAGCAAGGTCTCTAGTTCTAATGCCAAGATCAATCCATGGAGTAACTTCACCCGTTAAGGTAAGTTGGCCGCGGCTCGATTTGTAGTAGAAAGAGGCAACTGACTCCCAGCCAGTGTCACTTGCTTTACCAAAGAAGGTATTGCCGATGTCTTGTCTAACTTTTTCGGTCGCGGCTTTTCTTTGGTCGGTAAAGCTGACAGGAACGACTAACACTTTTTGGACATCAGTAAGGGCCGTCGCAAATGTGTTAAGTGCATCAAAGCCGACAGGCCAAAAAACGTCATTAACTTGGTTCATGTATTCAGTTGGTTGGACGACGCCACTTGGTAGTGAACTCATTGGTCCTGAATAAACAGGAGCCCCATCACTGGCATTTGTAACAGGAAGGGTAATGGAGTTGTCACGATTGAAGGCTGGAGCGGTACTAGTCGCGCTTGTTGGAGCTTGACTGGTTGTGGTTTCGCTAGGGAGGCTTGTTACTGTCTCGCTGGAGAGGCCACTTTCACTAACTGGTTCTGACGACTCAGTTGAAGTGAGAGGGCCACAGGCTGCAAGGACGCTAACAAAACTTAATCCTAGTACTAGTAGTTTATTTCTTTTCATATATTAATTCCTTTCAAGAGTAATAATTTTACTATATTTTAATAATAATAAACACTAAAATAACAATTACAAGATGTAAGCCCTCTCATGTTTATTTATATTTAAAGGACTATGAAATGCTTACTTTCACATTTCTTAAAATTGGATAAACATCAGAGTTGGCGACTAAGCTTCGCACGCAACTCCGCATAACTTATTTTGATTGAATTTTTGGGCGGCGTTAGTGGAGTGTTGATAGTAAAGAGATTTAACGCGTGACCTCCATGCCGCTAAATATAATTCGTTAATTTCTTTGGCGGACATTTTTGGATTAATCATCAGATTAAGCGATTGGCTTTGATCAATAAAGGCTTGTCTAGCCGCTGCTTGATCAATCACTTCATAAGCATCAATCTCTTCAAATGTTTTAAACACTTCTTTTTCTAGTTCGCTTAAAAACTCTAAGTGTTGGACGGAGCCATCGTGGTTTCTAATCGACTGCCAAGTCTCACGGTTATCGTGACCATACTTAATGAGTAGTTGTTTGAGGGCAGGATTAAAAATCGTCACCTTCATCTTCGCAATGTCTTTAACGTAACAATTTGACCAGATTGGTTCAATGCTTTGCGAGACTTGACCAAGAATAAATGAAGATGAGGTTGTGGGAGCGACGGCATTAAGCGTTGTGTTTCTCCGACCATAGCCTTTGAGAATCGGAGCCTCGCCTAAAAGCAATGCCAACTCCTTACTAGCCTGATACGACTTAGTCTCAATTAATTTAAAAATTTCGGTGTTGAGACGTTTAGCCTCTTGCGATTGGAAAGGAATCATTTTGGCCTGCAAATATGAGTGCCATCCGAGTACGCCTAACCCTAAAGCCCGATTGTCTCGAGCAAAATTATAGGCACGTTTCATAAAGTGGAAAGCTTCGTTATCTTCATGTTTAGGTGAATCTCTTAAGGCTTCAAGCTTGCTGATAAAGTCACTCATGACTGCATCCAGAAAATAAATCATTGTTTCGACCGCATCCGTATTCTTCCATTCATCATAATAAAGAATATTCATCGAACTAAGGTCACAGACAAATGACCAGTCTTTATGATCAGGAAGGGCAATTTCCGAGCAAAGATTACTATGCGTAATTTTTAAGTTTTTATCCTGATAAACATCGACGGTTCCTTGGTTGACGGCATCAATAAAAATGATATAAGGATAGCCAATCTCGACACGACGCTGAATTACTTTGGCCCAAATTCGCCTTTTATCTTGATCGCCGGCGACCATTTCTTCCATCCATTTATCAGTTACGGTCACGCCGTGCGTTAAATCTTGAATTGGATTGCCTTCGGTACCAATTTCTAAGAACTCTTCAATATCGGGATGTTCTAGTGGTAGATAAGGAGCGTAATGGCCCCGTCTAGTTGAACCCTGGGAAACAACATCAATAATTGATTCAAACAGTTGCATAAAATGAACGGCGCCAGAAGAGTGACCATTATTGGTAATTGTCGCGCCGCGTGGGCGGACATCCCCAAAATATCCTGAAGTTCCACCACCGAATTTTGACATCATCCCTGTTTCAGCAACACTATATAAAATTCCGCTCATGTTGTCTTCAATATGACCGCCAAAGCAAGAAATAGGTAGGCCCTTATCAATACCAAAGTTAGCCCAAATCGGCGATGACAAAGAATAATATCCTCGTGCCATGTAATCATAAAACTTATTAGCAAAGCCCTTAACTTTTAAAATTTCTTCGGCTTTTTCCGCGATAAATTTGATCCGCGCTTCCGGAGTCACCCCTGCCGTTAGATATCCTTGTGCAAGGAAATATCGACTGTTTTCATTTAACCATTTCATCTTATTTACCTCTAGAATAAGTCATCACTAGTGATGCTCTTCGATCTTTTATTATAGTTGATCGAGCGTTTAACAAAGAAATCGGCGTGTTTGGTCGCAATCACTTCATCATCAAACCAATCTGTGCTTTCGACCATTTTTTCATCGACTTCAAAAATCTTTTCTTCACCTATACTCACAAGCGAGTTATTTAGTCGGTTTTTAACAAATTCTTTAACGACTTGCTTAGGCAGGAAATCTAACTCACCGGTCTCATAAATCCAGTCGATGATTTCTTCTTCGGCCTCATATGACTCAACGCAGGCATCCTTTATTGTTTGTGATAGCTGCTTATCAAACCACTCCGGATGTTCATCGCGCATAATATTAATCAGGTCAATGCCAAAGAGACCATGAATTTGTTCCTCTTTCGAAGTTGCCTCGATCACATTAGAAATCCCTTTAAAAAGGTTACGATGTTTATTAAAAGACATGATAATTAAAAATTGTGAGAATAAGGAAACGTGTTCAATAAAAAGCGAGAATAGGAGCACGGCGAGAGCGTAATCACGCTCATTTTGACCCTTACTTGCGGCATTAGTTTTATCAAGATATTGAATGCGTTTCATGATACTAGGGATTTCTCTAATATGTTCAAATTCACCGTTAAGTCCGAGCAGTTCTAATAAATGTGAATAGGCATCATGATGGCGCACTTCACTTTCCGCAAAAGTGTAACCGACCGAGCCAATTTCAGGTTTTGGCAGGTGTTTAAAGATATCGCCCCAGAAAGTTTTAACGGAAACTTCGATTTGGGCAATCGCCAGCATCGCTTTTCTAATTGCTTCACGTTCATGGTGGTCAACGTTAATCTTAAAATCTTGAATATCACTCGTATAATTAAACTCTGTGTGAATCCAATAAGAGTGACGAATCGAGTCGACATATTCAATAAGTTCGGGATATTCATAAGGTTTAAGATTAAGCCGTGGTTTAAAAAGATCTCGTCTTCTAGTCTGAGCGTGTTTATCACGATATAAGATATAAGCTTTGGCTGTTTGCTTATAAGGGGAAGATAAAAGTACATCCTCGACAAGGTCCTGAACGAGTTCAACATGGAGGCGCATCTCATTAGGTAGGGCAACGATTTTTACCATTACCTGTTGCGTTAATATTTTGGCTTCCTCTGTATCAAATTCACCGGTTTTATCGCCCGCTTTTGCAATCGCCGCGGCTATTTTCTCGCTTTTAAACGGGGCAATTGATCCGTCACGTTTCGTAATTACTTCAAAAGTTGTCATAGTTTACTCCTTTAAGTTGATTGTGCTCTATTTATTAAAATTTGATTTCTAATCTTTTTTGCGTTTTTATCAGTTAAGTTTAGAAAAAAGATTATCGACATCTCAGTTAATATATCATTGCTTAATCCACTCTTACAACTGAAAGACTTTTACTAATTTTCTACCAATTTAGATT
>DATESG010000063.1:0-13673 GCA_035270925.1 Bacilli bacterium | reverse complement strand
CATATTAGTTCTAATGTTTTTGGCTGTTAATTCGACCGCACGTTCATTTACATCAAACATGCTGACGCTAACCTCCGGGAACAATTTGGCAATTGTGAGACCAAGCGTTCCATAACCACATCCAACATCGAGGATCTTACCCGTAAGATTTTCACCGGTAACAACATTAAGCAGTCCCAAGGAACCCTCATCGATTTCGTTTCTACTAAAGACTCCAACGTCGGTAGTAAGAGATAGTTTTATCGATTTATAGGAGAAATCAATCATCCTTTTAACCGATTTTAAGGACTTATCATTATCGAAATATTGACTCATCCTCACTAACCTCTATAAGCACGAAAACCCATAGGCTAAATGCATATGGGTTCGTACAGTTTTTTTAGACTTACTTAATTTCAACTTCGGCGCCGGCGGCGACAAGAGCTTTCTTGTGTTCTTCGGCTTCAACTGGTGAAATTTTTTCTTTAATGGTAACTGGAGCAGTGTCAACTAATTTCTTAGCATCCATTAAGCCTAAGCCAGTGATGGCTTGGACGGCTTTGATAACTGCAACTTTACTTTGGCCAAATGCTTTAAGGACTAAAGTAACTTCTGTTGGTCCTTTGGCTGCACCTTCTTCTTCTTCTGGAGCGGCGGCGACTGCGGTTGGAGCAGCGGCGGTAACACCAAATTCTGCTTCGACGGCCTTGACTAGATCGTTAAGTTCGAGCACGGTCATTTCTTTTAATGACGCGATAATATCAGTAATTGTTAGTTTTGCCATTGTATTTTCCTCCTTGGGCAATTAATTCTTCGCATCCGCGACAGCTTGTACAGTTGCAGCGAATTGGCGAATTGGCGCGTTAAGCACCGATAAGAACATAGAAATCAAACCTTCGCGACCTGGTAGTTTGGCGATGGTCTTGACGCCTTCAGCATCAATGACACGGCCTTCGATTAATCCGCCTTTAATGACGACTTCATCGTTTCTAAGCGCAAACTTTCTAATAACGTTTGGGCCAGTGATAACATCATCACTAAACACAAATGCGTTAGGACCAGTTAAGAACTCTGCGAGTTCAGGTTTACCGAGTTGTTCGGCTGCACGTTCGACTAGTGAGTTTTTGTAAATGGCCATTTCGGCGTTACTTTCTCTTAAAAGTCTACGTAAACTTGTCATTTGGCTAACTGTTAATCCGCGATATTCGAAGATTATCATTGCGTTACTTGCTTTTGCTTTTCCCACTACTACTTCAACAATCGCTTGTTTTTCAATAAGGGTTTTTTGATTCATTGCTCTACCTCCTTTTTTTGTTTTTTGGAATGAGGCACCAATATCCTGTTTATGTGTAATGTTTTTTTCATAAATTACCTCGACAACATTATTAAGCTCTTCGGCCGTTGTTTTCTTAGGTATATTGATTGCTTATTTAGATTAACGACCCGCAAATGTAATGTGGATCGATGGTCCCATGGTTGTGTGGATGACAGCGTTCTTGATGTATGTGCCTTTGACGACCGATGGGCGAACCTTGACGATTCTTTCACATAGGACGGTTAGGTTATCAACAAGTTTGCTATCTTCAAAACTGACGCGACCGATTGAAATATGCATATTTGCTTCACGGTCAACGCGGTATTCGACTTTACCAGCCTTGATTTCGGCGATTGCCTTGACGAGGTCATTGGTGACGGTTCCAACTTTAGGGTTAGGCATCAAGCCTTTTGGTCCTAAAATTTTACCCATTTTACCAAGTTCCACCATCATGTCAGGGGTGGCAACAATTACGTCATAATCAAACCAGTTTTCTGTTTTGATTCTTTCTAGTGTTTCTTTGCCCCCGGCGAAATCAGCTCCCGCATCTAAGGCTTCTTGAACACGTGTAGTAATTGCTAAGACTTTTTTGGTCTTACCGTTTCCGTGTGGTAAAACTAATGTTCCTCTAATTTGTTGATCAGCTTGACGTGGGTCAAGATTTAAACGAAAAGAAACATCGATGGTCGCATCAAACTTTGTTGTTGATGTCTTTTTTACAAGTTCGACCGCTTCGGCGATTTCGTATAATTTACTTGCATCGACGAGCGCAAGCGCGGCGTTGTATTTTTTTCCTCTTCTCATAATTTCCTCCTTGTGGTGTTAACGAGTGAGTTCTCTTCCACTAATCTTCGACAACGATACCCATATTACGTGCTGTTCCAGAGACAATTTTCATTGCGCCTTCTAGATCATTGGCGTTTAAGTCTGGCATCTTGTACTCGGCAATGGCTTGTAGTTGGTCTTTAGTGATTTTACCGACCTTTTTAGCTTTGGCGTTGTCACTACCTTTGCTAATGTTTCCAGCCGCTTCTCTTAAAAGAATTGAGACTGGAGTAGTTTTGATGACAAAATCAAATGATTTGTCTTCATAAGCTGTAATAATAACTGGAACTACTTTACCTTTACGGTCAGCAGTCTTGGCGTTGAAGTCAGTACAAAATTTAGGCATGACAATACCAGCAGATGCTAGTTTTGGCCCTGGTTTGGCTTCACCACCGACGAGTTCGAGCTTTAATACTTTTGCGATTTTCTTTCTCACGTGACGTTCCTCCTCTATTTTTAGATTGTCCGTGCTGTGGTAAGCGGAATAATCACAATTCCTACCACGAGCATACGTACTGCTCGCGTGTGTGCGTGGCATTACGTGAATAGATATTAACACCAACACTGCTTGTTTGCAACAATTTTTTTGTACTAGGACTACGTAAGACTGGTCTTACTAGCAATTATTATCCAATTTATTCAGGTTTTTTGCCAATCCCTCGATGTTAACACTTTGATAATTATGGACTTTAGGGTCGTTCAGGTCTAAAATTAAACAAGTAGGAACTTTATGTATAACTTTTTAAAAAAACTCCACATCTCCCCTTATCTTGCGGTCGCTCTTAGCTTCCTCATTTTAATATTTTTGGGTGCGCTAATTTTGACTTTACCGATTTCCCACAAATCAGGGGAGTGGCCACAATTTGTTGATTCACTTTTTATGGCTTTCTCTGCCGTGTGTTTAACTGGGCTTACAGTCTATAATAGTTTAGAACAAACATTTTCCACTTTTGGACTAATCATAATTGCGATTCTTGTTCAACTGGGTGGTCTTGGCTTTATCACGATATTCACTTTTATAATCACGCTTTTTCGCAAGAGAATTAATATGTTAGATCGCTTTGTTTTAAAGGAAGCACTTGCCGCTAGCGAGTATTCCGGGGTGATTAGATTAGTCCGCAATATGGTGCTAATTTCTCTCTCATTTACAGCGATTGGTACGATACCATTTCTGTTTGTTTTCATCCCACAATTTGGTGTTTTAAGCGGTATTGGGAAATCAGTTTTCCACGCTATTACCTCTTTTAACAATAGCGGCTTTGATGTCTTAGGCGATAGTTCTTTAATCCATTATCGGAGTAATTATATCGTGACAATCAACACGGCCATCCTCGCGATAATTGGGGGAATGGGCTTTCTGACAATTAGTGAAATTCTTAAATTCAAACGTCCAAAAATGTGGAGTGCGCAAACTAAAATTGTTTTGACAATGACGAGTGCAATTTTAGTAATAATGACCGTTGCACTTTTCCTTGCAAACATAAATAGTGCTGATCCCTTAAATCTCTTTGAATCATTTTTGACGATTGCCTACTCTAGAACTGGCGGCTTTGCAATTACAAAATATCAGGATATGTCACAAATTGGTCTCATGATTACGATGATTACAATGTTTATTGGGGCCTCGCCTCTTTCAACTGGTGGCGGGGTTAAAGTTACAACTGTTTTCGTCGCAATTCTCATAACATTTGCCTATGTGCGCGGAAGGAAGGTTCATGCCTTCAAACGTACTTATTCGCATAAATCATACATACAATCAACAGTTATTATTTTCTTTGCCTTCTTTACAATTTTAATTGCTTACATTTTAATTTTGGAGTTGGAACATAAAAATGAGGCAATCAACCTTCAAGACTTAGGAACAAATGCAATCCTATTTGAGGTCATCAGTGCCTTTACAACGACTGGATCTTCATTTGGAATTACTCCATTATTATCAGATGCTAGTAAAATAACCTTGAGCATCTTAATGTTTATCGGTCGAGTCGGTCCGCTTACACTAATGGCGACAGTTAGCGATGCAATTAATCGTGAACAAAAATTGCATTACCGTTATATTGAATCCGACGTAATTGTCGGCTAGGAGGAACACATATGAAAAGACGAAGTTTTGCCGTAATTGGCCTCGGTGAATTTGGGATGACTCTTGTTGAAGAGTTAGTCGCCCTTAACCGTGAAGTAATTGCCATCGATAAAGATGAGGAAGCTGTTGCAAAAGCAGCAAAGTTAATTCCGACAGCTTTTATCGCGGACTCGACAAATGAAAAGGCACTAAAAGAATTAAATATCGACGAAGTAACAGACGCGATTGTTTGTTATGGCGATAACGTAACGGCTTCAATTTTAACGACCGTTATTTTAAAAGACTTAGGAATTTCTCACATTGTTGTACGGATGGATGATGAATATTTCATCCCAACGATTAAACGGCTCGGGGCGGATGAAGTTGTGACTCCACAACGGATCGCCGGAATTGGACTTGCTAACCGTCTTGGCAACGAGAACTTCCTCGATTATTATAATTTGAGTGGAAGTTATTCCGTTGTTAAAATTACTGTCAATAAAGGATTTGAGCCAATCACCCTCCAATCTTTAGATGCTCGTAACCAATTTGGCGTTAATATTATTTTAATTGAGAGAGACCGCAAAGTTTTCTCTCCTAAAGGCAGTGACATGATTCTTCCGGTAGATACGATTAACGTTGTTGGTAAGCGTCGTGAGGTTGAAGACTTCTCCAGTTACATAAACCCGGAAGACACTAGTGAAGTAAAAAAGAAAGCTAAGAAATAGTTCAGGACAATATAAAAAGCCGGCGTTGCCGGCTTTTGTTTTGTCTTGTTAAACTTTATTCTTTTTCGATATCAGCGAAATCAACTTCTAAGACCGTTGGGCGGCCAAAGAACACTGTTTCAAGTCTGACGAGGCCTGTATCCTTGTTAATATCAAGAATACGACCATGAGTACCCTCAAGTGAACCATGGACGACACGAACTGAATCTTCAACTTGATAGCGATCATACATACTCGAGTTAATTAAGCCTAAACGTTTAAGAACAGGTTCAATTTCTTCGGTCGGAACTGGGAAAGGTTTGGCACCCCGTCCACTTGATCCAATAAAGCCTGTGACGCCTGGTGTGTTACGAACAACGAACCAAGCCTCATCACTCATTTTCATTTCGATAAAGACATATCCAGGATAAAGATTTTTCATTTTTTTCTTGCCTGATGGAAGTCCATCTTTACCAAGAACATCAATTTCAATCTCCGCGACCAGAATTTGTTTGATAAATTCTTCGAGTTCTGGTGCGTTTACAATTCGAGCTTGAAGATTTTGTTTAACTTTATTTTCATGCCCTGATTGCGTACTTGCGACATACCAGCTGGTTTCGGTTTTGGGCACATCTTCGATGACTAATTCCTTAGCATCTAGAGTTTTAATGTTTTCTTCCATATTGTTATCCTCTCATATTCTTAAAGACTTCTTCTAATGCTCCAAGCATTGAAGAGGCGGCAAGGTTTTCCACAAGGAGAACTCCAGCGGCAAAGACGACGATAAATAGCACGGTTAAAATTAGTGGAAATAGTTCCGCTCTTTTTGGCCAGCGTACACGTTTTCCTTCTTTGATAACTTCAGATGTATATTTTTTAAGTCCCATGGAAGCCTCCTACTTACTTTGTTTATGTAATGTCATTTTATTACATTTTGAACAGAATTTCATTAATTCTAAACGTTTTGTCTGTGTTGCCCTATTCACGGTTGTTGTGTAATTACGTGATAAGCACTCTGGGCAAATTAAAAGAACTTTTTCTCTCATAACTTCCCTCCTTATGTTCATCTTCTTATAGAAAGATAACATTGTAAATTAAAAAAGTCAATCAGTAATATTGTTACTGCATTGAAATTTTATTCTATTTATGTGCTAAAAGCAAGTAAGTTATCTCTAAATTTAGTCGCATTTTAGTCTAATGCTTTTTAAAGTGGCTTCTAGACGACGGCGACTAATATTTTCTTGTTCCATGATTTGCATAAAACTATAGCCTTCCATCTTCCGTTTGATCAGTAAAAACTCTTCATCGGAGAATTCTGGGAGGATTAAATCTTGTAAATGACAAATCATCGTTGTCTCAAAAGTTTTCGATGTATAAAAATCATCAGTGCCGACAATATCTGACATTGTGAGCGAATCATCTTCGTCGCCAATCGGACCATCAAAACTTATCGCCGTTCTAAACATTGTGTTGGTTGGACTGCGATGGGCTCTAATGACTGAGTTGATTCCCCGTTCGATCACAACTTGAGCAAACGCTGCAAAAGGAACATTACCTATGTTATAAGTAGATATTGCGTGATGTAAGGCAATTTCACCGGCATAAATTAGTTCATCGAAATCAATATGTAAATCAAGATTCTCTTGGTATTTACGCCCAGAAATTTTCCTAATAAGGTTAAGAAAGTTTCTTCTGATAAATCCTAAAGCTTCTTGATCGCCATGAGCCGCTACTAAAAGAGCTTCTTCATTACTTATTTGGTAGTCACAATTATTCATAATTATAAATAGGTTTGTTTAGTACGAATTGTGCTCAAGATTATTCCCGTCGCCACACTTGCATTGAGGGAGTTAACGTGTCCCATCATTTCTATTCTATAGATAAAATCACATTTATCTAGAGTTATGCGGCTAATTCCATAACCTTCACTGCCAATGACAAGCACTGTTTTAAAATCATATTTGCTATCGTTAATTGACTTTTCACCTTTGCCGTCAGCCCCTACGACCCAATAACCACGATCTTTTAAGGTCGCTAAAGTTTGATTGATATTAGTAACCATAATGATTGGTACATAATTTTGCGCTCCAGTTGCAACTTTAGCAACGGTTGGTGTGACTCGAACTTGGCGGTCTTTTTTGATGATAATTGCCCCGACATTAAAAGCGTCTGCACTGCGGATTATCGCCCCAAAGTTATGGGGGTCATTAATTTCATCAAGCACGAGGACAAGTGCCCGAGGATCCCCTTCGAGTTCTTTTAAAACAGTGTCTAAATTAGCATAGTTATAATCTTTAACTTCGGCGACAACTCCTTGATGGTTATCACCAACAAGTTGCTCTAACTTCTTCTTTGATACATAAGAAAAACCCACGTTTTGCACGGATATTTCATTTAAAATTGGTTGAAAGTTAAAACCTTCTTGAAGATAAATCTTCAGGGCATTACCGGATTTTATACTCGCGAGTACGTTATTACGACCATATTCAAATTCTGACATTTAAAACTCCGAACTAACGCGAAGTTCTAATGGTTTGATTTGATCTTTAATTTCTTCTGTAAAAGCAGTTGTGGTTGAGCGCGAAGCGTAAGAAATATTAAAGGTTACCCGAAGGAAACTTTCTGAGCCAATCGTAATCATTTGCGATTGGATATCCCGAATGTTGATGCCGAATCTTGAGGCAATAATATGAAGATCGCGAAGAATCGAACTATTTGTTGAGACAACAACCGTGACCTTAGGTGCACGTTTATTGGCCAAATGTTCAATTTTACGTAAGCTAACTAAAATGATAAGCGTAAAAACCGTTGCAATTAGGGCAATTGAAAATTGTCCGGCACCAGCCGCCAACCCAATCGCCATGACGATCCAAAGCGTTGTTGCGGTAGTTAGTCCTTTAATGTCAGTACCCGTTTGAATTATCGTCCCAGCACCCAAAAACCCGATTCCCGTAACAACTTGGGCGGCTAGACGGGCAGGGTCTCTAACGGCTTGCCAGGTCGGAAAGCCCCAAATTGAAATAATCATAATCGACGCACTACCGACGGCAACAAGCATGTGAGTTCTTAAGCCAGCTGAGTGTCCGTGATATTCACGTTCAAAGCCAATAATGCCAGCAAAAATTGCGGCGGCGAGCAAACACGAAACAGCGAGTAGAAACATTCCTACTTCGCCCATACTTGTAAACCAATCGATGATTAATTTATCAAAAGTTGATGGGGTTTGGTAGTAGTTTGATGATTCCGTGAAATCTACTAAAAAATTCATATGGATACCTCATATTCTATAATATGTTTTTTTGTTGTAAAAGTAATCTAAGGTCGTCGCTCTTAGCAAAATCTTTTGCTTTTTTGGCGAATTTATAATCTTTAAGTAATTGTATATCATTTTGATCTAAAAGTGGCAAATTTATTCGTAATCCGAGCACATTT
Source organism: Bacilli bacterium (assembly GCA_035270925.1). Classification (GTDB taxonomy): domain Bacteria; phylum Bacillota_I; class Bacilli_A; order RFN20; family CAG-826; genus DATESG01. The sequence goes on along the minus strand of DATESG010000063.1, from coordinate 5,353 downwards.
AACATTTGCATAATTGAGCCAAACTGAAGCGACAATAGCTTGAAGTCGATAACTTTGTTTCTAAGTGTCTTATTTGCCACACTTAGAAGATCATAAATAACCATTAAAGCATTCGCAGTATTAAGATCATCGCTCAAAGCGTCATAAAATGGAACTAAGAGGTCTTTGTTGGTTTCAGTTTTAATATTATTTACTTGAAGTTCAACACTAATTTGTTTTAGGGTTCGCGTCAATTTATCAATTTCATTTTCACTCACGACTAAGGCGTCTTGCGAAAAATTAACTGGGGCTCGATAGTGTGAACTCAGCAGCAGCATTCTAATAATGTTGCCATCATATTTAGTGAGAACTTCACGGGCACTGATGTTGTTGCCTAAAGACTTCGACATCTTTTGGTTATCAACATTAATAAAGCCGTTATGAAGCCAATAGTTAGCTAAATGAGTACCATTATAAATTTGCGATTGGGCAATTTCATTTTCGTGATGAGGAAATTTTAAATCAAACCCACCGCCATGAATATCAATAATCGGTTGTTTAAAGATATCGTTGATCATCGCTACACATTCAGTATGCCAGCCAGGTCGACCTTGTCCCCATGGTGAATCCCACTTGATTCCGACTTCGGTTTTTTTCCACAAAAGAAAGTCAGCCGGATTTTCCTTTTTACTGTTCTCCATCACTCGTGCTCCACTAATTAAATCCTCATGATTTACATTAGATAAGACACCATAATCAGGATCACTTGCGACGCGGAAAAAGACTTCGCCATCGTTGACATAAGCAGCATTTTTCTTCACCAGAATATCAATAAAACTAATAATTTGCGTAATATAATCCGTTGCTTTGGGGGCGACATCTGGAAATAAGCTGTTAATTGCAGTGACATTGTCATTAAACGCTTGAATATACTTTTCAGTTAGGACAATTTCGGAAACGTTTTCCTCCAGTGCGCGATTAATGATTTTATCATCTATATCCGTGTAATTACTGACGTAGGTGACGTGATACCCCTGCGCAATAAATAGTCGTCTCAAGACGTCAAAAACAACCACGGGTCTTAAATTTCCGATATGAACATAATCGTAAACCGTCGGTCCACAAACATACATTGAAACAACGCCCTTTTTAATTGGCGTGAAGATTTCGATTTTTTTGCTCAACGAGTTATAAAGTTTAATGTCCATAAAATTCCTATCACAATTATATCATAATTTTACGTTTCTAAATGGGGCACTTTTATCCTTAGCCTTTAACAATGTCGACGATTTCTTGGGGATTATCGACAACAAATTTTGGCTTAAGGTGGGCGACAACTTTATATCTTACATATCCCCAAGTTACAAAGACTGCATCGAGTTTGCCATTATTAGCGGTTAGCATATCGACATCACTATCACCGACATAAAGCACTTCTTTATGGTTTAAGTTATAAGTTTTTAAAACCGTTTCAACAAGACTTGGATGTGGTTTAACAAAGCCATCAGGTTTAACTCCATACGTTGCCAAAATTAGGTTTGGGAAGTAATTTTGCACGACTTCGAGTGCAACATCATGGGGTTTATTGGTTAAACACAAAGCGGGAATCGCTTGGGCTTTTAAAAATTCCAGCAGTTCAATCACACCGGCGAATGGTCTTGTTTTATTAACCGCATTTAATTCGTAGCGAATCGTCAGTGCGGCATTAAGCTTTTCATATAAATCAAGGCTATATCCTCGCGCTAAAAGTGCGCGTTCAACTTGGGCTTTTTTTCCGCTGCCAATAAATGATTCCATTTCTTCGCGTGTGAAGTCGCCTTTGAGGTTTAAACTTTTAAAGGCATCCTCGAGATTATCCAAAAGGTCATTAAGCGTATCTAAAAGTGTCCCATCTAAATCGAAAATTACTGCTTTATATTTCATAACTAACTCCTTTAAAAAAAGACTCGAATGAGTCTTTATATGATAGATTACTTCTAACTTCTAGTCAACCCAAAGGACTGTGCCGGTGAGTAATATGCTTATAATGTCGACAAACCATAAGAATGGTAACCCAACAAAAATTAGCACGATTGCGAGTATTGCTCCAAGCATATTGCTTTTAGCCATACTCTTAATGAGACGGTAAATGACCCAAACAACATCTAAGGCCGGAATTGCGAGGATAATCTTGAGGATTAATGGAAGTCGATCCATTGCTTTTACAAAATTCATAATTAATTCTCCTTTGATTAATGATTAATTATAATACAATATTAGGCTACTTCTCAAGTAATAAGAAAGTTAGTCCTAAGCTGAGTGCAACAATTCCGGTAATGAGGGCAAAAGTATTTTGCACATCACTGGCGCTTGTAAACGCTAAAACGATTAAGGCGGTTCCGATTATAAGGCGGGCAATACCTAGGCCCATATAGAACCATGAACTGCGGCGCGCGTTGTTAATAATGATTATAAGCCCAAAGACGACGAATAGCGCACCAATTACCACTAAGCCATACTTGGAAATCTCACTTGTGAAAATCGCCGCTAAAACGCCTAAAACGAGGAGTGCAAGCCCTAAGTACAGTTCGTTATCCTCGCGTTTGTATCTTAGCTTACGCACAATCAAGGCTAAGCCAAACACAGCGGCACTGACAGCAATTAGAAAAATAAGATGCTCAATAACCGCACTACTATATTTAATTAGAAAGGCCCCAATAACCATGAGGATAATCGATGTCGATAGACTAACAGTCCCAGAAACTTTGATTTTTCTTGCCATAATATACTCCTAATCACGTTTAACAAATTTAGTTAATTATAAGTAATGAAATACGAGTTGGCTCATAAAAAAAAGAGCAGGCGATGCCTACTCTTAATTTTTGTTTGCTAATTAATCAACGAACTCGACGAGTGCAACGGGAGCGTTGTCACCACGACGATTGCCGATTTTAAGGATACGGGTGTAACCGCCATTACGGGTTTGGAATTTAGGACCTAAATCACTAAATAAAACTGTAAGCGCGTTTTGACCTTTATCGTTAACAATACCTTCACGTAATCTTGCCGCGGCAAGACGACGGGAATGGATATCACCACGTTTTGCTAAAGTAATGAGTTTTTCAACCTTACTTTGAACTTGACGGGCGACTTTACTTCCAACAGTAATTTTACCGTAAACGATTAGCTCGCTTGCGACATTACGGAGCATGTTTTTATCTTTGCTCGAAGTATATGCGGCTTTAAAGCGGACGCCGGTTTTACCATGTACGTTTTTTCTTCCTTGTGCTGGCATATTTTACCTCTATTCTATTCCTTTAAACGAAAGTTCCATTTCGGTAAGTTTGTCTTTAATCTCTTTAAAGGACTTGCGGCCTAAGTTTCTGATTTTTAAGACTTCTTCTTCCGTGTATTGGACTAATTCTTGAACGGATTGAATGCCCGCTCTCTTTAAACAGTTATAACTTCTCACAGTTAAGTCAAGGTCTTCAATTGTTTGGGTGTTGACTGGAGTAATATCAGCAATTTCTTCTTTCATGATTGTAAAATCAACTGCTGTTTCATCAACTTTGGTGAAGGCCTTAAGGTGTTCCATTAATATTTTGGCCCCTAAACTTACTGCGAAGTTAGGTTTCATTGCGCCATCGGTCCAAACCTCAAGGATTAGACGTTCATAGCGATCATCATGGTGAACACGTGTATCTTCAACGTTATAGTTAACCTTTTTAATTGATGAGTAGTTACTATCAGTAGCTACAACCCCAACTGGTAAACCAAATTCGCCTTTAAGGGCTTTGTTTGATTCGCCGGTTACATAACCGCGACCATTACGCGCATAAACTGTTAGTTTTAAGTTTCCGCCAGCACTTACGTGGGCGATTTCTAATTCTTTGTTAACAACTTCAACTTCAGAGCTAGCAGTGAAATCAGCGGCAGTCACAACTGCTGGGCCGTTCACATTTAATTCTAAAATTTTAACTGCTTCACTATCTTCGTCAATTCTGACAATGAGATTTTTAAGATTAAGAATAATGGTGGTAACATCTTCTTCCACACCATCTAAAGCACTAAACTCGTGTTGGGCTCCGTCAACCTTGAGCGCAAACATACTTGCACCTGGGAGTGAACTTAGAAGGACCCGACGTAATGAGTTACCAATGGTTTGTCCAAAACCACGTTCAAGTGGTTCAATAACGAACTTACCATAATTTTTTTCACTATCAATTTCGTTGATTGTGAAACCTGTTTTAATAAATGGATTAGCAATAATTTTCATATTAGTTACCTTCCTATTCCCTTAACCACGTGGCCGTTTTGGTGGCCGGCATCCATTATGTGGGATTGGCGTTGTGTCTTGGATTGAAGTAATTGTTAGTCCTGCCATTGCGAGCGCCCGAATTGCGGACTCACGACCTTGACCAGGACCCTTAACGTTGACATCAACTGTTTTAAGACCTTGTTCGACTGCCACTTTAGCGGCGGCTTCACCGGCTAATTGGGCGGCCCAAGGAGTTGACTTTTTGCTACCTTTAAAGCCTAGTGCGCCTGCACTTGACCAAGCGATAGCGTTTCCACTCTCGTCTGTAACCGTAACAATAGTGTTATTGAAAGTTGAGTGGATATGTGCGATGCCTTTCGAATACGAACGGCGAATCTTGCGTTTGCGAGTTGTTGCTTTTTTTGCTTTTGCTGCTGCTGCCATAATTTATACTCTCCTTCCCTTAACCTTGTGACGCTTGCTTTTTGTTCGCGATGGTCTTTTTTGGACCTTTACGAGTTCTAGCGTTAGTTCTGGTTCTTTGTCCGCGAACTGGAAGTCCACGGCGGTGGCGAATGCCACGGTAAGCCCCGATTTCACTCAAGCGTTTAATATTCATTGCGATTTGGCGACGTAAGTCACCTTCAATCCGGTATTTTGTTATTTCAGCCCGGATTAGGCTTAATTGTTCTTCCGTCAAATCTTTAACGCGGGTATTTTCATCAATACCGGCTGCGGTCAAGACTTTCTTACTGGTTGTTGCTCCGATACCATAAATATAGGTAAGGGAAATCACAACACGTTTTTCATTTGGAATATCTACACCAACTATGCGTGCCATAATATTCTTTCCTCCTTATTAACCTTGTCTTTGCTTATGCTTAGGATTAGAACAAATGACCATTACACGGCCATGTCTTCTAATTACTTTGCATTTATCGCAAATTGGTTTGACTGAGGTTCTTACTTTCATAAATTTTCCTCCGTTGTTGCTACTATTTGTAGCGGTATTTTATGCGGCCACGTGTTAAATCATAAGGCGATATTTCAAGGGCAACTCGATCACCTGGTAAAATGCGAATATTGTGCATTCTGATTTTACCAGAAACGTGGGCCATGATTACCATTCCGTTTTCT
>DATESG010000062.1:0-11060 GCA_035270925.1 Bacilli bacterium | reverse complement strand
ACGCCCGATTAGGTCAATTTCTTACCAGTTAACGAAAGTGCGTGATTTACCGTTATTTACCCACAAACGCCCTGAAACGCCCTAAAACGCCCGATTAGGTCAAAAATTTACCAGTTATGTTTTTGGGGGTAAAAAACCCACGCCTTTATGTGTGTGATTGGCACCATTAAAGTAAAAAGTTGGTATCTTGTGTACCAATTTTTTTATTGGAGTTTTCATTTATTTAAACTTATATATCTAAAGGCTTTCAAAATATTCTTATTTAAAATGCCTGTTAGTGGAAAAATTTACATGGTTTGTTTGATCTTTGTTCTTTAATGGTTTTATTAATTCGAAGAAATTTATATCTGCAAGGATGAATTATTTAAGTGGACGATCATAAAGACTTGTTTGTTCGGGTATTCTTCGATCTCCAATAAATTCATAAACAAGTTTAAAGATGAAGAAGCTAGGAACGACAACAACCACAAACATTGTGCCCCAAAGTAAGACATAGAAGAAGGTACCAAGATTTCGTCTTAGATCAAAGAAGAAACCGGGGTTTGTTGGATAGAAGTTATGAAAGTTTACCTTCAGCGCCGCTGCCGCAATTCCACCAATCAGAGAATAAAAGCCTGCTCCACCAAGGAGAGCTGGCAGATCGTCCTTAGTGTCTAAGTCCACCAATTGAAGACTGATACTAAACATCGCATATAAAATAACGAGATGGTGATAAAAGAAGGTGTGAAACTTCAGGAAACCGTTAAATAATGTATAGGCTGAATCACCTATCATCATCGTAGGGAACAAATAAAGCCCCATTGCGACCATAAAAGAGTAAACGGAGGCCATCACTTGGCTAACCTGTTTAAGGCGGCCTTTGCTAAAGGCTGCAAGCGGATATAGTAAGTTGAAAAAACTACAAAAGTATAAGGGGATGATAGTTTTATCATACCCTACCATAATGCCCCGCAATTGTTTAGAGGTGTCCAGAACTATAATTAAAAAACCGACCACTAGTAGTGGGGCATAGCGAGTTTTATAATCCTTATCAATAAGATGATTCCTGGTTAAGACCGTAATCACCATTAGAATTATAAAGAAGAGTGCAAGCACAAGATAGCCATAAAAATCATACATATAACTATTATATAATACTTCGTGAGAAGTTGACCTTTATTTGCTAAAATAAGTCCATGAAAAATTATAAAATAATTAAAACTAATATGTGCATGGTTGTGGATAGCAATAATAAGATGCTCGTACTAAATCGTGTAAAAACGGACTGGCCAGGACTGACTTTCCCTGGCGGGCATCTAGAAGATGGCGAAACGCTTTTAGAGAGTGTTGTTCGTGAGGTTCAGGAAGAAACGGGACTAACAATTTCGACACCTCATTACCGCGGGCGTATCCTGTGGGTTGATGACAAGAAAAAAATATGCGATGTCGCATATTTATTCCTCGCCACCGCTTTTAAGGGGACGATAACTTCTTCTACTGAAGGAGAAGTGTTTTTTATTGAGTTTAATAAGTATAAGGACTACCCACTTTCAACTGACTTTGAAAAGGTCGTTGAGCTAATTGTTAAATCTACGGAGCGGGTGTAATTGCACCGACAACATTAATAATTCGATTTAATTCTTCGGCAAAGTTAACATCTACACCACCGACTTTAATCGTATCAAAGAAGACAAACATGTTAGTGAGTCCAAATGATTGTAAGAAGGTAAGAATAAACGACTTTGCAGGGGTGAACCATGCAAGAATACCGGCATAACTTGGGCTTAAGAAACCAACAGGGCTCTCGGGGTCAATCACGATATTTCTTAAAGCCGTACTCAAATTTACATATGGTGCGATTGAAAATAAAATAAGGACTAGTGACATTAACACCCCAAGCGGTACATTAAGCAGTGGTAATTTTAATTCCTTGATACGTTTACGCAATGCTCTTGGGAAGAAGACCATCATAATCACCCATAATACTGTTGTGAGAATATATGATCCCGCGGTTAAGACTGGAAAAACGATAATCCAAGCTAAGTTCTTATTTAAACCAAGAACTACTGCCTCTACAGTCGCGCCGCTTGATTCACCTTGCTCAAGGAGCGCTGTAAAGAAACCTGAGAAACTATCGTAAGTGTAAATTGTTTCTTCGTAAGTGTAGGAGATTTGTTGACCAATTAGTTTTAAGAAGTTTTCACCAACATAATTGGCAATCATTTCAATGTTTAAAAAGGCGACTAAAAAGATTGTTCCATAAATAAGAAATCTAAATAAAGTTTTGAATATCCCTCTTTTTGCCGCACCAATAATTGCGGGAATAAGCGAGAGGATAATAATAATGTCAAAAACATAATTTAGTGAAGCAAGCCCACTAAGAATGATTTCCATTATATTTAGTCCACCTAAAATATCGGGCATATAAATTCTCCTTATGTTTTATTTTACTACACTGCAATAAGCTAATCAAATTATTAGATAAATAAAAAGACACACCCTAAAGTGTGTCTAGTTTATTTTTTGTTGAATACCTATTTTTTAATACTATAGAAGGCTTTAAGTCCTGGGTAGATTGCGGTATCACCTAATTCATCTTCAATTCTGATTAATTGGTTATACTTAGCAACACGGTCAGTCCGGCTCATTGAACCAGTCTTAATTTGGCCAGCATTTAAAGCAACCGCTAAATCAGCAATTGTGGTATCTTCGGTTTCACCTGAACGATGGGAGACAACGCATGTATATCCCGCTCTTTCGGCCATTTCCATTGCATCAAGAGTTTCAGTAAGGGTGCCAATTTGGTTGACCTTAATGAGAATTGAGTTGGCAATGCCTCTGTCAATTCCTTCTTTAAGGATTGCAGGGTTAGTAACGAATAGATCATCACCAACGAGTTGAACTTTTTTGCCTAAAGCATCAGTCAGGCGTTTCCAGCCATCCCAATCGCCTTCAGCAAGTCCGTCTTCAATAGAGATAATTGGATATTTATCAACCATTGCGACATACCAAGCAATCATTTCATCAGCGGTTTTATGACCTTGACCTGATTTTTTGAGGTCATAGATATTTTTCTTTTTATCAAAGAATTCACTGGCAGCAACGTCAAGTGCCAACATGAAGTCAACACCAGGTTTATAACCAGCGCGTTTAATAGCTTGCATGATAACTTCTAATGGTTCTTCATTGGTTGCTAAGTTTGGCGCGAAACCACCTTCATCACCGACAGCGGTAATGTGGCCTTTTTCTTTCAATACTTTTTTTAGTTCATGGAAAACTTCAGCACCCCACCGTAGCGCTTCGTGTAAACTTGGCGCGCCGACAGGCATAATCATAAATTCTTGGAAGTCAACACTGCTATCAGCATGGGAACCACCGTTAATGACGTTCATCATTGGAACTGGGAGCTTTTTAGCATTTGGGCCACCTAAGTATTTGTAAAGTGGAAGACCATAATAATCAGCGGCGGCACGAGCACAAGCTAGGGAAACACCTAACATCGCATTAGCCCCTAATTTTTCTTTGAATGGAGTTCCATCAAGATCTAATAGTCGATTGTCAATTGCGACTTGTTCATCGACGTCAAATTCGCCAATTAAGGCTGGTGCGATAATGTCGTTAACATTTTCAACGGCTTTTAAAACACCTTTTCCGCCAAAACGTTTTTTGTCACCATCACGTAATTCAAGGGCTTCTCTTTCGCCTGTACTTGCTCCACTTGGAACAATCGCACGACCAAAGGCACCTGAAGCTGAAGTGACTTCAACCTCGATTGTTGGGTTGCCACGTGAGTCAATAACTTCGCGAGCGTAAATATCAATAATAGTTGGCATAATATATCCTCCTCTTTAAATTAATAGCCAGGTATATTATACAACTTTTCTAATGGATTACGAGTGCAAAACGATAAATAATGCATTTTCTCGGTAAAATAATCTCGACTAAAAAGTTCAACAAAATTATGATTAGTGATATAATCTCAAGGTGTATTAAGAACTATAGGCGGACTAGTAATGAAAACAGTTAAAACAGTTGTAGCGGCGATTATTGAAAAGAACGGAAAAATTTTTGCAGCGATGCGGAGCGAAGATGGTTTTATGTTCAATAAATGGGAATTTCCCGGTGGTAAACTTGAAGATGGGGAAACTGACCAAGAAGCACTAAAGCGTGAACTAAGAGAAGAGTTATCAATCGAAGTTTTCAATCTAGTCTATTTTGACCATGTTGAATATGAGTATGAAAAATTCATATTAAAGATGAATGCTTATAAATGTAAAACTAATGATGATATTCATCATCTTAACGTTCATAAAAAAGCTGGCTTCTTTGATCGAAGCCAACTGATGAAACTTGATTTTCTCCCCGCCGACGTGCCTTTGATTACAAAGTTGCTGGCGGAGTGGCGTTAAGAAACGCGATTAAAAGATCGAGGGCCTTCCCGCGGTGGGAAATTTTATTCTTCTCTTCATCACTAGCTTCGGCTAGTGTTTTGTTTAATTTGGGGACGAAAAAAATTGGGTCATAGCCAAAGCCACTTTCGCCATGTGGTTCATCAATAATAAGACCCTTAACTTCACCAATAAATACTTGGGGAAACTTTTCATAGTTAACGAGGGCGATCGCGGCGACAAACTTCGCTGATTTATCACTGTAAGGTTCAAGCCGATGGATAATTTCTTGGTTTTTAAGGACGTAACTTGCATCTTCCATAAAACGTCGCGAGTAAATACCAGGGAAGCCGTCAAGGGCGTTAACCATGAGGCCGGAATCATCCGCAATCACGGGAAGTTTAGAAAACTTGGCGATTGCTTCAGCTTTTATAATCGCGTTTTCGGCAAATGTCTCACCAGTTTCCTCAATCTCACCTAAAAAACCTATATCATTGAGCGTTAAAATTTCGTAATCGGTATCTTTGAACAGTTTTCTAAACTCGTATAGTTTGTTTAAATTGTTAGTCGCGATGACAATCTTTTTACTTGTTTTCATCATCACTCACTAAAATCACGCTAAGAAGAACTGCATCGGTGTTGCGAGTTTTAAGCGGAAGGGCGTACATCATATATTCGCCACTTGGTACATCCTTAAGCCGTAATCCTTCAATAATATAAATGTCATTTTCCATTAATGTTTTGTGCGTTGGGTGGCCTTTTTGGCCACGTTCAATTCCTAATCCGTCAATTCCGACGAGATCTACTCCTAAAGTCGCAAGCCAACTTGCCGCGGATTTATCAAGCGCAATAAACTCGGGATCAAATTCTTCGGTTAAACTATTTTTAGTTTTAAAGAGGAGACTGTCGCCCTTATTAATCGTTAAATGGATGAGATTGTGGGCGGTAATGTTGCCTTGAAGATTAGAAAAATCAAACACCTTGACTCTGGTAATTAATCTGGCCAAATTTAGTTCATCGCTACTTAGACCATCTTCGAGCATATGAAGCGGCATATCTAAGTGTGTACCGGTATGAAGATTAATACTTAGCCGCATTTCGTTACTAGAAGCACCATCCTTGATACTAGAATCTACGCTAAAGCGCGGTTGCTTATTGGGTTTATTTTTATAAACCTGCATGCCCTCAAAAATTTCCATTCCTACATCATAATATTTCATTGTTTAACATCCTTATCCGCTCTGTAACTTGTTGATAATCTTTATATGTGATCATCATCTTTACGTGAGCTTTAATATCATCAATAATCTTCCACGCAAACTCAATTTCATCCCAACGGGTAAATAGTGTTTTGCTGTTTTTAAACATATCAATAAATAGCTTTTCATAGGCCTCTTTAACGTTGTTGGGAAATTGACAAGAATAGCAATATTCAAGTCCCACTTGATCTAATTTGTGCTCAAAACCTGGCTCTTTTCCGTTTATTACGAGTTTTACTCTTGAATCTGGTGAGATTTCAATAATCAATTTGTCATGCTCTCCGCCAATTTTGTTTTCTAACTGCAACTTAGTTTTCTTGAAAGTAATCTCAATTGAAGCGAGCTTCTCGTCAAGTTTTTTACCAGCAAATAAATAGAAAGGAACTCCTTGAAATAAGGGAGTGTTTACGAACAATTTTATAAAGGCCAACGTCTCAGTGGTCGAGCCTGCTTTGACATTTTTCTCGAGTCCATATCCTTCATATTGTCCTAATAAACTAGCATTGTAATCGACGCTAATGTTTTGTAAAACTTTAATTTTCTCGGCTTTAACATCCGCACTGTTCAAAGATTTGGGAGTGTCTAAAGCAATGAGTGAGACCATTTGCAACAAATGGTTTTGAATGACGTCACGAAGGGCACCATTTTCGTCATAATAAGTGCCGCGGTCGAGAATACCCTCGTCTTCTTTAGCAAATATTTTAACGGATTCGATTCCTTCACTATGCCAACTGTTTTCGATAATGCGGTTTGCAAATCTGACAGTCAATAAATTCTGGATCATCTCTTTACCTAAGTAGTGATCAATCCGAAAAATTTGGCTTTCATTGAAAAAGTTTTGGAGTGTTGCATTGATTTCTTTTGCACTGGCCAGATCTTTGCCAAATGGTTTCTCAAAGGCGAGTAAGTGTTGATTGTTATTTTTGAGCGCAACCTTATTATTTGCAAGACTGTGGGTGATTGGAATAAATAAATCAGGCGCAACCGCTAAATAGAAGAGGCGCGTCGTTTTTTCTGTACTCATCTCATCAAGGAGTCTGCCTAAATCTAAATAGGCTCCATCATCAAGAATATTAATGTTTTTGTAAAGGACAAAGTCCTTAAGCAAATCAAGATTTCCAACCTTGCTATTTTTACTTTTCACAAAGTCTATATAACTTTCGGTATCAAAATCACGCCGGCCTAAGGCAATGACTTTACTATGTTCTGGAAGGAAGTCTTCGCTATAAAGATTGCAAAGTGCCGGTAATAACTTACGCGCAGTTAAATCACCGGTCGCCCCAAAAATAGTGATAAGAAAATGTTTATTTTTTCTTGTATATGGCATGTCCACCGAATTCCTTCCGCATACTTGCGACGACCTTTTCGCCGAATTTATCTTCATCTTTTGATTTAAAGCGTGCAAAAAGTGCTTGTGTAATCACGGGAATTGCTATTTTATTGTTAAGTGCCTCTTCAATCATCCATTTACCTTCGCCACTATCATCAATGATGCCGCTAATTTGATCTAGGTTTGGATCCTTACTAAAAGCGGACTCAATGTTGCCAATTAGTGATGATTCAATGATTGAACCATGATTCCATAAACGGGCGACTTGATGAAAATCGACGTCAAAGTCACTGTGCTCCATAAAATCAAAACCTTCACCGATGGCCTGCATCATTCCGTATTCAATCCCGTTATGGACCATCTTTACGAAATGGCCACTACCTGGACGCCCGACATGAGCGTAACCATCTTTGACGGCGACATCAATAAAAGCTTGTTCGACAAATTTGATAACTTCCAGTTCGCCACCGGCCATTAAGCAGGCGCCATTTCTCGCCCCACTCATTCCGCCTGAAGTGCCAAGATCGATAAAGTCAATGTCTAGCCCTTTAAGGTAGTTGTAACGAGTAATGCTCGTGTTAAAGTTTGAGTTCCCCGCATCAATAATAATATCTTGTTTGTTTAAAAATGGTAGAACTTCGGCGATAACGCTGTCAACAACGCCATTTGGTACTAATAACCAAACGACAACACGTTCACCTTTTTCCCTCTTCATCAGGGTCTTAATATCATCAACAACATTAATTTCTTCACCCCTTGACGCGACTCTAGTTTTTTCACTAGGGGCGTAGGCGAGTACTTCATGACCATGGTCTTTTAAGTTAAGGGCAATGTTAAGCCCCATTTTTCCTAATCCGATTAATCTTATTTTCATATAATTCTCCTCTTGGTCTTATTATAAATTAAACCCATGTATATATCCTATTTTATGCTTTTTTACCGACATTTTCACGCATTAAATGACCTTGATGCAAATTTTCAAAATTATTAACTTATTACTATTGAAGTTTAGTGCTTATATTGTTAAAATAAGTCTCAACCGGATCAGTGGTGTAGCGGTTAACATGTCTCCCTGTCACGGAGAAGATCGAGGGTTCGATCCCCTTCTGGTCCGCCATTCGCAGGTGTAGTTCAATGGTAGAACTTCAGCCTTCCAAGCTGACCACGCGGGTTCGATTCCCGTCACCTGCTCCATTAAAAAATATTACGATGTTATGCATCGTATTTTTTTATTTCGTTGACAATTTACGCTATAAGCGCAAAAATAACACATGAAATTTGCACCAACTTTACGGTTAGAAACTAAAAATCTTCGGATTCGACCTTTTGTATCGGAAGATCTTATTGATTTTTATGAATATGCTTCCACGCCTGGTCTTGGAGAGATGGCAGGTTGGGCTCACCATCAAAGCATTAACAAAACAAAAATAATTTTAAGCATGTTTATTAATGCGGGAAATGTTCTCGCCCTCGTTGATAAAAAAAGCGATAAGGTAATTGGCTCACTGGGCCTACACGCTGCTCAATTTAACGATGATCAAGAATTCGCCAATAAAAAAATAGCCGAGATTGGCTATGTGTTAGCGAAGGACTATTGGGGGCGAGGCTTAATGCCTGAAGCTGTGAACGCTTTGCTCGAGTATTTATTTATGGGCTGTGACTATGACGTGATTGCCTGCGCCCACTTTACGCAAAATGATCAATCAAGACGTGTCATTGAAAAAGTTGGTTTTACATACCATTCTGATGATACATACTTTGCCAAAGAACTGGATAAGAATTTTCCTGAACGTAAATATATAATTAACAAAGAAACGTTTATCAGTAAGCATAAAAAATAGCACCTCACGGTGCTAATTTTTTATTGTTTGACGAATGCAAGAAGCGCAGGTTTTGGCACGAAGCCAACACGAGTTGCAACGGGGTTGCCATTTTTGAAGAGCATAACAGTTGGGATTGAACGAATACTGAAGCGTCCGGCAAGACGGCCCATATCGTCAACATTAACTTTTAAGACAGTTAGATCTTCAACTTCTTTACTAACTTCTTCAATGACAGGCCCTAACATACGGCAAGGTCCACACCAGTCAGCATAAAAGTCGACTAAGACTGTACCTTTGCTTATAATCTCATCAAATTGTTCTTCTTTTTCTAAATAACTAATCATTGTTTTTCCTCCATTTAAGAAATTAAGATACTAATTACTGCAAGTAGCCCCAGATGTAGTGGGTAATACAAGTAGTATACCCATCTGAACCAAATTGGTTGGTATCCCCTTTTTCCATTATACATTAGAAGTAATATACCTGTAAATAATGCATAGGATTGGAAACCATCAAATGGTACAAGCTCGCTAGTAATGCTTAGAATATACCAAACTAAATTGATGAATAAAAGCGATATGCAACTTAGATAATTATTTGTTTTTTGGGTGTACTCTGCACTTGTTAAACTTGGCCGTGAAACTTGGTTGTTGCTAATGAGATTAGCTTGAACAGTCGGAGTTAAACGACGCGCCAAATAGAAGCCAAGGATGGTGATGATTCCATAAATTCCGTATTCATTAACGAAAACCATTTGCCAATCTCCCTTAATAAAGATTGCCAATACGTTAGTAGTCATCATTAATACAAGCGGAATAAGTAAGTACACATGTCGGTATTTCTTGAGGTGAAAATATGCAACAGTCGCGGCCCCGGTGAAGAGCGTCAAGAAGATGTTAAAAGCCGCATCTAGAGTATATAACTGATTTAAGGGCGTATATAGTAATATTGCCTGAACGCCAGTGATTAGTAGCGTTAAACCCAGCAACTTTAAGAGATAACTTTTGATGTTACGAGTATAGATAACACCCTCAACAATAAAGAAAGCATAAAGTGGGAAGCCTAAACGGCCAATTCCGCGCATAATAAAATAGAGACTTTCAGTGTTTCCATAAGGGGAGACAAAAAACAATCCTAAATGATCGATGAGAATGATGATCATGGCGAGAATTTTTAAATGACTAGAATTAAGTGAAAAACGCGGCTTGTTCATTAGGCACTCATCGCTATAATCGTGACAATGTAGGAAACAAGATTATTTGTAATGTGGGCAACAGTCGAAGTAGCGATATTTTCTTTATCATAAATATAGTTAAACGCTAAGCCGCTAATAATGTAACCAGGTAAATTGAGAATTTCAATCCCAAATTTAGCCCAATAATCAGTATCACCGGAAACAGGAAGGTTAAAGTGAATAAGTCCAAAAATAAGTGAGGTTACAATATAGGCAATTGGACGATTGATTTTCTTTAATGTATTGAAAAGCCCAAGTCTATATCCTAATTCTTCAACAATTGGTCCTAAAAAAGGAATCCAAATAACCGACAAAAGAGGGTAGAGTTTAATGACACTTTCAACCGCATTTTGATTTTCATTGCTACCATAATCAGGGACAATCATGCCAATTATATTGTTGTAGACAATGCTAATAAGGATAACGATAAATCCATAACCGATTCCATATAAGTAAGTTCGAAACTTTTTAAAACTTTTGACAATAGGTAGTAGTGTTTTGCTCAGGTAAAGTACGCCAACCATGATTAAAAATATTAAACCATAGCGGGTGAAATTTGCAATGCTGAGGAAATTGTAACTACTAAGATAACCATCAATCGCTAATTGACCATGACCTTGGGCGGCCATGACGGTGGATATGATCGTTGTCATCGTGATAACAACTAAATCCAGTCCGGCAAAAGCTAAGATAATTAAAACAAAATCCTGCCACAGTGGTGTTTTGGGATTAGGAGTTTTATCATAGTTTTCATCAAACAATTCTTCCCCATTAGTGGGTGTGTTATTTGATGGAATTTCATCATAAACTTCGTAAGGTTGTTTTGGGTCATTAATATTCATGTTTTGATTATAACAAATATGTAAAATTTTAATACGATTAATGTATTTAGAAATACTATTTATAGTGTTAAACTTTGTATATGTTAAATTTTGTTATTATAGATAAGGCCAAACATGAATTGATTGTCGAGAAGTCGCGATTTATCGCATATATAACCCCGATAAGTTGTGAGGAAGATTTTGCGAGTTTTAAAAAGTTTGTGAA
>DATESG010000061.1:0-7719 GCA_035270925.1 Bacilli bacterium | reverse complement strand
TTAAGTTATACGAGAAAGTAAAAACACATAGTGATGCAATAAAAATTAAAGGACCAATAAAAAAGAATTTCATTAATTCCACCCATAATTAATTTGGTATTGACCATCATCCGCCAAATATTGTTTTAAAAATGAAAGATGAAAAGTATATATCACTTCAAATTTCAAATTTGTAAACCCACTAATTCTTAGTTCATAGTGGCCATATTCTAAATCGCTTATTTTGTTTTTAGGCAAATATATATGCTCAGTCAGCCTAAAACCAACTTCTTTGTTTGGTGAGATAATATGGGTTTCATCATCAACGTAAATTGGTCCAGCTAATTTAAATATAATATTGTCATCTATATAATCCAGTTTTAGTGATAAAAATGGTTGACCATCATTAGTTTTAGCAAGGCGAGGAAATAGTAATCGCTTATTAACAAAAACAAGTTTTACATCATCGGCACTAGCGAGTGAACTCGGCGCAAAGGGTGATGTAAATAAACCAGGATCTAGTAATAAATCATGAATAAGCATTTGTTCTTTAAATAACGTCGAATAATTAAACATATAATGTTGATAGGTCAAAGCGTTGTCTTTATACGTAACCCCTAAATACATGTCTCGTAACAAGGAGGGGGCGGGGAGCAGCAAGGTGTCCCCACTATGGGCACCTAAACGAAACTGAATTGTTTTCGTATATGTTAAGAAGGTATATTCTAATGTGAACAAGTTACTACCACTGCTTAGATAATTCGCTGGAACGTAAAAATTAGCGAGATAATTTTTGCCCGACATAACCGAAAACTGTTTTCTATCAAGTTCGCGATTGAGAAACGTCCGGTTCGTTAATAATAGCCGTGCACTGGCGCTTAGCTTGGCGGCTTGTGTTGTCAAAAAAACAAAATTTAGCGAGTTGTCGACTTTATAATTGATTGGTGTAAGAGTAAAGTCGGCAAGCCTTAATCGATCTGGCTCTTGGATATTTAGCGAGAAGCTTAAAAGTAAGGGCGGAATAATGACAAAATTGATTAATTTTATGTATTTCATACTCTTATAAATAGGAGAGCAAAGGAAAAAATTAAACATTACATATTTGCTAGTGATATTACAATTGATCTACGATATAATTAGGAAATCGGAGTTACAAAACATGATAATACTTGTCGGAGCTAGTGCCAGTGGAAAAACAGAAGTAGCCAAAGTGTTGGCTAAAACTTTTCAAATGCGTAAAGTCATTACTCATACAACCCGGCCAATGCGCGAAAACGAAATTGATGGCGTTGATTATTATTTTGTCAGCCGTGAAGAATTTATCAGTCTCAAAAAACACAACTTCTTTGTGGAAACAACTGAATACAATGATAATTTTTATGGAACAAGCCGGAAGGAAGTTGAAGATAATAAGGTATTGATCGTCGACCCTAACGGGCTAAAGAGTTTTCTCAAATTAAAAGACACGCGGATTATCGCTTTCTTCATGAATGCGACTAAGGAAACACGAAGAATTAGAATGATCAAGCGTGGCGATAAAATTGAGGATGCAATCAAGCGTATTGCAACCGATGACAGCAAGTTTAATGATGAAACAATGAATAATTGCGATTTCATTATTGATAGTGAGAAACAAACTATCAAAAAATGTGCCGTCGAAGTTTACGAAAAATACGCTGCCAAACTGAGCTTAATGTAAAATACCAATCGTGTTGATTGGTATTTTTTATTGTTCAACTATAAGTTTTTTGACTTCAATTTTTTCAACGGTAAACTCATCAACTTTAGTGATAAGGATTTGATACCCTTGATATTCGAATGTGTCACCGATGCGCGCAAAACGGTCAAGTTTATCTAAACACCAACCACCGACTGTGTCATAATCAGTTTCATCATCTTCATCAATATCTAACAGTTCAAAAAAGTCATCAAGATTTAAGCCCCCATCAACGATAAAGTGTCCGAGTGCTAATTCGACATATGGTTCATTGATGTCATCGCTCTCATCCCAGATTTCTCCAATAATTTCTTCAATAATATCTTCCATCGTAATGATACCTTCAGTCCCACCATACTCATCAATTACAACTGCAATATGGTTTTTAGTTGCCTTAAACTCTTTTAAGAGGGTTGAGATTTGTTTGGTGTGATGGACAAATAGCGCTGGTTGCATCAACTCTTTAACTTTAACTTTCTGCTTGCTCAAAATTAAGCGTAATAATAATTTAGTGGGCAATATTCCGATAATATTATCAATCGTATCTTCGTAAACCGGAACTCTCGAATATTTGAAAATATCGCTTTCTTTCATTAACTCTGTAATATCATCATCAATATCGTAGGCAAAGACATCAACGCGTGGTGTCATTACTTCATAAGCCTCGGTGTCAGTAAAATCAATCGCCGATTTCAATAATTCACTTGTCTTTTCATCGATTGCGCCACTTTCTTCAATCTCGTTAACCATCTCCGTTAATTCATCTTCGCTATATTGTTGACGACTTTGAATCTCACTCTTAGGACGGGCCAGAAGGCTAAAGAATTTCATCATCAGTTTTAAAAACTTATCCATTAAAAAATTTATTGGCAAAAATAAGTATTTGAAAAAGAGCATCAAGTAAATATAGAAATAACTTAAGCGATAGTTAAACTTTAAGCTAATTGTTTTTGGAATGATTTCACAAAAAACTAAGACAACAAGAAAGATTACAACCACACTAATGGTCGTTATTTGGGTTTCACTCCAACCTGAATCCTTGGCAAGGTCTAGCGCAAATATTGTTCCAAGCGTAACAATTGCCGGGTTAACAAGCGCATTACCTAATAGTAGTGTCGAAATTGTATTGTTAAAGTTTGTTGCCATCTTATAAACATGCTTACTCATAGGCTTTCCAGCCTTGATATCTTTTTCAAGGCGGAGTTTATTAACGGTCAAATAAACGTTTTCCACGCCACTAAAAAAGAATGAAAGCGCAAGTAAAAGCACCAAGCCGGTTATTGTTAGTGCGGGATTCATAACGAGCTCTCCACTTTCTTAAGACGGATAATAGGCTCCGCAATTTGTCCGACTAACTCTTCTAAGACGTCTTCCATTGTCACCATCCCGAGTAAGGTGTTTTTGTTATCTCTTACGAAAGCAACATGTGTCGTATTAACTCTAAAACCTTCGATAATCTCGTCGAGGTTGGCCTTCGAACTAACAAAATATGGTTTATTTAAAACCCGTTTTATATTCAATTTTTGATTTTTTACGTAAGCTTTAATATACTCCCTGACCACAATGACACCAATGATGTTATCAATTGTGCCTTTATATATAGGAATACGCGAATAGGCTGACTTTAACAAAAATTCATTAAGCTTCTTCGTTGTTAATTGATTAATATCGAGGGCGATAATGTTTTGCCGCTGTGTAAGCACATCTCTCACAATCGTGTCACCAAATTCAAGTGAGGAGAGAATGATATCACTCGCATCAGCATCGATTTGACCTTTTTCTTCTGCCGATTCAATCACATTAGAAAAGTCTTGTTCGGTTATTTGTGTGTCTTCTTTGAATCTAAACACTTTCTTAAGCAACAAATAGAAGCCATAGAAAATAATCGTAATCGGATATAAGAGCACGACAAGAACAGAGGCAAAGTAAGCATTAATCATTGCCATCGTTTCCGGGATTGCGTGCGCGATTGTTTTAGGAATTGAATCACAGAGAATAAAAATAACTGCTGCCACAGCAATCGTGGCGACAAAAGAGCCGCTCTCACCGAGGAGACTAACAAAATAAATAGTTGCAAGCGTCGACATAATCGTTTGTAAAAGAGCATTTAAAACTAAAAGAGTGACAATCGTATTGTCAATATTTCTTGTTATCCAAAGTGCTAACTTGGCACTTCTATTATTATTATCTGCTTTGACTTTAAGTCGAATGCGATCAGCGTTGGTAAAAGCCGTTTCACTCGAGCCAAAAAAGGCGCCAAGTAATATTAAGATAATTACTAATATAATTCGCGTTATAGGCTCGTCAGGCATAGATGCCAACCACACTCCCTTTTTGTCTAGATGACTAGGTAATCATAACAATTTTAAGCAAAAATGTAAATATGATTACAATTACTGGCGCCCGCTCAAAAAGAAAAGGCCCAATAACATGGGCCTAATTTTGATAATTAACTTTTAATCTTTTCTGACAAAACCGTTAGCAAGCATCACATCATCAACGAGTTCTTTACAACGTTTGAGGGAGAGATCGCTCTTCATATACATGAAGGCTGGAACCTCCTCATACATTTTAATACCACTTGCATCCTTAAGTGGGAAGGTTGTGTTTGCATAACTGGCAAGATCAAGTTTGAAATATACTTTAAAGCCCGAATTGCCTGAGTTGGTGATTTTGAAGAACATTTTCCGGTTTGCCCTGAATGAATCGCCTGAACTTGATATCCGGGATTTAACACCATAGGACAACATATATTCTTTTAATTCAACATATTTTTCTAATGAATCTTCATCAAAATTGGCGATTCTTTCTTCAAAGGTTAAACGCTCGAAGTCAACTTTTTCGACTTCCTCGCCCTCGGTTGCAACGAGCACTGGTTGTTCAACAACTTCTTCAATTGGTGCAACCTCTTCTTCAACAAGTTCTTCTGCAACCTCCTCGACTTCTTCAGCTTCTTCAGCTTCTTCGGTTTCTTCAACGACTTCTTCGGCTGGAACCACTTCTTCCTTAATCACCGTTTCTTTGACAATTACCGGTTGAATATGGCTCAGTTCATCTTTGACAATCTCGCGAATTTCTTCTTCGCTCAATGTATTGAGCTCTTTGGCTTCTGCTTTAGCATCTACGCTTAATCCATTAACTCTAACGAGGCCAAAAACCATCAAGTGTAAACCATAAGCCATGATAAATAAACTTGCACCCACAAGATAGAAGACAGTTAATCTTGTCGCTTCAGCCGCATACAAGGTTTGGAGTGCATCGCGTTTACCCACAACAACTAATGTGAGAACAATCGAAAATAAGAAAATAAATGGTTGGAAGAACTCCAGAAATTTAGCTTTAACTCTAATAAGTTTTACTAACCAGACGATTGCAACAATCACACTAACAAGTAAAATTGCCGCGACGACAAGATAGCCAACATCCATAACTGGCGTTATTAGATAACTAAGTGAGCCCGCAATCAATAGACCAGCAGCAGGTAAAATTAATCCTTCCCCAACTAAAATGTGAGTGAGGATGAAAAATAGAATTGTTAACATGACAAATACTGACGTTAAAACAGATGTAATCTTTTTAATAAGCATAAATAAATCTCCCTTCGATAATTATATTATACGCATTAAGAAGTAGACAATTCAAGAATTAACCCATTTTTGCACTATATTTTTGCTTTTAGGCTGGATATTTAGACTTTTAGTAAAACTTCGGATGAATTAGTATTCTTTTACATTAACAATCAACAAAAAAAGCTTATCCATGATCGATGAATAAGCTAATTTGTTTAGTTTTGGTAGTCCGTATGGGATTCGAACCCACGAATGTATCCTTGAGAGGGATATGAGTTAACCGCTTCTCCAACGGACCAGCTAGTATAATAATACGCTAGCGGATGAAGTTTGCAATAATAAAGTTAATTCGTTGATCAACTTCTGCCTTTTTAAGGATTTTAATTACGTCATGAAGGTTAGGGCTCTTCTTTGAACCAGTTAAACTAATACGAAGAATTTCCGCAACATCAGCAACGGTCCCCTTGAATTTGTCTGGGTTTTGTTTGATTTCTTTCTTCGAGAGCGCAAAGTCATTCTTACTGGCAATGACTTTAATACTCTCAAACCATTCTTCATTGGTGGCGGCATAGACCATTAATGTTTTTAAATCATTAAGGACATTGCTAAGTGTAACTCTATCAACCGACTCATTAAATGTGTCATTGAGGTTTTGTTTAAACAGCTCCAAATAGTAAGATTCATAAAAGAAGGAAATTGACGGCCATACTTGTTCTAGATACATATAGTCCTTGCGGGGATTTTCCTTTTCTCGTTCAATATTCATAATTTCGATAAATTTAGGTGTGTCCGCTTTAATAAGTTTAAGAACAGGTTGATTTTTGTCGCTAAGTTCAAGGAAATCAACAACACGTTCTGCCATTTGCGTTGCTGTTAGGGTTGCAAAGAATTCACGGGCAAAGAAATTAACCTTTTCAAGATCAAACAGTGCGCCATCAAGCGACATTTTAGCAAAGCTAAAGTCGAAGTCATCAAGACTTGAAGACTTATTAGTTGTCCACCATTCTTCAAAATTAGAGTTAGCAATACTGAGTAAATAAGTTAATACCGCTTCAGGTGCATAACCCAAATCAAGGAAATAGCTGACGGCAGCTTCGGGATCTTTTCTTTTGCTTAATTTACGCTTGTTACCATTTTCTAGTTTGTTAATGACTGGTAAATGAGCATATTTTGGGCTGACCCAATTAAGCGCGGCAAACATTTGCACGTGAAGGGGGAGACTACTAATCCATTCTTCACCGCGGCTTACAATTGTTGTGTGCATAAAGTGATCGTCAACGACGTGGGCGAAATGATAAGTAGGCAGACCATCACTCTTTAGAATGACAATGTGTTGGTCGTTTTCACTAAGTTCGAGTTCGCCGCGAACTAAGTCAACAACTTTCACCATCTTGTTATGATTGCCGTGACTTCTAAAGCGAATGACATATGGTTCACCATTATTAATCTTCTCGATCATTTCAGCAGCGCTTAGGTGGCTACAAGTTGCGTAATGGCCGTAATAGCCTGTTACTTCTTTATTAGCCTCTTGGACCGCGCGCATTTGTTGGAGTTT
The DNA here is from genome assembly GCA_035270925.1 of Bacilli bacterium. GTDB lineage: Bacteria > Bacillota_I > Bacilli_A > RFN20 > CAG-826 > DATESG01. The sequence goes on along the minus strand of DATESG010000061.1, from coordinate 899 downwards.
ATCAGTACTACAAAAACAAGGATAAGCAATATTATCGTTAATCATTTGTTTGATGACGGTTTTATATATATTGGCCCGTTTACTTTGGGCATAAGGTCCATAGTTACCAGATTCGTGGTCACCTAGGTATCCTTCATGAGGAAAAACACCAAACTTTGCTAGTTGGGATAATAACTCAACGCCAGTTCCACTAATTTCACGTTTTTGATCGGTGTCTTCAAGTCTAACAAAGAAAACTCCTCCCGTTTGTCGGGCAACTTTTTGACCAAGGAAGGCCGTAAAAAGTGAGCCAGTATGGAGAAAGCCCGTTGGTGACGGAGCGAAGCGTAATACTTCAGCGCCATCGTTTAAGTTTCTTTGGGGAAAACGTATTTCTAAATCAGAAATGGTGGTTGTAATTTCTGGAAAAATTAGGTCCGCTAGTTGTTCGTAACTCATATAATCACCTCGCATAATAATATATCATAAAATTAGAACAATTTTCACAAACTTGCGTAAATAATATTGCATTATTTTGATTTGTTTGTTATATTTATTCATGCAACTGCAGGTGTAGTTCAGTGGTAGAACACTACCTTGCCAAGGTAGATATGCGGGTTCGATTCCCGTCACCTGCTCCATCGGCTTAATAACTCTCATGATATGAGAGTTTTTTTGTACCAAGTTCTCCAGTAATTATCTACTTTTTAAGTAGAAAAATTGATGTAATACCTGATAAATTATGGGACCACAATGTCTTTTTTGCTCAATAACATTTGTGTTTTATCCGTCTTTATTGCGCATTAGCATTTTAACTTTATAATCTTTGTTGAGATTTCATACCTAAACATTAAAAATGAAGATACTAAAATTAGACTACAAACCTTACAAAAACACCGAGATTTTAGGAGGAAACAATT
>DATESG010000060.1:0-5795 GCA_035270925.1 Bacilli bacterium | reverse complement strand
GCTCTTCCAATAAAACAGCTTGTCGATATTATCACCGGCAAACATAAATTAATGATTGTTTTTAGTTAGAAATATTATGGCTTCTTAAAGATGTTAAGTCACTATAATAGTTAAAAATACAATTATATAAGTAGAGTGCTCACTTCCTAGAGATTATAACTGCTGGTTATTCTCCATGACTGAGCATTTGTCTTGGTTAAGCCAAACTGTCAGTCTTTAATAATCAAACGACAAAAAAGAAACGCACTTTTTTTACGAGCCTAAAAGTATCGCGATAACTTTTTAAAGCATCGTCCGCAGCGCTTTTAAAATCTCGACCATCGCCCATGTATCTTGTTTACAGTATTCAAGCATATTGGCGTAGGTTGTCGCAAATTCTTCTTTACTGAGTGAAGGTAGTTTTAAATAAGCGAGCTGGGCATCAATCCCGTTATGAACCTCTGCTAAATTTGCATAGTCGAGTTGTGGCACAAAAATAGGTAAGACTTTCTTAATCGAATATGACCTTTGAAGATCAATATGGTAGTAAGTAATGTTTGGTTTATCACTCCCCTTGCCAAAGTATGCCTTACGTATCTCTTCGTTTGGTTTAAAAAAGTGCATCAGATCAATTGTTCGCTCAATTATTGCATTAAGCGCCTTGGCGTAACGGGGGAACATCTGGGCCAGCTCTTTGAGGCGCCCCTTTTCAAAACCTTGATTGTAGGTGACAACTTGACCTTGATGATTATCAGGAATGGCCTTAATCAGCGCTTTAACTAGCGCTTCTCGTTCATCTTTACTCCCACTTGCGAGATAAGCCACTTGATCAACCTCTTTATCCACTTCACCCGGTTTAGTTTCTAGGTGGAGCGAGAATTGAAAGACTGATTGTTGATATGGGCGTTCACCTTTAAAACGGGGGAGCGGATAGTTCATTGTTTCAAAATCAAGATGATAAAGCGGATACTTTAAATTTTTGAGTTTGGCTTTAATAAAGTCTTTATCAATATAAGTCTCGCCACTTTCTAAGACCTTGTACTGGACCTTTTGCGTTTTACTAAGCCAGTTATAATTAATCGCAAGCGCGTTAATAATGCCCATTTCTAATAATTCATCAACACTATATTTTTGATCGGTCTCGCTATTTTTAAAGCCATGATGGCCATTAAGATACATAAAAATCGAGTTCTTTGCAGGGATGGCTAAGTCGCCTTTACATTTACCTAACCACGGACACTCGCGATAGTTTTTACCATATAAACATTTGTCTTTACCTAAATTAACAACCTCCCCATTAGGGTGAAGAACCCGTTCCTTGACAAGGGCAAAGTCCTTGGCAATAAGCGGCATATATTCTTCGGTGATTTTGCTTAGATCAATGAGGGTGATAATTTGATTTTCATCATAGAGTGGTTGACCTGCTTCATCAACGCGACCATCATAAATATAATCAGCATTTAAGACGGCGAGGTAGTACTTAACTGCTTTATCCGGCTGTTGACTGCCCATCTCATATACATAACGTTGCCACGCTAAGTCATAGACGTAACGGCCATGATCGCCATTACGGTTAAAGAGGTGTTCGCGTTTTTTAAAGTAACCAGGATGTAACTCGAGTCCAGCGATTTCTTCTCTGAGGACAAGATTACCTTCGGGCGTCATCACAAAAAAAGCTTGTTCTTCTTTATCATGCTTATAAGCAAGCTTAAGAAACTTTCTGGAAGTCGTGGCCTTAGTTTCAATTAGCCTAATGAGGCGCTCATCAATTTGTAGAGTATCAACAAACGTAAAGAAGTTAAAACCATCTTCAAAGAGGTTTATCAGCTTTTGACCATAGATATGTTCACCTTCACGTTGACCAGCGATAACTTGACCCCCATATAGATTATGGGCACGTTTTGCCGCTAATTCTTCAATACTAAAGTAGGTTTCATTCATAAGTGCGAGCATTTTATCTTCTTTTAAAAGATCAGGCAAGACAAACTCTTCATCCTCATCATCCTCGTCGTCTTGTTGATATTTTTCAATTAAAAATTCCCGTAGTTTTTCATCAAACTGCGCCTTAAGTAAGCGCGCCTGTTCTTCACTAGTAGCGTTAGCAAGACTGTTGTGATAATCACGAACTAAGCCACTGGTCAAACTTTCAAAATACGCTGCTCTTGGACAGCGGAGATACTTTAAAAAAGTTGATTTAGAGATTCTATTCATCACTTTACCTCCATTACTAAATTTAGTTTAATACAAGTTAGGCCTTAACTCTAATAAAAAAGACTAACCAAGTGGTTAGCCTTTAAATCTAATCTTGTTTTAAACCAAGCCTAAAAGCCTCAAGGTTAAGCGGAATCAGGCTGCACTTTTCTTGCCCAAAGAAATGAAGAAGCGCCAATTCTAACTCCGCTTCGCCAAATAAATTTAAATCTTTCATGTAACGACCGAGCATGACAATATTTAAGACTTTGACATTAGCTAGACTCGTTGCCACTCCATTACAATCGACTCCAATTTGTCGTTCATCAACAGGAGCCAACTCCTTAATGAGCGCGGAATTGTAGTAGATAGTGCCCCCACTTCGGATCATGGCGCTAAACTTATTGTAACTAGGAGCATTAAAGACAATCAGATCATCACACTGATTAAAGACGGGTGAATAAATTGGTCCATTAGAAATAGAAACCATGCAGTTCGCAGTTCCCCCTCTAGTTTCGGGACCATAGGTTGGCACCCATGTACTATTAAGATTTTTAAGCGTCGCGGCGTAGGCAATGATTTGGCCAAAAAGCATGACGCCTTGACCACCAAAGCCGGCAATTTTAATCGTTCTATTCATCTTTGACATCCTTAAAGACGCCAAGTGGGAACACTTTGGTCATTTCTTTATCAATCCACATAAGTGATTCTTGTGGGCTCATCCCCCAGTTAACCGGACAACTTGATAACACCTCAATCATGCTAAAACCCCGTCCTTCAAGTTGATAGGTGAAGGCCTTTTTAATCGAAGCTTTGGCTTTTTTGACGTTGAGCGGGGTTGTGAGACTGACACGTTCAATATAGGAGGGTCCATTAAGTTGGGCAAGCATTTCGCTAACCTTTATCGGATAACCTTGTGTTAAGGGGTCTCTTCCTAAACTTGAAGTTGTCGTAATTTGCCCTTTGAGTGAAGTTGGAGCCATTTGTCCCCCTGTCATTCCGTATATTGCATTATTAGCAAAAATCACCGTAATGTTTTCCCCCCGGTTGGCGGCGTGAATTGTTTCACCAATCCCAATTGAGGCCAGATCTCCGTCCCCCTGATAAGTAAAAACAACGCGGTCAGGTAAAACGCGTTTTATTCCCGTTGCCACTGCACAAGCACGACCATGGGCGGCTTGTTGCATATCACAGTTAAAGTAGTCATATGCGTAGACACTGCAACCTACACTCGCGACTCCGACTGTATTTGGGAGAATCTTTAACTCTTCGAGTACTTCGGCGACGAGTTTATGAAGAAGCCCATGCGTACAGCCTGGACAGTAGTGCGTATTTTTTTCAGTAAGACCACTGGTCTTTTGATATTTAATCATGGCGGACCAACTTTTCGAAGTTAAGAATTGCTTCATGAACTTCACTGGGATCAATGACAACTCCGCCCGAGCGGCCATAAAAAGCAATCGGTAAGCGACCCTTATTGGCAATCTCAACATCATCAATCATTTGCCCTTGACTCATTTCTACGACTAAGAGTCCTTTCGTTGACGCCGGTAGCTCTTTAAACGCCGCTTTAGGAAATGGCCAAAGCGAGATTGGCCTTAGCATTCCGACCTTAATGCCGACTTGTTTGAGGCTTTCAATCGCACTCCGACAAATACGCGCGGAAGAGCCATAGGCAACGATGACATAATCAGGATTATCCATATTAATCATTTCATAACGTACTTCGTTTTTAACAACTAAATCATACTTGGCTTTCATCTTGATATTATGTTGCTCAAGACTAAGCGGATCTAAATATAAACTGTTGACAATTCTTCGGCCCGTGTGATAGGCCGTGCCAATGGTCGCAAAGTCTTTGGCTGGCAGTTGTCTTGGCGGAACAGGCCGACCGAGTTCGACCGATTCCATCATTTGCCCAATTAGACCATCAATCAAAATCATTACGGGATTAGCATATATATCCGCTAGATCAAAGCCAATCTTAATATAATCAATTGTTTCTTGAATAGATTCTGGTGCGAGGACGATCACACGGTAATCGCCATTTCCCCCACCTCTAGTTGCTTGAAAGTAATCTTGTTGTGACGGTTGAATCCCGCCTAAGCCAGGCCCTCCGCGCATCACTGAGACAATAAGACATGGTAGTTCCGCCCCGGCAAGATAGCTAATCCCTTCTTGTTTAAGGGCAATCCCGACACTGGAAGATGAAGTCATTACGCGTTTACCTGCCCCCGCCGCACCATAGACCATGTTAATCGCGGCCACTTCCGATTCAGCTTGCAAAAATACTTTGCCATTCGCCGGTAAGATTTCACTTAAATATTCAGGGATTTCATTTTGGGGCGTGATTGGGTAGCCAAAAAAAGCATCCACACCCGCTTCAAGCGCGGCAAGCGCAATCGCGTGATTGCCTTTTAATAATTGTTTAGCCATGATGTTCTTCGACCTTGATGACGGAATCAGGACACATCATTGCACAAAACGTACAACCTATACACTTATCAATATTAGATACATCAATCAGTGCATAACCATTTTCATTAATACGAATTGGATTAAGTTTTAAGATTTTAACCGGACAAAAAGACACACAAAGCCCACAACCTTTACAGGCCACATCATTAAAAGTCAGCGTATATGTTTTTTTCAAAACTAATGGCCCGCCCTTTTAATATAATTTTGACGAATGCGCCCGACCGTCTCGATGCGCTTTTTCGCAAAGACTTTGGCAGCAATTTGGGTGTTAATGTTTTCAGTTGCGGCAATCTTAAATATTTCTAGGAGGCGATCATAAATTAGTTTGACATCACTAATCACGCGCTCTTTCACATAACCTTGGAGTTCATGATAAACACTAATGACACCCCCGGCGTTAATGACAAAGTCAGGGGCATATAATATTCCCCGCTCTTTAATCATGTCGCCATGACGTTGTTCGTCAAGCAGGACATTATTGGCGGTTCCGGCGATGATTGGGGCTTTGATTAAAGCAATCGTCCCATCATTTAAGATGCCACCTAAGGCACAAGGAACAAATACATCTACTTCTTGAGCGTAAATTTCTTCAGGACGGACAAAGATTACTTCCGGGTGTTCACTCGCCATTCTTTCAATATGTTTTGGATTGAGTTCGGTGAAGAGAATTTTTTTCGCCCCGGCTTCCAGTAAATAATTGATAAGGTAATAACCAGTTTGCCCGGCGCCTTGAACCGCGAAGGAATATTTAGCAATTTCATCGTCGTTAAATTTATATTTAAGCGCGGCTTTAATCCCGTAAAATGCTCCTAAAGCCGTCATTGGGGACGGGTTACCTGATTTACCTTCAAGCCCGACAACATAGTCAGTCTCCATATGGACATAATTCATATCTTTGGTTGAAGTGTTAACATCTTCCGCCGTAATATAGCGGCCATTAAGACTTTGAACATAGCGACCTAGTGAACGAAAGTAAGCCTCGGAGCGTAGTTGATTGACGTCGCCAATCAACACAGTCTTGCCACCCCCGAGATTAAGTCCGGCCGCCGAAGCCTTATAAGTCATCCCCCGTGCGAGTCTCATACAATCTTGCAATGCTTCTTCTTCACTAGCATAATCCCAAATTCTCGTGCCGCCTAAAGCGGGAC
>DATESG010000059.1:0-6811 GCA_035270925.1 Bacilli bacterium | reverse complement strand
CCTGGAGCATTCTACAATTTAAGTCCTATATATGGGATTACAAAAATTACCGTCAATTATTACACTTCGTTAACGACTGGAAATAGGCCTATTCTTAGTTATGGTGTAACCCCGCTTGAGAAGACCTCCATCGAACTTGAGCTTTCTCTTACATCAATTAGTAAAACATTCTTGCTTGACGAAGTTAATTACTTTAATTTTGAAACTAGTGAGTCCGAGCTTACACTTGAAAGCATTCAAATTTTTTATAACTTGAATGATAATGGAGCTGCCTTCACCTATATGCCTGCTAATTCTAATTTATTTAGAATAAATCCCGTGGTCTATCAAGGAATTCCCAGCAATGGCGCAAGCATCTCGATTCCTTGGATTGTTAGCAAAAACGGGAATAATTATACAGTTGAGGCAGAAAAAGAATTTACTTACTATACATTAGCTTATGTTGATGACAACCGTGAATTAGTTGCGGAAGCATCTTACACCGATCCGATTGAAGTCGCTGCTTATTACACAACCTTCAAGACGTGGCCCGCCAATTATGTTTTAAAGGGTAATTATAAGAGTGCCAAAAACATCTTTGGTGACGCGACACGCTGTATATCTACTTATAGCCGTAAGGATGGATACGCAACAACTGTTCCCTTTAATACGAATACGAAAGGTGAAGTTTTGTATCATGAACTTGATATTGCCCTTGATGAAGCTTATTCTTCGAGTAATAGGGGCGTAGGTCGTGTCGTTTGTTGGGAATATGGCTTTGATGTAGAAAATTATGATCAAGCCCCAGTGTGTGTTTATACAGATGATCACTATGGCACTTTCCAAGAATATCTAAATACGAGTGAATATGGCACTAGATTCAATTCAGAAATGAATAGGACTAATTATATTTGGGGACCGGCCACTACTCTTAGCATTTAATTGTGCACTTTAAGTCTAAATCAAGACTTCCAACCTAAAAATTACCGACTTAGTTTTTAATTAGATAAACTTGTCAAAATATTAGCCGCAAAAAGAAATGGGGATAAAAGCACATTAACTGTGCTTTTTTCTTTTAAATCTTAATAATTAAAGCACTTGTTAAAAACCAATCATAACTAGTAGTAAAATATTGTTGCTAATTTATGAAAGCGCTTTTATACTAAACCTAGCAGACAGTGGTAACCCTACCACGAAAAAAAATATTCCTAAGGAGGAACTCGGGTATGACGTCAAAACGTTACTTGTCTTTTGGGCTACTAGCTTTAACAATTGCAACAGTTGTTGGCTGTGGACCAAAAGCAGAGACTTCGCGTGTTCAAGCGGTCATTGAAGAAGCACAAACTTTAGATCGTAATGAGCTCTATGCTAAGGCTATCGCAGAATTAAATGGGAAAGAAATGAACGCAGTTGGAAACTCCAGCCGTGGTGCAACAGCACAAGAATACTTCCTACAATTCCTAAAAGGTCGGACTTTCAATACAGTTACATCAGCTTATGAAGATGATGCGGAACTTCGTGCTGAATTCCCAGAATACAAGGCAGATTTAAACGCAAAAATTAACTGGACTCAACCAAAAAATAACCAAATTTTTGCTCAAATCGCTAATGATATTAGAAGTGCAAATCCAACCTTATCGATGACACTTATCCAAGATGGAAGTCAAATCCAAAGCAAGATGCTTGATACTGGCAACCTTCTAAATTACATTCCAAAAGAATGGGCCGGAAATGCCGAAACAAACGGACATCCATTTGCCCTTCAATCACTCAATAAAGTCTTCATGTACAACAATTTAGATGATTCAAAAGTCTTTACCAATATGTGGCACTTCGTCCGTGAAGGTGAAAAACCAATGTTCATGGGCCCTGAAAGCGAACCAGTTGGCAAAAACGCCCTTCTTATGATGACAAGAGAAGATTATTCTAATGTTATTAAAGAAGCTTATGATGCCTTAACCGCTCCAGAAAAAGCCAGAATTGACGCTGTCGTTGCAGTTACTGCTGGCGAAGCCGTTGACCTCGGACTTACCCACGCTAATGCAAAATACGCCTTAGCCTGGATTAAACTTTGGATTCAACAATATACCAAGATGACTGATGATGGCCCAACGATGACCGAATTAGTTAAGAATACTGCTGTTGGAACTAGCGGACTATTAGTTTACTCAAAATTACGCAGTGTTGCCGAAACTGAACTATCATCCAAGAAAAACGTTGAAGTTGCCGCCTATAACGATGGTTATAAAGGTGTTGGCGGTTTCATGTACAAACATTACCTCCAAGTCTTAAAATCCTCACCACTACCATGGACTTCAGTCGCTTTCATTCACTATATGACCACAACCATGAAGGGTTTCTCCCCATGGGGTAAAGATATCGGTGGTTACTCAAGTGATCCAACCGTTACTCCAGACCATAGTAAAGATGGAGTTGGAAATGGCACAATCGCCGCACCAGAATTTAGCGCCTTAAATGACCGTGGTTACACATGGTGGGCAGCAAATGAAGCTGGTAAAGGTCGCTTAGTCATTGAAGATCCAGTATATACATCAAGCGTTTCTTACACTGTTGGTGACTGGATTAGCTTAATCTAAGCATTCGCAAATAGCTTAAATCGAGATTAATAATTAATCGAATAAGGGGAGGTCCCATCCTCCTCTTATTCTTTAGAAAGTAATACATCATGGAAACTAAAACAGAATTTAGTAAACAAGATAAGCAACGGAGATTTAGAAATAATCTTGTAACCTATCTTTCCAAACCTGAAAACTCAATTTTAATTGTGCTTGGGGTTATATTAGCGTTTTTTACAATTGTCCCTCTTGTCACAATTGTACTCGACGCTTTTACGATTCACGTTGGAACAGCCGAACCGATTATTTCCCAGTTAACCCCGGGAAGTCTTTCTTTTAGTAACTGGGTCGACCTATTTACCGGGCCACTTAGTAAAAGAAACTTGTGGGAACCAATGGAGAACACTTTGGTTCTCTCAGTTTTTTCTTCACTATTTGCATTAGTTTATGGAGGCTTTGTTGCCTTCTTAGTCACACGCACAGACATGAAAGCGAAAGCATTTATCACTTCGGTATTTATTTTTTCCTACATCATGCCGCAATGGACACTCGCATTAGTTTGGAATAATTTATTCACAAGTCAAGTGGTTGCAGGCGGCTCCGATGGAATTCTTGCCGCGCTGATCGGACTTAGGATGCCGCTTTGGTGGGTTAAAGGGATGTTCCCTAGTATTGTTGTCCTCGGACTTCACTACGCTCCTTTCGCGTATATCCTTATTGGTGCAATTTTCAAAAACATGGATGCTAACTTAGAAGAAGCCGCCACTATTTTGAATACGCCAAAACTAAAAACATTCTTTCGCGTAACGATGCCGATGGTTATGCCGGCAATTCTTTCGACAATTCTATTAGTATTTAGTAGTTCAATGGGCAGTTATCCTGTGCCACACTACTTAAATTTAACAACGATGTCGACTAAATATATCGACTTAAATATTCAACGACCAGGTTCGGCGAGTATCCAATCAATCATAATGATTATGATTGGTGTTTCAATCTTAATGGTCAACCAAAAAGCGACAAGTAGCCGTAAGTCGTATACCACGATTGCCGGTAAGTCTGGGCAAATAACCAAGATGCGCTTAGGCAAAATTGCCGGAATTGTTATTCCTACTGTCTTAGTAATTATGACAATATTCACAAGTTTATATCCAATCTTCTCATTTGCACTAGAAACTTTCTTACCTAACCCCGGAGATTATAGCGGATTCACGCTCAAATGGTGGACAAAGCAGACTTCAGGCGGTGAAGACGGAATGTATGGACAAAAAGGAATGCTTTATAACGAAGCGATATGGAATGGATTTTTTGGATCGCTACGGGTTGCGTTTTTCTCGGCCTTAATTGCCGGAACGGTTGGGTTATTAATTGGTTACGCCGTTAGTAAACAACGAAAAACTTTACTTGCAAAAACGGTCAATAATATTGCCTTCTTACCTTACCTATTACCATCACTTGCGATTGGTGCCGCTTACTTCGTCTTTAGTAAACAAATAGGTCTGTGGGGAACATACGCGATTCTGATTATCGTTGGGACTATAAAATATATCCCATTTGCTTCGCGAGCATCATTAAACGCAATGCTACAAATTAGTGGCGAGATTGAAGAAGCTGCTTACATTCAAAATACACCATGGATCAAACGGATGTTTAGAATTGTCATTCCGATTCAAAAGAGTGCTATTTTAAGTGGCTATTTGCTACCATTTATTACCGCGATTAGAGAAATGACTTTGTTTATGATGTTAGTTAAGAGTCTCGATATGATTTCAACTACACAACTTCAATACTTTGATGAAATGGGCTTATACGCCTTCTCATCAGGAATTAACTTAATTATTATTGTCTTTATTCTCGTCACAAATAAACTAATTGAAAAAGTAACAGGTGCAAGCCTAGATAAAGGAATGGGAGGGTAGTATATGCCAGAAATTATTTTAGAAAACATTAACAAACGTTGGGGACAGTATTATGGGGTCGATAATTTAAACCTCAAAATTCACAACAATGCTTTTATTACCTTACTTGGTCCTTCTGGATGTGGTAAGACGACAACCCTACGGATGATTGCCGGACTAGAAACTCCAACCGAAGGTAAAATTACCATCGGCGGTGTCACCGTTTTTGATAGCGCCAAGGGAATTAATATCCCGGCTAACAAACGTAAAGTTGGGTTCTTATTCCAAAACTATGCCTTATGGCCAAATATGACTGTCTACCAAAACATTTCCTTTGGACTTAAAAACATCAAAGAAGAAATGGATGTCCACGCTGAAGAAGTGCGGACACTTGATCAAATCATTACAACCTTAAAGCAAGGGCCGCTCTTAATTGAAACAATCTTTGATTCTAAAGATAAAGATGGAAAGATTAATGATGCGGTTGCACAAATTCGCTTAATTGATAAATTCGACCTTTCACAATATAGTGCCAAGGAAGTTTTTAAATTAAACATTCACGTTGAAAAGGACAAATTGCCTGCGATTTTAGCCTCATATGAGGAAAAACGTGCGCATGCGCTTAGTAAAGTTGAAGCTCAAGGTTACACTCTTGGAACGAATTATGAGTTACTGATCGGTGGGGTCCCTCACCGTAAGGTTCGTAAATTATCAAAAGAAGAAATTGATATTCAAGTCCGTCGAGTCTCTCGCATTGTTAAAATCGGTGACTACATGGATCGCTATCCTAGTGAACTATCCGGTGGTCAACAACAACGTGTCGCCATTGCGCGAACATTAGCGCCGCAACCGGTTGTCCTCTTAATGGATGAACCATTATCTAACCTTGATGCTAAATTACGGCTTGAAATGCGTAGTGAACTTCAACGTCTCCATATTGAAACTGGGGCCACTGTTGTTTATGTGACCCATGATCAAAACGAAGCAATGACTTTAGCAACAAGTATTTCGCTTATTGAAAATGGTATTTTACAACAAAATCAAGAACCTTTAACCGTTTACAAACGCCCGATCAATGTCTTTGTCGCAGATTTCGTTGGAAACCCCGCAATCAACTTCATTGATGCAGTTGGTAAGCAAAATAAGGATGGAAGTTTTAGTTTCAAAGTATTTGACAAAGTAAACGTCACCTTCACGCCTGGAGAAAAAATTGACCTGAAGACTGTCAAAGTTGCTTTAGATGAAGCTAAACTTAATGTAACTAAATACTCAGTCGAAAAAGCCAACAAAGACAAACTATTCGAGCATAAAATACCACTAGTTAATTATGAACTAGCGGACAAAAAGGAACTATTTACCTTCGGTGAGGATTTCATTCTTGGCATTCGCCCTGAATGTATACGCCTTGATAAACAAGATAGTGTTGGCATTCCTTCAACAATCTACAGTGCGATGCCAGCTGGGATGGAAACCACTGTTCGGACAAGATTTGAAAACTTCTTATTGACCGGAGTTATTTTCGGTAGTGAAATCTTCAAACTTGATACAGCGACAAGCGTCAGTTTCGGCTCAAGCGACATTATGCTCTTTGAAAGAACATCAGGTCGTTTACTAGGCTTAGGCACTTTAAAAATCGAAGAATAGTCGTTAGCTATTAAATGAAGCGCAGTTTCAACACTGCGCTTTTCTGTTGGCTAAATTTTGATAAAGGAGTCTAACTTATAATTAGAAGGTAATTACAACTTTAATGTATAATATAAGAAGGAAAGTTTGAGGATTCGTAATGTCGACATTAGAAATCATCTTAGTTACGGTCTTAGGTGCACTTATTTTCGTCGGTGCTTTTTACCTGCTTGTTTTCCATACTAACAAAAATAACCGCCTTGAAACTTTTAAAGTTCTTAATACACATGCCAAAAAAGGTGCGATTGTTTTTTTTGGCGATAGTTTAACTGACTTTTATCCAATGCAAGATTTCTTTCCCTCAAAATGTATCTATAACCGGGGGATTGCCGGTGATACCACGATTGACTTGATCAAAAGAATCTATAATATTATTGAGATTCAACCCCATAAAATATTTGTGCAAATCGGCACTAATGACTTAGGAAAAGGTGTTAAACCACAAAAAATCGTCTCAAACATTAAAAAGATTTTCTCTATTTTAAAAGCTTCGATTCCTGGTGTTGAAATCATTAGCATTTCCCTTTACCCGATTTCGCACCATAAAATATGGCTCTCACCAATCATCGCCGGTTTGAGAACTAACAAAAAGATCAATTTGACTAATGAATTACTCAAAAAGTTATGTAAAGAAATGGATATTACTTATATCAATATGCATGAGGAATTAGTCGG
>DATESG010000058.1:0-10502 GCA_035270925.1 Bacilli bacterium | reverse complement strand
TTTATTTATATATAATAAATAGTAATCATAAAAATCGGATTGAGGAAACTAAATAAGCATGCATAAATTAAATCAAAAAAAGACGCCATATCTAACTGCCCTTAAAAAATATCTCAGTGAAGGTATCTCTCCTTTTGATGTTCCCGGCCATCATATGGGCAATACGCCTAACAAATTGAAAGACTTTTTAGGTAAAAAAGTTTTCGAGGCAGATATTAATGCGCCAATCGGACTTGATAATCTTGCTAACCCCACTGGTGTAATTAAAGAGACGTGCGATTTGATGGCGGACGCAACTGGTGCCGATCATGCTTTCTTATTAATAAACGGAACAAGTAGTGGAATCATTGCTTCTATCCTTGCTACTGTCAATGCTGATGAAAAAATCATCCTTCCGCGTAATATTCATAAATCAGTTTTAAGTGCGCTTGTCCTTTCGGGTTCAATCCCGATTTTTGTTAACTCTCAAATCGATGGACAATTAGAAATTGCTAATCAACCATCAGTTGAAGACTATCAAAAGGCCATTCGCCGTTATCCTAGTGCCAAAGCCGTCTTTGTCATCAACCCCACTTATTTTGGTGCGATTGCGGATTTAGAACGTATTGTCACTTATGCGCATCAACACAATATGATTGTGATTGTCGATGAGGCTCATGGTGCTCACTATTACTTCTCTTCAAAAGGCCCGAAAAGTGCGATGGAATGTGGCGCGGATATATCTAGTGTCAGTATGCACAAAACAGGAGGCTCGCTTACGCAATCAAGCATTTTGTTAATGAAGACGGACCGCGTTGATATTACTAGCGTGCAAAAAGCGTTGAATATTTTAAATACAACTTCACCAAGTACCATTTTGCTTGCAAGTATCGACACTGCGCGTCATTACATGGCCAATTATGGTGAAGAAGCCCTAGAAAAAACCGTAGCCCTTGCTAAATATGCTTTTGACCGTATTGGTAAAATTCCTGGCTTTATTCCACGTGGCAAAAAATATTTTCTACAACGGGGATGTTACGACTATGATAAGACCAAATTGGTAATTGAATTAGATAAACTCGATTTAACTGGTCATGAGGTTTATCAATTACTAAAAACAAAATATCATATTCAAATTGAACTAGCGGAAGCCTATACATTATTAGGAATTATCGCGATTGGTACCAAGAAAAAACATATTGATAATCTAATTGTCGCATTAAAAGACATTAGTAAAACTCACTATCATAAAAATTGGAAGTATCCAAATCGTAACTATAATATTACTTTTCCCTTTGCCATGGTTAAACCTCGGACGGCTTATCATGCGCCTAGTATAAAGGTGCACTTTTCCGAGGCTTTAGGGATGATTTCCAAGGAATCAATCATGATTTACCCTCCGGGAATCCCCCTTATTATTCCTGGAGAAGTTTTTACTAAAGAAGTAATTGAACGACTCACGACATACCTTAAAACGGGTGTGACGATTCTCAGCGATTACAAAGATGGTCAAGTCAACGTAATCAACAGTGACAAATGGAAACAATATTCTGTCTACAAACGTAAAATTGATGATTTCATTCGTAAACGTAAAACAACCCCACGTATTGATGGCTATCAAATGCCGTTCGAGGGTGATAAACATTATGCGACCCTAATGCTGCTACCTTTTAGAAAAGATACGTGGAGACTTAATGCGCTACCGGCCCAAAAGGCTTTTAAAGACGTGATTACGGCAATTGCCAAATTTGAAAAAGTTATTGTTGGGGTTCATCCAAGCATTTATAATTCCGTTGCCGAAGAATATGAAGCAGTTGACAATGTAACACTGATTAAAACCAAATATAACGATGCCTGGGCTAGAGATAACATGCCAATCTTTGTCACGAAAGAACACTCTAGTATTAGGGCGGTTGATTTTAGATTTAATGCTTGGGGTGGCGAATTTGATGGGTTGTATTCAGATTATCAAGATGATGATTCGCTCGCAAAACGGGTTGCTGCAAAACTTAAGGTTGATAGTTATCATCTTGATGACTTTATCCTCGAAGGAGGTTCAATTCACGTTGATGGACAAGGAACGTTGCTCACAACTGAAGCTTGTCTATTGAGTGAAGGTCGTAATCCAAAGATGAGCAAACAAGAAATTGAAGAGAGATTAAAGAAATATTTAAGTGTGGATAAGGTCATTTGGTTAAAGCACGGAATTGTTGGTGATGAAACAAATGAACATATTGATAATATGGCCTGCTTTGTCGAACCTGGTGTCGTCGCTCTTGCGTGGACTGAAGATAAAACCTCACTGCAGTATCAATACTGTCGCGAGGCGTATAATACCCTCAAAAAAGAGCGTGACGCTCAAGGGAATCATCTTAAAATTGTCAAAATTCCGATGCCGACACCTTTGTTTATGACCAAGGAAGAAGCTAAAGGAATTAAGAAATCTTATAAATCCGCCAAACCTCGGATTGGTGGCGATCAACTAAGCGCTAGTTATGTAAACTATTACCAAGGTCATGATTTTATTATCCTTCCGGCCTTTAATGTTCCTGAAGATAAAAAAGCCCTCGCTATCTTTAAAAAACTCTATCCTGACAAGAAGATTGTTCAGGTTGATGGACGTGAAATTTTGCTAGGCGGAGGCAATATTCACTGTATTACGACGCAAATTCCCGCACTCAAGGAGGAAGAACAATGATCGTTACTGTCGCCGCCACCCAAATGAAAATTAGTTGGGATATTGAAAACAACTTGCTTAAAGCTGAACAAATGGTTCGTAAAGCTGCTAAAGCAGGTGCCAAGGTTATTTTGTTACAGGAATTATTTAAAACGCCATATTTTTGCCAAATCGAAAATTATGATTATTTTGCTCTAGCCGAAGTGTTTGAACAATCGAAATTTATTGCGCGTTTCCAAGCCCTCGCCAAAGAGTTAGATGTCGTTTTACCGATTTCGTTCTTTGAAAAGTCCGGTAATGTTTTTTTCAATTCTCTTGCGATGATTGATGCTGATGGAAAAGTCGTTGGAAAATACCGTAAAGCCCACATTCCAACTGGCCAATGCTATGAAGAAAAATTCTATTTTAGCCCTGGCGATGATGACTTTAAAGTTTTCAGCACGAAGTATGGGAAGATCGGTATCGGTATTTGTTGGGATCAATGGTTTCCTGAAGTCGCCCGCGTCTTAACACTAGAAGGTGCTGAAATCATTTTATATCCAACCGCAATTGGGACCGAACCCGTCTTAGAAAAAGATAGTAAAGACCATTGGCAAACTGTTATGCGAGGCCATGCGGCCGCCAATATTATTCCGGTTATTGCGAGTAATCGAGTCGGAGTAGAAAAAGAGCCTGGATCTTCAATGGAATTTTTCGGTTCATCATTTATCGCTGATGAACATGGGGCGATTATCAAGTCATTGAATAGGAGCGAAGAGGGCTATATTATTCATGAATTTGATTTAGAAAAAATTAATCACCAACGCATTAGTTGGGGTGTTTTCCGGGATCGTCGCCCAGAACTGTATAAACGCTTAACAGGTTTATAATATAGTTATGAGTAAGTGTGATAAAAATTTGTTCTACAT
This sequence comes from Bacilli bacterium, assembly GCA_035270925.1. Classification (GTDB taxonomy): domain Bacteria; phylum Bacillota_I; class Bacilli_A; order RFN20; family CAG-826; genus DATESG01. The sequence continues at coordinate 6,938 of DATESG010000058.1, read as the reverse complement.
TAGTGGCGTCACGACAATCGTGATGATATTTGTGAAATTCTTCATTATTGTCGCATTAGCAATTCCTGTATTTTATCAAAGAAATTATTTCTTGGGCTATACTTTAGTTGCCCTAATGGCCGTATTGGCATCTTTAGACTTTGTGATTGCGCACCAGCTAAAAAGCCCTAAAGTAGAGGCCATCAAGTTTCCACTCCTTGTCGCAATATCTACATACTTATTGCTTTTTAGCCTAATATTGCCGGGGATTTTTGCATCAATTCCGACATTGCGGAAACTGAAAAAGAACCCGTAGGTTCCTTTAGAAGATCAAGTCAGACTCACTAAAATCATAGGTGAGTCTTTTTTTATAGAAAGTTTCATAGCAATTTTTTTTATAATCGTAATCAAGCTTCATCATCGCTTCTTTATTTTCTTTAAGGCTTTTTAGTGGATTAGGGTAGATGAGCGGAAATACATTTAGTGTATATATAATTTTTTTCGAAGTCCGCTCCATTGTCGTGAAGGTTGGGATAATAGGCACCCCATATTTGCACGCATAGTGATACGCTCCGGGTTTAAGCGCGCGGGGTTTGGTGTAACCAGGCCACATTTCTTGCTCCGGATAAAATAAGATAACATGTTTTTGATCAAGGCGTTGCTTGATGGCAGGATTGAAATTGCCCTCCAAGTATTTTAACTCATTGGTAAACGGCATCGTATTAAGATTCTTTAAAAGCCATCCGAGTTTGCCCTTCATAAAGACATTCGATTCGGCGACGACAATTGTGAGTTTGCTTTTCTTACCAATTTTATTAGTCAAATGTCTGATAACTGTTGAATCAAAAGGAGAGTAATGGTTACCGGTAATAATTGCGGAATCTCTAAAACCCTTAAGATTTTCTAAGCCAATAATCTTAGTTTCTTTATTCACTCTTCGCGTAATTGTATTAACAATTTTAGTAGCAACAGTGCGGCTGAGTTTTCTTCTAAGTTGACGTTTTGTATTATCGTAAGGCAAAATAATACGCTCACGCTCAAAGGTGGTCACAACATGATCGCCAGTCATGACTTTACTATTAAGTTCGCGATTATTCGCGTTTCGCATGATGTTGTTTTTTACTTCGCTCGTGAGCATATACTATAGATTAAGAACTTTCTTAAATGTAATAACTTCATGATTCGAAATTCGAACTGCGTTACCAACGAGATTTTGAATTGCTTTAATTTCCTCCTCTTTATCTTGAGGACTAAAGACGTCTCTCATCTTTTTAAGTTCAGATGAAAACTCAGTTTTATGGGCTTTTTCCCAGAAGAGTTCACCAAATAGTACACCATCGTGGCGCCATGGTTTCTCAAACGAGTTATAGTGACATAACTTTAGTGTATTCACATCAAACTCATTGTCTGGCAGTGGCATTTTATTCCAACCTATTGGTAACAAGACTTTGGCGTTACGGCATAAAACGTTGAGATAATCTTGGTCTGGGCAAACACTATCAAAATTGTATTCAATCAAAAGATTAAGAAATTGGTCCTCAATGTTTTGTTTTCTAAATTCATCAAGGTTCATGACTAAGACTCCGGAATTAAAGTATTCACTAGCTTTAATCCCGACGGCTTGTTCAACATATTTAACAAATTCAGGTGTGTCATAAACAAGGCGATCATTAATTGCGGCCACTAATTTTCCCTCAATGTCTGTGTTATAAAATTCGCTGATATCACCGAGAACAATAATGTCTCCATCTAGATAAATCGCCTTGTCCATATTTGGGAAAAGTGTGGGGATAAACATGCGGTAATATATTGCAACACTATAGTAGTCACGTAGTCTTAGTGAAAGGGCCGTTCTAAGCCTATTGATTGTTGCACTAATATCGACAAATTCGATTACAAAATGTTCGTCTCCGAGATGGGATATTCTGACCTTGTTCCGATGCTTGAGACCTTCATTTAAAATAATGATGCGATAATTATAGTCACGACTCGCATTTTCCTTTAGTGATGAAAGCGCAACTCCTAAAAACGGAATGTAGTTGTCATCACAGGCGAAAAAAATTGGTATTTCTTTTTTGTTCATTAGTTAATTCTCCTTTGTGTTTTTAACTGTTGATATCTGGCGAGGATATGATCAAACTCATGACAATGATAAATGTTGTGAACCTTATCAATGTTCCATGGTTTTACATTTATAAAGTGGAATTTCGGAAAGATACGAAACTGCATGCTGAAATGACGAATAACGGTATCTTTTTTGACAACTTTTTGTTCGTTATATTTGCGGGAGATAATCTTCTTTTTTGTTGTCATCTTGTTTATTCCCGTTTGATCACTCAGAAAAACTTTTCGCTTATTTAGTAGGTTAACAACTTTATCAAACAAACCTGTTTCGCGAATCTTTTGCATGTTGAGTAGTAAAACTCCAGTGTTACAGTAACGAGGGTTAAAGAAGAAGCGGCCGTAGCGATCTCTTACGGCGGCATACTCATAATCTTTTAGCTCGATGTTATATAGCTCACTAATGTTTTTATTAATCACCGTGTCGGTATCTAGATAGAGAACCTTGTCAGGGATGATCGCGATTTCATCAAGTAAAAGCCGTAGAAGTGCGTAAGGTGTATAACGATTTGTGAGATTTTTCGACGACCCGAGTTTTTTTCTAAATAGGTCTTCAACATCAACACGAATGATTTCACTGTTAGGATGAACTTTTCGTAATTCTATTCCAATAAAGTCGAGATCACCTTGGGGAATTGAGACATAGTTCTCATCTAAATCTAATAAATCCATCGTTAAAACGTAGACTTTCAAACTATCAGCGTTGCTTTCAACAAGGGAAAGAAGACTGATGAGCAAGCCATCAAACACATTCTTATTACCGGCATATACGATATTCATAATTTCTCCACTTCATGGTATTGATATTTTTGGTAGTTGGATAAGGAGGCACGTTCCTTCATCTTATTGGAAACGAGGGCGTGTAAATAGCTTTGACGTTTGTCCTTATCTAGTTCAAGCGGGCTATAAAATGGTCCATCGACATACATGACTAATTTCAAACGCCCATTTCTTCGTTTTTGATACGTTGTAGTAAAACTAAAACTGGGAACATCATGTTTGATCGGATACTTAAAGCTATTATCGGCAAAATTACGGATTCCAGTGAAATAAGGCCAGATGTGTGCTTCAGGGTATATAAGAATCCCATAGCCTTGATCAAGGCGTTTTTTAAGCGCGCGGATAAAGTTTTTGCTAGCTTGGAGGTCATCAGGTAGTGGGAGAGCCCCGAGAAGTTTAGTGGCATTGCCTAGGCCAGGGAGACTTACGTTGTTCGCATTTACAATCGTGTATAATCGTTTGGGGAAAGCCACAATCGTCGGTGCAAATGCATCAGAATGAATTTGCGTATGGTTAGCAAAGATGAAGTAACCATCGTTTAAGTAAGGGGTTAAAGCCTGCTTGTTCACAACTTTAATGCGTTTGAAGAGCCTTGTATGCACAAAAGCAATTGGCATCGCAATTAGTCGATAAGCGATAAAGGCATATAGTCGTGATTTAAAATCAGTCTTAACATAGACATAATCACCACTGATGGATTTAATTGTTTGCGGTGGTGCCATGAACTCATCATCATGAGTATGCGAATAGTAATAGGTTTTTTGTGCTTTCATATCTGCCTCTAAAACATTTTGGATAATTAAAGTATTTTATTCAATTGGAATAGTCAAATTGACCCTCCTATGTTAGGGAGCGACATTCCCACTAATAGGGAAATTGACATTTAAGCGTTGTTTTGATACAATCTTCTAATTATGATAGGTAAAAAACAATGAACAAACTTAGACATGTGATTGCGAACAATCTCGTTTATCTTCGTAGAAAAAACAATCTAACCCAACAAGAATTAGCCGGGAAAATCAATTATTCTGACAATGCTATAAGCCGGTGGGAACGGGGAGAAGTAATTCCAACGATTGAAACGCTAGAAATCGTTGCAGATTTTTATGGTGTCAGTGTTGCTAATTTAATAGACGAAAGTTTTTCGTGTCAGGATATAAAACCAGAAGCCGGTTTAGTTTTAAAACGTATATTTATTGCCTTATTCTCAATTTCGATTATTTGGATTTTAGCAATCCTTACTTATATATATGCTGATATGTTCAAAGATTCACTGGGCCAACCTGCCACCTATGCCTGGCTCGTATTTGTTGCCGCCCTCCCTTTAAGTGGGCTAGTTGGTTACTATTACAATAGAATGTGGGGGACTAAACTTCTAAACCTCATAATTTTGTCGGTCTCTGCTTGGACAACATTGACAACGATATATCTATATTTATTCGCGACAAGCGGTCAGAATTTATGGTTAATATTTATTTTAGGACTCCCGGCTCAGTTCGCCCTAATTCTTTGGTATTTCATTCGTCGCTAAAATTATTTTTTTAAGTCATTATTCTTGTATAACTTTTGATAAGTATCTATAATAATTGCAGACCCTAGGGGGGTGTATATTATGGAACAAAAATTTAAAATTACCGGGATGATGTGTGCCGGATGTGTCAGTAACGTTGAGACGGCTGTCAAAAAATTAGACAATGTTGAAGCGGTTGAAGTAAATCTTTTAACCAATTCCTTAAATGTCACATACAAAAATGGAGCTGATGATCTTTCAGTCATTCAAGCGGTTGATAAAGCTGGCTATAAAGCTGAAGTAGCCGAAGAAGATAATTTCGGTAAGAACCGGAAAGCGAATCGCAAATTTCTAAAAAAAAACTTCATTAAACTAAGTGCGGCAATTGCTACACTTTTAGTATTAATGTATTTTTCAATGGGACATATGCTTTCTTGGTGGTTGCCTTATCAAGACCCTTTAAGTTTGGTTGTAACACAACTGATTTTAACGTTAGTGATTGTCGCAATATATTTTGAGTCCTTCATACGGGGTTTCAAAACTTTATTTAGTCTTCATCCAAATATGGATACATTAACAACAATTGGGATTACGGCCGCGATTGGGTATGGGCTATATTCACTAGTGATGATATTCGTAGATCCTAGCAATGCACCAATGTATGCGATGAATGTATATTTCGAAGCTGCCGCAATGATTCTTGTCTTTGTTTCAATCGGTCATTATTTAGAGGATCTTGCGAAGATGAAGACCAAGGGTAGTTTGGAAAAATTAATTAGCCTTGTGCCAGATAAAGGTGTAAAACTTGTTGGCGCGGACTTTATTGAGGTTCCGATTGAGCAAATCTACCTTGGCGATATTGTTAGAGTCAATCCCGGTGGTAAAGTCCCATTGGATGGCGTAATTATCGAAGGATTTGGGGATATAGACCAATCGGCGATTACTGGTGAAGCTGATCCAAAGTTTAAAACAATTGGCGATGAGGTCATTGGTGCAACAATTAACCGCAATGGTAGTTTTACTTATAAGGTCACACGCGAAGAAAAAGATTCAACGCTCAAACAAATCATCCGTTTAGTTGAAAATGCAGCAGCGACCAAAGCCCCGATTGCCGCCCTCGCTGACAAAATTGCCGGTATCTTTGTCCCCATTATTTTAGCGCTAGCGCTTGTTGTATTTGCTGTTTGGTTATTTATAGGTGATGCTAATCTTGCTTTTAATATGGGAATTAGCGTCCTTGTTATTTCTTGTCCTTGTGCTCTCGGGCTCGCAACACCTGTCGCGGTCATGGTTGGTAGTGGTAAAGGTGCCGAAAATGGAATTTTATTCAAAAACGCCAAATCAATTCAAGCGCTTAGTGAAGTTGATACTGTTGTCTTTGATAAAACGGGGACACTTACCAATGGTTTTTTAGAAGTTAACGAAGTAAATTTTTCAGATGAAGATTTAACAAAAGTCGCGCCTATCATCATGGGTTTAGAAACACTAAACGATCACCCTCTTAGTAAAGCGTTAATAAAATATTTAGAAAATTTGAATCATGTTGGGCTAAAGAATATGAATGGCAACTACATTCCCGGCCAAGGAATGGTTGGTGAATATAAGGGAAAACGCTATCTTGTTGGTAATAAGAAACTTTTAGACCAATTTAGCGTTAAGTTAACTAAAATTCCAAAGGTCGTCGGGACACATATTTATGTTAGTGAAGATGATAACCTTGTGGGCCTATTTGTCTTAACCGATGTGATTAAGGAGAGTAGTTATGAGGCAGTAATTGCTTTACGTAAGCATCATAAAAAAGTTGTGTTACTAACAGGCGATAATCGTATTAATGCCGAAGCCTTAGCGAAAAAAGTTGGGATTGATATCGTCTATAGTGATGTCCTCCCTGAAGATAAAGTAAATGTGATTAAAAAGCTTAAAGAAGATGGTGCTAAGGTCGTCATGGTCGGCGATGGTATCAACGATGCGCCGGCCCTAGAAACGGCTAATGTAGGGATTGCCTTAGGAAGTGGTACCCAAATCGCAATCGAAAGTGCAGGGATTATCCTTGTCAACGATGCCCCAATTGATGTGTTTAAAGCGATTAATCTCGCCGATAAAGTCGTGTCTAACATTAAATGGAATTTATTCTGGGCCTTTTTCTATAACATCATTATGATTCCGCTAGCGGCTGGTCTGTTCATCAATTGGGGTTATCAACTAACACCAATGATCGCCAGTATTTTTATGTCACTCTCGAGTATCTTCGTGGTCTTAAACGCCTTAACCATTAGGCTCAGAAAGTTGCAATAAGGAGAATTTAATTATGCACGCAAATCATAAATTAGTTACTAAATATATAAATGTCGCCAAAGGGCAACTAGAAGGTATAAACCGGATGATTGAAGAAGATAAGTATTGTCTTGATATCTCTAACCAGATTCTTGCTTCGATTGCGATGTTAAAAAAGGCTAATCACGAAATTATTTCCGCTCATTTAAAACACTGTGTCGTCAATACAAAAGGCGCAGAATCAACTGAGAGAATTGATGAAATCATCGCGCTC
>DATESG010000057.1:0-3343 GCA_035270925.1 Bacilli bacterium | reverse complement strand
AGCGAGACGCCACCTTCAAGCCAAATTCCGAGCGACACAACAAGCGAGACGCCACCTTCAAGCCAAATTCCGAGCGACACAACAAGCGAGGCGCCAAATTCACAACCAACTGGTAAAGCTGAAATTAACGGAACCGCACTTAATGCATTCTTTGGTAAGGATGTTTATTCGAAACTGCCAAAGATTTATTCCGATGATTATGAATTCTATGATGATTCATCAGTTGATTATCCAGTCGATATTTATGTTGACCTTTATGACTGGACCGAAGCAGAAGGTTACGCATATGATGATGCCTTGTTTGAATTATTAGATCTTGATGAAGAAAATGGATATATTCTTGAAGAAAATCTTTTTGTCATCGTCACTGAGGATCTAGAATCTTTCGATACAGCCCTCTATAGCGTTAATATTTATTCACTAGGTACAAGTGAACCAGGCGAACCAACCGATAAAGATGAAATCGATGGTGCCGGATTAAATGCATTCTTTGGCTTTGATATTTATGGGACTCTGCCAAAAATTTATTCAAACGATTATGATTTTTATGATAATTCATCTGATGAATATCCAGTCGACATCTATGTAGACCTCTTCGATTGGGAAGATGCCGATGCAATCGCGTATGATACTGAATTAGCCCTCGCATTTGAAGAAGATGCGGAATTAGGCTATATCATTGGTGAAAACATTTTCGGCTTTGTATTCCTCGATGAAGAAGCATATGATATACCCGTTTATAGTTTTAACATCTTTACAGTCGGAGATACTACGCCCGTTGACCCAACTGATCCCGTCGATCCAGTCGATCCAGGCACAGTTGTCACTTCAACGATTACTTCTAAAGCGGCAAATACTGCTAGTATTGCGAATGGAAACGTTAAGGAACACCTCGTTGTTACTAATGATGCGGGCCTAACCTTTACTTATGCGGCAAATGCCTCAACTGTTACAAGTATTTTTAATAACTCCGCGAACGAGATTCGCCTTTATCCAGGTGCTGGTAATGGTGGTTCACTAACGATTAGCTCAAGTAATGGTTCAGTTTTCACATCAATTACCATTGCCACGACCCAAAATGCGGGTTACCAAATTAATGGTGGCAGTACAATTACTACCTCAGGAATAACAACCACGCTTGCTGCCAATACTACATCAGTAAAAATTCAAAACACTGCAATGGCTACCTCTGGTTCAGCAAATCAATTAAGAATGACTCTTATCACAGTGGAATACACAAGTGGCGAGACCGTTCCAACCGAACCTGAAGAAGAATTAAGCGTTGGTACAACAACCGTTTTAACCGGAATGAAAACGATTAATGAATACCAAAAACAAGGTTATTCCATTTCAGGGATACCTTCCACTGGCAATGTTAATGTCTTACTTATCCCGGTCGAAATTAAAGGTTACCCGTTTCCAAGTGATTATAAAGCTAATTTGGAATTAGTCTTTAATGGCACTAGCGCGGCAACCGGCTGGGAGTCAGTTGCTTCCTATTACACAGCCTCAAGCTATGGAAGTTTAAACTTATCATTTGATATTACCGATAAATACACAACTACAAACACCAAAGCCTTTTACGAAAGTAAAGGTGATTACGGTGATGAGTTTGCGATTGTCGAGACTTTAAGCGCCGCTGGTAGTGTTGATTTTAGTCAATATGACTTTAATGACGATGGCTTAATTGACAGTGTTATCTTCATTTACTCAACCGCATATGATTATGACGTCGACCCATGGTGGGCCTGGTGTTATAGTGGTCAATATTTTGAAGACCACGCTACACCAGTCAAAGATGGTAAAGAATTTGGCTACTATATGTGGGCAAGTTATGAATTTATGTTTGATGAAACCCTTGGAGTTAACGCAAATGTTGACGCCGAAACTTACATCCACGAATTTGGTCATCTACTTGGCTTACCTGATTATTATTCACAATCTCACGCTGCTGGACCTTTAGGTGGTTGGGATATGATGGATTGGAATGCTGGTGATCATGGACCTCTTAACAAATTAATGTTAGGTTGGATTGATCCTCTCGTTGCCACCGCTGGCTTTCAATACGATGTAACTTTAGATAGTTACTCACTTGATACTGATGGTGAAGACGTCGCCCTTCTTATTCCTCGTAGCAACGCTAACTTTAATGATGGTGATGCCTTTGATGAATACTTATTAATTATCTACTACACCCCAAATGGCCTCTATAGTGGTCATATGGGTACGGATGCTAGTATTAGCGAAGCGGGAATTGCCATTTATCATGTCGATGCTCGTTTAGCTAATGATGCTAATGAATGGGAATTCTTCCTTAATGATAATGAAGGAACCGCGACTTTTCTTGTCAGTCTCTTAGAAGCCGATAAGAACAATTCGATTCCTTCAAACACTAGCGCAGTTAGCAATAGCGACATCTTAAGAAGTGGCGCGATTGATCTGTCAACTTATTCATGGAACCAAGGTGGTTCAATTAACGTTAAAATCGCAATTGAAACAATGCTTCCAGGTTCTGCAACTTTAAATGTTGAAGTTCGCTAAACTAAGCTAGATATATTTGACGAGAAGGTGAATAAAATCACCTTCTTTTTCTTTGCAAAAAAAAATACACTGTGGAGTGTATAATCTTTTAAAATGGTGGATGCTGAGGGGATCGAACCCCCGACCTTCTGTACGTCAAACAGATGCTCTCCCAGCTGAGCTAAACATCCAGCAAGTTGTATTTTACATATTAAAGCGCGATTAGTCAATATCTTTTGGCAAATAACTTAGGGAAACACTAATAATTTGTTCGCCCCGTAATTGCGAGATATTCTTCGTAAAGTTTTAGGCAGGCTTTACGGTCTAGTTCTAAAACTTTCTCACCCATTCCTTGTTCTTGCATTTGATAAAACACACTGTCACGAAAGCCGATTTTTTCAGTATCATCGATGTTACAGCCATAATAAACTTTATTTATGTTTGCCCAAAGGATTGCCCCCATACACATAGGGCATGGTTCACCTGTTGTATAAATATCACAACCACTAAGATCAAAACTGCCGAGCTTCTTACTCGCGGCTCTAATGGCTTGCATTTCACCGTGGCAAGTTGGGTCATTGTTTTTTACAACTTGATTGTGACCACGGGCGAGAACTTTGCCATTTTTAACAATCACCGCTCCAAATGGTCCACCATGACCTAGATGTATGCCCTTTTGGGCTTGTTTAATTGCCGCTCTCATAAATTTGTTCATAATTGCTCTCCTTATATAAATATTATAACCACACCAACGAATATAGTCCTAATATTCTTGCTTGATCCAAATTTTAGAAAAATACTTATCTGCCAATCTATATACGCA
>DATESG010000056.1:0-9874 GCA_035270925.1 Bacilli bacterium | reverse complement strand
ATTCCGCCACCTCTAGTTCCTCGCTACTATCCTGACCCCCTTGATCCTTGGACTTACGTCTGGATAGGATTTGGTGGGATCAACGCTGAACAATATATGGAATTAGCCAACCTTACAATAAAGGACCCAATTATTCATGATGACAGTGAACTAACAATTCGCTACTTGATGGAAAAGCTTCACGAATCATTCCTAGATGGTGGTTATTTAGGAATGAACTGCCTTGGCATTTGTTATCAAGTTGTCTCAAACTTAATCAAAATAGGTCATCGCGTTGAAGATGAAATATCACAACCGAAAAGACATGTTAAGGCCGCCAAAGACTATATCCTCAATAATTTCCAACTGAATATTACGATTAGTGATATTGCTTCTAATGCAGGGGTCACGACCAATTACCTGGCATATATTTTCAAACAAGTAACTGGTGTGAGTCCCAAACAATTTTTAACTAGCACGCGCATTACACGTGCGTGTAACCTATTAAGAGTCGATGCCTATCCGATAAAGGAGATTGCTAAACTTGTTGGCTATTCCAACCAACTACACTTCTCAAGCTCATTTAAAAAGGCGGTAGGTGTCTCACCGCTACAATATCGTCGAAAGGAACGCGATGAATGAGTAAAATAGACCGTCGGGACCCCATTCAAACTGTAGAAAAAACAATATGACAAGGTCTCGCTATCGCCAGCTAAGTGATAGGATCACCACCTATCCGGAAATGAGAAATAATTATGAATTATAAACAAGCAATTGAAATTGTCAAAAAACAACGTATTTACTTTACAAATAGAAGCCAACTCGAGGTCGAAGAAAAGTCACGGGCTAACTATGTGACAAATATTGATAAGACAATTGAAAATAGTATTAAAGAAGAACTAGCAATTGTTTATCCACATATTGATTTCGTCGGTGAAGAGGAGTTAGAGAATAAGACTTCATCACTCTACTGGCTCCTAGATCCAATTGATGGCACGCAAAATTATATTAAACGGCAATATCCTTCGATGATTTCGCTGGCCTTGGTCGAAAACGATATCGTAACCTTTGCCCTAATCTATGATCCTTACTTTGATGATGTATATGAAGCTTGTATTGGACAAGGGGCATATTTAAATGGACAGAGAATTAGTGTTAGTGATAATAACTTAGAGAAAGCGATTATCATGATTGGAACATCTCCTTATAACCGTAATCTTAGTAAAAAAACTTTTACACTAGCGCGTAATGTTTTTGAAAATGTTAGTGACATCCGTCGTAGTGGCAGTGCTTGCTATGATTTAGTTCAAGTTGCTACTGGAAGAGCGGACGGCTATGTCGAACTAATTGTTCAAAGCTGGGACTTTGCCGCGGGCTATTTGCTTGTTAAAGAGGCCGGAGGCGTACTTAGCAATATTGAAGGTCAAAGTTTAAATAAAATTAAAGTTGGACCAACGTCAATTGTTGCGAGCAATAAAAGAGTTCACGATGAATTAATTGTATTAATAGCTAAAGCAAGTTAGGGCTATTAACCTTCAACTCGGGCATATATTGATGTGGCTTCCGTATTCAAGAAAACGTATAACCCTGAGTTAAACTTGAAAATATGCTTTTAACAATTAACGAATAGATAAAAGATTCCTTGGCCTTCTAGCAAGGATTTTTTTTATTGTTGTTTGGCAAAAGAGTCAACAGCATTAGTTTAAGGTTTAGTATTTAAGCCTTTTATAGTAAAATTAGATATATTCGATGGGAGACAGAAATGGAACTATTTTTTAATGTATTAAAAGCAATCCTCTTTGGCGTTATTGAAGGGATCACAGAGTGGCTCCCAGTTTCTTCAACCGGACACTTAATTATTGCTGAACAATTTTTAGGCTTTGGCACAAGATACGGCATCGAATTTTCTAATCTTTTTATTGTTGTAATTCAATTTGGGGCGATTCTTGCTGTTATTATTGCCTTCTTCAAAAAGATTTGGCCCTTTGGCAAAGGTAAGAGTGAACTAGAAAAGAAAAAAACATGGATGCTGATTCTCAATGTCGCGATTGCTTGCTTGCCGGGTGTCATCGCTGGCTTCTTACTCGATGACTTGATGGAACAATATTTATTTGGCGCGCTTGTGATTGCAATTACCTTAATCATATATGGAATTGTCTTTATCGTCGTTGAATGGTTTAGAAACAGAAATAGTAGTGAAGAAAGGGTATATTTAGAGCTAATTGATATTACGTGGAAGAGTGCGCTTATTATTGGCCTTGCTCAAGTATTAGCACTAGTCCCAGGAACGTCGAGAAGTGGCGTAACGATTGTCGCGGCCTTACTGATTGGCTTTAGTCGCAGTAGTGCCGCTGAATTTTCCTTTATCCTCTCGATTCCAATGATTGTCGGCGCGAGTGGGTATAAGCTAATTAAATTTAGCGCTAACGATGGTTTCAATACGATTCCTAATGGTTTAGGATTTGAAGCGATTATTGTTTTAGTAATCGGCATTGCTATTTCATTTGTCGTTTCAATTTTCACCATCAAAATATTTATGAGTTTTATCAAATCAAAAACATTTGCCGGCTTTGGTTATTACCGTATTGCCCTAGGCTTAATCATTCTTATTCTTGGCCTTGTAAAAGTGCTCCCGCTGATTCCTAACGTTCAAATCGGCGCGGGAGTAGAAATGATTTTAGATATATTTAATAAAGGTCTGATCACATAAAAGGTGGAAGCAAAATTGGCACAGAAAATCCCGAAGATTCTTCATTATATTTGGCTGGGTGGTCAGCAAAAGCCCGAGAGTGTTTTAAAGTGCATTGCCTCGTGGAAAAAGTTTTGCCCGGACTTTGAGTTCATTGAATGGAATGAAGCACGCTTTGGACTTGGTCGTAGTCCGATTGTGGATTATGCGCTAAGTAAAAAGAATTGGGCTTATGCTGCTGATGTCATCAGAGTGATTGCCTTAAAAGAATATGGCGGCGTTTATTTTGATACCGATGTTGAGTTGATTGCGCCAATTGATGACCTATTAGTTTATGATGCATTCCTTGGTTATGAAAGTCGCTTTTGGGCAGGAAGTGCGGCCTTAGGCAGTATTCCTCATCACCCCCTTTATCAAATGCTCGTTGATCGCTATGTATATGAGGAGAAAATTGAGTTTTTAAGTAATCCCTTTTCCGTTCATGCCTTTAGTGCTGCGATGAGACTTTTATATAAGGTTAAATTTGATGGTAAGTTTAAAGTGGTCGAAAATATTGCGCTTTTACCGGAACCTTATTTTTATCCGATCAACTACATGAGTTTAAAAATGAAAAAAGATCAAAACACACGGGGAATTCATTACTACCAAAGCTCATGGCATAACAAAGAACAAAAGCGTGGCGCCCGCGTGGCGTATCTCGCCCGTAAATTTTTAGGCAGACATATATATGGATTCTTTGAAAAGATTGTTGCCAATGATTTTTACGTAAAACTGAAAAAGCAATTTAAGAGGATTGAAAATGTCCGCAAATAATATCATTGAAGTTAAAAACCTTAAAAAACGTTTTAAGCAAGTTGAAGCCGTGAAGGATATTTCCTTTCACGTCATTAAAGGTGAACTTTTTGCCTTTTTAGGGCAAAACGGCGCTGGTAAATCAACCACAATTAATATCTTGTGCTCAATCATTGCCAAAGATGCGGGCGAAGTTTATATTGATGGACTTAACGCTGATAAGGACAGTGAACAAATTAAAAGTAAAATCGGCATTGTCTTTCAAAAGAGTGTATTAGATAACGAACTAACCGTTTTACAAAATTTATATTCTAGAGCTAGTCTTTATCCGATGAGTAAAGAGGAAGCTAAAAATAAAATTGATGAGCTCACGAACATTCTTGCTCTCCACGATATTTTAAAACGGCCCTATGGCAAACTTTCTGGAGGTCAAAAACGTAAAGTAGATATTGCGCGAGCTTTATTACATAATCCGAAGATTCTCTTCCTTGATGAACCCACGACGGGGTTAGATCCAAGTACACGACTGACGGTGTGGGAGACACTTTATAACCTTAAAGCTAAAACAGATTTGACGATATTTTTAACCACTCACTATATGGAAGAAGTCGCTAAAGCCGATTATGTTGTAATCATCGATCAAGGCATCATTAGTGCAAGTGGGACTCCGGATGAATTAAAGAGTAAATATACGACCGATATATTAAGGCTTATCACTGATAGAAGCGAAGTGATTGAAAGCGTCCTGACGTTAGAAACGCTTGAATACGTTTATCGTAGTGGCGCCTATGAAGTAAAAATTGCTGATGCTCTAACTGGAGCAAAACTAGTACAAAAGTATCAATCTCAGTTTCAAGACTTTGAAATATTAAAAGGCAACATGGATCATGTGTTCCTTAATGTTACTGGTAAAAAAATAGGTGGGCCACAAGATGAAAAATAAGCGGAACCACATTATTAATAATTACATCTATAACATTTGGCATTTAACGAGACGTAACATTTTAATCTTCTTTCAAAATAAAACGACACTCGTATTTTCGATGATGGCGCCAATTCTAATCCTGATTATTTACATATTATTTATGGGTGAATTCCAAATTAATACGATTAGAGCGATGCTGCCAAGTGAAGTTGTCGTTAGTAATAAGGAAATTGCCATGATTGCTAACTCATGGATGATTGCCGGGATTATTGGGATCTCTTCGCTGACAATTTCGCTTAACTCGATGTTTGTCGCGATTAGTGATCGTGAACGGGGCATCGTTGATGACTTTACGGCTTCACCCGTTCCGCTAGTGAATTTAACGCTCAGTTACTTTATTAGTGCTTTTATCATTACCTTTGTACTCTCCTTCGTCTTCCTGGTCATTGCGCTTTTCTACTTATTCTTTTCTAGCGGACTAACTTTTAGCGTTTTAAATCTTTTCGAGCTCTTAGGCATTTTGCTCCTATCATCACTCTCGGCGGTCATTTTCGTAATGTGTTTAACGGCTTTCTTTAAACACACCTCAACCGCGGCTTCATTTACTGGTGTTTATAGTGCACTGATTGGCTTTTTGATTGGTGCGTATTTACCGAGCTCAATCTTGCCTCTAGGAGTGCAAAATTTTGCAAACCTCTTACCAGGTTCGCATGCCACAGGCCTCTTCCGTGTGGTCTTAATGAATCCCATTTTTACACGATTGAGCGCAACAATTCCCGAAGCGACCTTGTTAGAGATAAAAAACAGTTATGGATTCACCCTCAACCTTTTTGGCGCAGAGCTCAATAGAACGAGTATGTATGCCTATCTTGGTGTGTCAATAATCGTGATGTTTATTCTTTATCAATTGCTCAGCCTGATCAAAAGGAAACTTAAAAATTAGAACATCACGAACTTTAAGATATAATATATAACATGTGGATTTTTAAATTAGATTGGAACAATTTGTCGAATATTGAGATTATCAATCTCGTTAATTTTTTTGTGACAGCCTTTTTAGGCTTTTTTGTTCTCTACAAAGTTCTCTTTGTTATTATTGGCTTTTTCCCTCCGAAAAAATTCCCACGTAGTAAAGATGTGAGTAATAAGTATGCTTTTCTTATTGCCGCTCGTAATGAAGAACTTGTAATTGCGGGGCTGATTGAATCAATAAAAAAACAAGACTATCCGAGTGAAAATATCACAATCTTTGTAATTGCCGATAACTGCAGCGATAAAACTCGTGAAGTTGCGCTTGCCCATGGAGCGATTGTCTATGAGCGTAATCAAACCTCACACATAGGTAAAGGTTATGCTTTAGAGCGATTGACTAAAAATATTGACAAAGATTATGGACTGACTAGTTTTGCAGGCTATTTTGTCTTTGATGCGGATAACTTACTTAAATCCGATTATGTTTCGAAGATGAATGATGCGTTTGTCGCTGGTCATAAAGTTGTCACTAGTTACCGTAATATTAAAAACTTTGATACAAACTTTATTAGTGCCTCATATGGTTTTCATCAATACCGAAATTTGAGGACTCTTCATAATCCGCGCACAAGGCTTAATTTGAGCTGTGCCGTCACGGGGACTGGTTTCCTCTTTGCTAGTGAAATTATTAAGGACACTGGGTGGAAATGGCGCCTGCTGACCGAAGATATTGAGTTTACGATTGATGCCGTCGAAAAAGGCTATAACGTCGTCTATTGTTCCGAGGCAATCTTTTATGATGAACAGCCAACAACTTTTCATATGATGTTTCGGCAAAGAAGAAGATGGGCGAAAGGCTTCCTCCAAGTATTCGCCTCGCGCCATAACTCGATTGTTAAACATATGCTCTTTGCCAAACAACGCAAAACTAATCAGGAAAACACCCAAACCCAGTTAAATTATAAACTTATGCATTACGACTTTTATTGGCACATCTTCCCATACGCAATTGTGACCTTTTTCTGGAAAGTACTGTATTATATTTTACTAGCGATTTTTACTCACTTAAGTGGGGCGAGTGTCGCGATTTTAGCCAGCGAAATCACAATTGATGCCCTCGTTTCAATCGCCGTTTTCTGGGGAATTGGAATTATTCAAATTCTTCCCGTTGTCATTTTGGAGTGGCGCCAAATATATGCGAAAAAGTTTCACAAGATACTCTATATGTTAACTTTCCCATTTTTTGATTTGATGAATATTCCCATTTCACTTGCAGCCCTATTCTCACCGCCAGATTGGAAACCAATCAAACACGAGGATACACGTAAGATTGAGGCCGTTGATGATTTCTTTACACAAGAAGAAATTAGGCGTGAAAAAAGAAGAATACAAACTGAAAAAAAACTCAACAAAAGAGTTAGACGAGGCCGTAAGTGATTGATAAATTTGAATATGTGCTGAGCCTTAATGAAGTTAAAGAAGGCTTAGCCGAAATTAAAGAGTATAAACTCTACCATCTCGTCGATAAAATCACCCTAACCATTAAAGGTATTAAAGGTGACTTTATTAATGTGATAAACGAAGCGGGGGACCCGCAACTCTTTTCACTATCACACATGTATGCTAAAAAAGTCATTAAACCTGATGGACACCTTTTTAACGCAAAATATCTAGGTCGTTTTGATAATGAGTTCAAACATGACTCACGCAAGAAAATTACTAATTTTGACGAATTAGAAGCGACTTTAAGGGCCTATGACTTTGATGGGTTCTATCTGATTACCGCGCTTGATCAATTAGTGGAAAGTTTAAAAGAAGGTTATATCCGTGCGAACGTTTATAAGAAGAACCCTGAATTAGATTTAGAGGCTTTATACAATAGCAAAACAAGCAGCCAAGATAGTGAGATTCACTTTAAAGAAAACATTAATAACTTTGTGCGACTTCATTACCGGGCCAAGGATGATTTAATGCTCGCCTACTACAACGCACTTAAAAGGCTAAATAAAGCCAAGGTCTTGATTAGATTTAACTTTGATCTGATTAAGGATGATGTTAATCGTGTCTACCCACTCCCTAACTGTGGACTAGATCTTATTTATGATCAACATTTTTATCAACTCAAAGTAAGTGAAGCGACAGTTGCTCAATATCACTTTGAAAAATATGATTATGTCGCAATGTTTTCTAGTTATGATAACCACAGCCATTCAACGATGGTCAGGACGGCGGAGGTCCTAGTTTATGATAAGCTTGCCACAACTTATATTGATAGGCTGATTTTTATCAACGAGAGTGAAAGAATAGAGTTTCTCTTACTTCTAAACGATAAAGATAAAAGTTATTACACAAATTTAAGTATTGTTGATCCTCATAAGTTTTATTAGCTTAAGTTATACTAAAACAATAAGTGAACATATAGCATTTAGCTATAACAAGGAGGAATATGAAATATACAATTGAAGGTGGACAATTACCGGTTCTAAATCTCGAACTTGAACCTGGTGAAAGTGTTGTGACGGAAGCGGGTGGCATGTCTTGGATGAGCGCTAACATGAAAATGACCACATCCAGTGGCGGTTTTGGCAAAGCCATGGGCCGGCTCTTTTCTGGGGAAACGTTATTTCTTAATGAATATAAAGCCGAGGGCACGAGCGGGACTATTTCGCTATCTAATGCACTTCCAGGCAGTATTCTGCCAATTGAAATTAGTCCCAATATGTCATTCATTGCCCAAAAGGGTTCATTCTTAGCCGCAGAAAAAGGTGTCGAACTTTCCGTCTTCTTTCGTAAAAAGTTTGGTGCGGGCTTAGTTGGTGGTGAAGGATTTATCATGCAAAAATTAACCGGCCAAGGTCTGGCCTTTATTGAAGTCGATGGTTCGCTCATCATTAAAGATCTAGTCGCTGGCGAACAATTAATTGTCTCAACTGGTTATGTCGCAGCAATGGAAGGAACTGTTTCCATGGATGTAAGAACGGTTGGCAGTGTTAAAAATGCGCTTTTTGGTGGCGAAGGAATATTTAATACCGTCCTAACTGGCCCGGGCAGAGTGTACTTACAATCAACGCCATTTTTTGAATTATTAAAACGTATTCCGCCCACAAATCGCTAGTATTTGTTAAATATAGTAATTAGAGTTTCTAGGTAAAGTGATAATCATTTACGGATTTTTTTGTTTTGCTTTTGACTTGTAAGGTTAAGAAGCCAGTAAACAATCACGGTCCCGACAAAGAAGCCAAAGAAGTCAATGATGACATCGCCAATGGCAGGTCCGCGGTTGGGGGCGAGCATTTGAATGACTTCGGATAGTCCGGCAATAAATAAACCGCTGCTCAAAGCGACGACAAATTTTGTTCTAGTTTTTAACCCCGTCCAGTAGTGAATGCTTAATAAGGCAAAAGCTCCATCAAGTAGAAAAATTCCAAAGTGACCGATTGCCTTTCGAATAAAGAGGTGGAGACCATCTAATTGAGTTTGCGACAAATTGATTTTGAAAATTGTAGTAATTTTCACAACGATATTTAAAAGCGTACTACTTTGCTCACTTGACACTTCACCCGACAGACTTGCAAAAATGATAATAGCAGTGCTAGTGATGATAAATAAACTTAAATAGACATAGGCTAAGGGACTGCGCGTTTTTTTCATAACTTCCTCTAGATATATTATAAACTTAAACGCTTATCATTAGGGCTAAATGTCACAATTAGTTATAATTTAAGTATTAAAGAGGTACCTTTATGGAATTTATTAGAAAAGATGATCGGATTATCGCGCTGGATGAAAATAAACAAGAAATGGGCTATTTGGCCTGGAAGGTTTTGAGTGATGGTGTTTTAAACGCTAATCACACATATGTTGATCCTAAATTTAGAGGCATGGGTGTGGCTGGATACCTACTCAAAGACTTTGTTGCCTACGTAAGAGCAAACAATAAGAAAGTCTTCGCAACATGTAGTTATGTTGTCAAGATGTTTGAACACGGGGAAGAGTATCAAGATATTATTGATCCAAGTAGAGGTGTTGGCGATGCAAGTTGTGAAATTAAATAACGGAATTGAACTACCGACTATTGGATTAGGCACAAATACATTTGGCAAAGTTGACAATAATTGGAACGGCGAGATTAACTTTAAGACAAAAGAAATCGAAACAGCCCTTAAAGCCGGTTACACTTTTTTAGATACGGCAATTGTCTACCGTAATGAAGCAGTTCTGGGTTTAGGCTACAAAAAAGCCGGGATTCTTCGTCACCGTGTCTATCTTCAAACTAAACTTCCGTCCTCGGGCTTATACGTAAAGGATGAAAACGCAATCAGAGAAGCAATTGGGGAAAGTTTACATAAACTCGCAACCAGTTATATTGATGTTGTGCTTATTCATCAACCGCGACCAATTGACGAGGAGAACTTAAAAATCTATCAAGTCTTAGAAAAACTCGTTGATGAAGGAAAAATCAACACAATTGGCGTTTCGAACTTTTCGATTGCCCAATTAGATTATTTACTTAAGCA
>DATESG010000055.1:0-9663 GCA_035270925.1 Bacilli bacterium | reverse complement strand
AAAATAAACAATTAACGAGAATTTATGGTACTGCTTTCTTTGCCGAAGAAGATTTAGCGGCTTATCTTTATCAAATTGAAGAAGCCAAAAAACGTGACCATCGGAAATTAGGCAAAGAACTTGATCTTTTCATGTTTTCCGAATTTGGTCCAGGATTTCCTTTCTGGCTCGCTAATGGAATGATTGTTTACCATAATTTAGAAAATTACTTGTTCGATCTCTTACAACAACACGAATATGACTTCATCAAAACGCCAACGATGCTCAGCCGTGAGTTATGGGAAATCAGCGGTCACTGGCTTAACTACAAAGATAATATGTATACCCTTAAAATCGATGACAATGACTTTGCGGTTAAACCTATGAACTGCCCAGGTTCCATTCTTACCTATAAAAATAGTCTCCACTCCTACCGTGACCTCCCTCTTCGCGTCGCCGAACTCGGTAATGTTCATCGTCATGAAGCTAGCGGAGCTTTAAGCGGGCTCTTCCGTGTCCGCAACTTCACCCAAGATGATGCACATATTTACTGCCGTAAGGACCAAATTAACAGTGAAGTAAAAAAACTGTTGAAATTATTTGATGAAATCTACAGTGTCTTCCATCTTGATTACTCGATTGAATTATCAACTCGACCAGAGAAGAAATTTATCGGTGATATTGAAGTTTGGAATGAAAGTGAAAAGGCCTTGGCCAAAGCCTGCCGTTCCAGTGGCAAACCTTTCAAAATCAATCCCGGTGATGGCGCATTCTATGGTCCAAAACTTGACTTCAAACTTAGAGATAGTCTTGGCCGTATTTGGCAATGTGGGACGATTCAATTAGACATGAATTTACCAGAACGCTTCGAAATGTTCTATATCGATCAAAACAATCAAAAAATTCAACCAGTGATGATTCACCGTGCAATATTCGGTTCGCTAGAGCGCTTTATTGGCATTCTCACAGAACACTACGCCGGGGCCTTTCCAGCATGGCTGGCGCCAAATCAAGTGATAGTTCTTCCGGTTAATAATGAATTCCATCAAGCTCACGCTAAAAAACTTGTCAAGAAACTAGTGAAACTTGGTCTTCGTGCCAAGTTAGATGATAGTAATGAAAAACTTGGTTATCGTTTACGCAACGCGCAAATGAGCAAAGTTCCTTTCACTCTTGTAATTGGTGATAACGAACGTGATAATAACCTCGTGACCTTCCGTCGTTATGGAACTAATGATCAAGTCAGTGTTAAAACTAGTGAATTCATCAAACTTCTTAAAAAAGAAATCAAAAATAAGACAACATACTTTAAATAGTAGAGAAAAGGCGGTAAGATTTTTTTCGCCTTTTTCTCCTTATAAAATCGACTGAAATACTGTTTGTAAACTTCCTGTTAAAATCGTTGACAATTAGCAGGGTGCTTGTTATTATATAGTCACGAAAGAAATCGTGGAAAGTAGAGGCGCCCGCTTCTCACCAGACTTGAGCAATCAGGTTGGTAAACGCTACAGCAAAAGTAAACGTTATTATGTGGGCACTTCCAAGCCTGCTTTTTCTTTTATAAAATAAGGAGGAACTTAATATTTATTATCAAAATCCAAATCAAAAGCGTCCAGAACGTCCTGTCGAACTCGTTAATGAAAACATCCGCTTTCCCGAAGTACTAGTTATTGGCCCAGAAGGTGAACAACTAGGAATCATGAAAACCCGTGCCGCCATTAGCCTTGCTACTGAACAATACGGTCTTGATCTATTCTGTGTCAATCCTGGTGGTAAACCACCTGTTTGTAAGATGATTAACTATTCCAAACAAAGGTTTGAATCACAAAAACGCGAGCGCGAAGCCCGTAAAAAACAAAAGACTGCAGAACTCAAAGAAATTAGGATGTCACCCGTTATTGATACACACGATTTAGAAACAAAATCACGTAAAGCAATCGAGTTTCTACAAGATGGTGATAAAGTAAAAGTTTCAGTTCGCTTCCGTGGCCGTCAAATGGCTCACATCGAAGTTGGTGAAGAGGCCTTAAAGCAATTCCTCGCCATGATTGAAGAACACGGTGTCGTCGAGAAAAAACCAGCTCTTGATGGCCGCTTCCTTACAGTAATTTTAGCATCGAAAGTCAAAAAATAGGGGGAACAACAATGCCAAAAATGAAAAGCAAAAAAGCTTTAACAAAAAGAATCAAAGTCACTGGCACGGGCAAAATCAAACGTGGTAGTGCCTATATGTCACACTTAGCGCCGAACAAAACAACAAAACAAAAGAGACACTTACGTAAGGGCGGCTTCATCTCCGCTAGCGATTACAAACGTATCAAGTATCTCATTCAGAATTAGGAAGGACTAATTATGCCAAGAGTAAAAAACAGCCCTGTCACCAGAGCAAGAAGAAAAAAAATATTAAAACAAGCCAAAGGTTACTTTGGAGCGAAGCATCTTCTTTTTAGAACTGCTAAAGAACAAGTCTTCCACTCACTAAAGTATTCATACATCCACCGTCGGACAGTCAAAAGAGACTACCGCAAACTATGGATTCGTCGTATTAATGCCGGATGCAGACTTCAAGACATTTCTTATTCACAATTCATGTATGGCTTAAAATTAGCAAATGTTAATGTTAACCGTAAAATGTTAAGTGAACTTGCAATTCATGATGTTCCAACCTTCGTCGCATTCGTCGAAACCGCTAAAAAACAATTAGCCAAGTAAATTACTTTATTTAGATCAACCTCAGCGATGGGGTTTTTCTTTTTGACTCATCTTGCCTTCAACATCATCCATTTGCTACTATAATACTGCGAGGTATTACCATGAAACTTAAATTTAAACAGCTTTTTGTTAGTCTAATAATTGGCTTTTTACTCACCGCCTGTGTTCCCAATCCAGATTCGACAAATTCGTTAGTAAGCGAGAGTGAAAGTACTTCAACCAGCGAAACGATTAATTATCCACTTGTCACTTTTAGAGTTAGCTTACCTATGCAAATTTCAGCGGGTTCTAAAGTCAAGATCGCTGGAAATTTCAACGATTGGAGTCCATTCGCAGAAGGTTACGAGCTTACAAAATCAAGTGATAATAAGTATGTAATCGAACTCAGCTTCGAGACGGCCGATGTTGGACAAATCATTAAATACAAATATGTACTTCTCCTCCCAAACCAAGTTGATGAACCTTGGGCTAATGTCGAAGGCGGAGCTAAAGGCGAAGAAATTTCTGATCGTACTTATAAACTTATCTCAGGAGCACAAACTAAAACTGATACCGTCGCCGCGTTTAAAAACAACATCGGTAAAACGTCGTTAACTAGAGGTAAACTAGAGATAATTACGTTGACAATGAGTCAATATGAAGATCAGAGAACGAGAAAAGTTAGAATTTGGACGCCGGATGGTTACGAGGCTAACGGCAGCAAAAATTATCCCGTTTTATATATGCATGATGGACAAAACCTGTTTGATTCGTATACAGGCTTTTCCGGCGAATGGAAAATTGATGAAGCAATCGGGACAATGATGGACCAAGGTTATCAAGGTGCAATTGTCGTGGGGATTGATAATGGTGTCGATCGTCTTAATGAGTTGACCGTAAACTGGCCCCTATCGAGTTCCGGTAGTAGTAATAACATTAAGCCTAGTGGCGAAAATTATGCTGCTTTTATCGTCGAAACAGTCAAACCATACATTGATAGTAACTATAAAACTGATGCTAGCGCCGCGAGCACATATATTGGCGGTTCAAGCTTAGGTGGTGTGATGTCGTTTTATCTAACGCTAACCTATCCTGAAGTATTTGGAAAGTCACTACTTTTCTCAACTTCAATGTGGATATATCAAACAGGTACAATCGCCAATGTAATTAATGGTGCAAACCTTGGTTCAATCACCAACAAACCAAAAATTTATGTTTATGGTGGTGGAGCTGAAGGAAGTAATATTGCCGGTGATGTCGCCAATATATATAGTGCTTTCATAAATATCGGGTACAGTGATCAAATGATTAAAAAACATGTGGAACCTGGCAAAGGTCATAACGAAGACGCATGGGCCCTTCACTTCCCAATCGCATTTAACTGGCTGAAATCATAATTCAAAAAGAAAAGATGACCGGTGTCATCTTATTAAATTAAGTCTTCTTGTTCAATAATAAGGTGTTCAATATTTTGCAGCGCTTCCTCGAGTAAAGGGTGATAGTCGAACTTGGCTTCTTCTTCAAGTGCCAGTTTGATTAGTGGCTTAGTTTCGGGAAACTCATTTTTAAATATTGTACAACAATCTTCATATGGGCGGATCGAAATGTTATAAGTTTTAATCTTCCTGGCGATTGTAATAATGTCGTTTTTATCCATGGTTGCAAGTGGACGAATGACAGGCATACTTGTGACAGCATTAATTGTATGAATGCTTTCCAGTGTTTGTGAGGCAACTTGGCCAATTGATTCACCATTAACAAGGGTCGTGATATTATGAGCTTGAGCGAACTGATCGGCGATTCTATACATCATTCGGCGCATAATAGTAATCGCGTAACTTGAGCGGCAAAATTGATAGATTGCTTCTTGAAGTTTCGTGAACGGGACAATATATAAATCGATTTTACGTTGATAACGATTAAGTTCTCCTAAAAGATCCTTGAGTTTAAAAATTACGCCTTCTTGTGTATATGGAGGTGACGCGAAGTGGATGCACGAGATTCTCACTCCCCGTTTTAACATTAAATAAGCGGCGGCCGGTGAATCAATTCCCCCACTTAGCATCATTAAACTGTGACCAACTACACCTAGTGGATAGCCACCCGCGCCTAAGATTTTTTTCACAACAAAATAAGCGCCATCATGATAGATTCTAATTTCTAGTAAAAAGTCAGGCTCATGCACATCGACAGTTTTATCTGTGTTTTGTAAAATCTCCTTAGCCAAAATCCGGTTAACTTGATCGGAAATGATGGGATAAGTTTTGTCGTTACGTTTACAGAAGATCTTAAAGGTTTTACCCTCAGCTCGACGAACAATATCTAAGGCTGCAACCTTTAACGTTTCTTCATCCCGCGGATATATTTCAATGATACTTACGTAGAAGATTCCACTAATATCGACCAGAATATCGAGAAGTTCTTGTTCCTTACTAAGATCATAATCTTTAATATAAATGTGATCATGGGTATCCAAAACGAAGGAATTAAGACCTCGGAGGCCTTGCTTAATATTATCTTTTAGTTGTCTGATAAAATTTTTGCGATTCCGTCCTTTGGTATATAATTCACCGAAACTTATCATTATTCTTCTATTCATATTTAGTTTTCCTTAACAGTATTTCTAATTCTTTCAACATTACATCAACTTCTTCGCTATGATTAAAATAACCAAACGAGATGCGAATGACATTACTAGCGCGCTTTTCATCATTAAACATTGCCATAATTACGTGCGAGTTCTCATGAAGTTTACTACTACAGGCACTAGAAGTGCCGACCATAATATTCTTGCTCGATAAGCCGTTAGCAATGATACTGGCCCGATGATTGAGCAGGGAGAAATTTATAATATGCGCGACGCTTAGCTTTGGGCTGTTTAAAACTACAAATTGCGGATTACTAATAATGAAAGCTGTGATCTTATCATGCATTTTCTCAATATCTACAAGTTTGTTCTTATAGTTATCAAATGCAAGTTTGATTGTTTTAGCGAGTACAATATTTTTAGGACTATCAGGAGTCCCATCTCTAAAGCCATATTCATAAACACCGCCTTCTTGCAGTGGTATTAAGGAAATAGACTTCTTAAGGATGAGGGCACCGCTGCCTTTTAATCCGTTAATTTTATGAGCGGAAAACGAGAATGCATCTAATAAGGCATAGTCGATTTTGGTTTTAGCGACCGCCTGTGTCACATCACTATGAAAAAGACACTTAGGAAACTTTTTGACAATTTTCGCCAACTCATCAAGTTTGTTAATCGCCCCTGTTTGATTATTTACTGCCATGATTGAGACAATGATTGTTTTCTCATCAATGGCTTTGGCTAAATCAAGTGGTTCAACAATACCTTGCTCGTTAAGTGGGAGAATTTCGAGTTTAAAGTCATAATCTTTTTGTAAGCGTAAAAGCGGTTTAAGCACACTCGGATGTTCACCCGCACTTATAATTATTTTGTTGCCTCTATTACGGTAATTGAGTGCCGCGCCTTTTAAAAAGAGATTGTTGGCTTCGGTCGCTCCACTCGTAAAAACGACTTGATAACCTTGATCATCAAGTCCTAATAGTTCAAGAATATTTTGCTTGCTTTTATTTACGAGGCGATTAACCTCTAATCCTTCTTTATGTGCGCTACCTTGATTGGCATAACTTTGACTTAATAGCTTGGTGTAAATATCAATAATTTCAGGATGAACTGGTGTCGAAGCAGCGTTATCAAAATAAATCATAGTTTCTCGCGATTCGCATAATGCTTAACCATATCGGCGCAATTACTTGAAACATCGGTGAAACTTCCGTTAAAGAATCGGATTTCTTCGTCGGTTAACTTTGTTTGTACTTCACTATATTGATTTCGATAACGATTAAGATATACAATCGTCGCTTCCGCTAAATTTGCATTGGTAAATTCATGTTCGACTTGAGCAATTAGTCCATCAGCTAGGTTCTTTAATTCGTCAGCATAGCTATTAACTGTTGCCACATTAATTGGTGCTTCTTGGACGGTTTTAGCAATTAGGTCAATTAACTCATACGTGCGCGAAAAGTCGGAAACTAGTGTTTTGGCGAAAGCCTCTACTTGCATTTCTCTTAATTTTGCCTCAGCCTTTTTAAGTTCGAAAAATAGAACTTTGATTAGTCCATGAGCATTTTCAGCATCTGTTCTTAAACTATCAATATGCGTGAAGTAGTGGCCTAAGAGTTGTTCTGTAACTTCAAATTCTTCTTTTAGTTGCATCATTTTTTCAACAAGGACTGAATATGGTTGGCGCGTGGAAGAATGAGTGAAACTATCTAACATTCGTTTTGTATTAGAGAGATCATTGAGTTTCAATGAAATTATTTCAAGTTCTCGTTCAGTTTCCTCGCCAATCAGATAAACCTTTTTGACATTAGGCATATTATTGATAAGTCTAATATATCTGCGTTCAATTTCATTAACACTTTGATAGATCTTGTCAAATTGTTCAGTAAAAATGTTCTTTTGCTTAACTTCTTCATCAAACCTTACTAAGAGTTCAGAGATAACGTGATCAATTTCAATTAATTGCTTGTCAGTTCCATGATAGTCGAATTTACGTAATCTTGTTTTGGCTTCTTCGAGGTAGTTATAGAATTTATCTAACTGTGCATTAACAAGTAGGTGTGGAAGGGGAATTCCCTCCTTCTCCAAATCTTGATAACGTTTACGAACAAATTCAAGTTTTTGTGGCATCGTTTGTGTTGTTTTAACACAAAGTAAAGGTAAGACTTTCAAAACTTTTTCCAAATCCTTAAGTGCTCTTCTTATTTTTTCTAGTGAAGCATTTGCATCATCATAGAAGGCACCATTAAGTGCATCTTCATGCTGAACAAATAAGCGATCAAGATGGGCAAAGACTTTTTCAAACGAAGATTCAACCAGTTCTAATTCCTTCTTGTTTTCACGGTACATATTCTTGATAATCCGAAATGTCTTCTTATCATCAATGCTTTTTTCTCTAATATCAGTTTCAGGTTTAATTACGTTTCCTAAATCCCGGTTTAATTGTTGAACTTTGTTTTCATATTCATTAATAACCCGACGATGATCTTGATAGGCACTTTTATAATTCTTATTTCCCTTTGCTAGTTCTTCATTAAGAACCTGCACAGCTTTTGAAGCACGACGGTCTTCGATATCACGCAGTTGTTCAAAGCGTTTATAAAACTCTTCATAAACAGGACGCATCAAAAGATTGATGTCACTAATTGCTTCAATTCTTCTTAAGTGCTGACTATCTTCATTAAGAAGTAAATTATGTGCATAATTATACTTATGGGTGATTGCATTTTGTAAGCGACGATTTTTATGGCCTAATAAAACGAACTTGTGGAGCATAATGTAAGCGAGGATTAAAACGACAACGCCAGCGGCAATGCCAATAAATCCGATTAATTCTAATAAAACTGTAATTTTCATAAGTACTTCCTAACCTTGATTATACAAAATTACGGCGCTAAAGTAAAATCTATTAATATAATTAATCAGGGTGATATACTAGCAATTATCAATGTTTTATCGCTCATTTATCTTATTGGTACCCAATAATAATAATCGAGGGATTAGCACTAATTTTTGGGGATATATCCTTGACAAGCAATGCTAATTAAAGTACACTCATTAAGCATGTAAGCAGCATGTAAATACTACTTGACCGATGAGAACCAATTATACGTTTGCCAGTAACCAAAGCTATACGGTGAAAGCATTGAGGTTCCCATCCGAAGTAAGGAATTTACACCTATTGTTTATTTTGCAAAATTAAACAAAAGGAGGAAAAATAATCATGAGATACACTGGATCAGATTGGAAAAGATCGCGTCGTTTAGGCATTTCACTTCTTGAGACTGGTCAAGAATTAAAGAAACGTCCTTATGGACCAGGTCAACACGGTAACAGCCGTAAGAAAAAACCATCCGAATATGGTAAACAACTTGTTGAAAAACAAAAGTTACGTTTCACATATGGAGTTAACGAACGTCAATTCCGTCGTTTATTCTTAATGGCCGTCAAAGACAAGAACGTCGTTACCGGTTTAGCCTTTATCCAAATTCTTGAATCACGTTTAGACAACGTTGTATTCAGAGCTGGATTTGCAAGAACCCGCCGTCAAGGTCGCCAATTCGTCAATCACGGTCACTTCCTCGTCAATGGTGCCAAAGTTGATTTACCATCATACTTAGTACAAGTTGGCGACGTCGTTAGCGTTGCTGAAGGCAGTAAAGACTTAGTGGCAATCAAGGCAAACCTTGAAACACTTAGAACTGCTGTTGCTTATGTCACAACCGACAAAGAAAAGCTCAGCGCTAAATTCGATCGTAAACCTGAACGTAATGAAGTCGTTCAAGAAATTAACGAAGCGCAAATTATTGAATTCTATAACCGTATTCTTTAATTGCTATTTGCTAGAAAATCAACACCTGCACTTAAATGTGTGGGTGTTTTTTTATATTAAAAAACTCTCCGAAGAGAGTTATTTAAGTTTTTGACAATTTAGACTATTTTAGCAACGAAATAATTTTTCTTACCGCGTCTTATGATGAAATATTTATTGAATAAGCCATTAGTTCTCAACATTACCAATTCACTGTCCGTAATTTTTTCTCCATTTACGAGGATGGAATTTCCAGCAATAAACTCACGTGCTTCACGTTTGCTTTTTGCCGCTTTTACTGCGAGTAAAATGTCTTCTAGTTTTAGTCCATCAGCAACTTCAACCATCATATTAGCGAATAGTTCGGTAATTTCATCTTCACTGAGAAGACTAACTTCACCACTAAATAGGGCGGCACTCATCGCGATTGCGCGCTCTAAATCTTTTGGGCTATGAACGATTTTAATGATTTCACCAGCTAGAGTTTTTTGTGCAAGTCTAAGACCTGGGTTTACTTCATGTTCAGCCTTTAAAGTTTCGAGTTCATCTTTTGTAAGGAGTGTGAATACTTTTAAATATTTAATCGCATCAAGGT
>DATESG010000054.1:0-2320 GCA_035270925.1 Bacilli bacterium | reverse complement strand
GGACTAAGACAACTGTTAAGGCAAGGATGATGTTTTGATACATATTAGCTTTGACCTTACGGGCAATCTTAATTGCTTCACTGAGTGAGCCAATATTTTCACCGAGTAAAACAATATCACTTGTCTCCATCGCCAAGTCTTTACCAAGACCACCAACGGCTACTGAGGCATCAGCGTAACTAAGCGCTAAGGCGTCATTGATCCCGTCACCAACAAAAACAACATGATGGTCTTTTTGATAACTTTTAACAATCTCGGCTTTATCTAGTGGTAGTAAGGAAGCATGATAACCATCAAGGCCTAACTCTTCACTAATCGCCCGTGCGACTCGTTCTTCGTCGCCCGTTAGCATTATCGTCTTTTTAACACCAATCCGTTTAAGTTCAGCAATTAATTGTTTAGCCTCAGCTCTTAAGGTGTCCGCGAGGGCAAAGAGTGCTAAGACACGGTTGTCATCACTCATAATCAGGGTTGTCATCCCTTGATCTTCTAAAGACTTAATATCGTCCTTGACCTGCTCAGCAAGCGTGAAGTCTAGCGTTTTATGGTTACCAATCTTATAGGCGTGAGCATTAAGTTTAAAGTTAAGCCCTTTACCAATAATTAGTTCAACGTCAGTGGCTTCTTCATTTAAATCTAGTTTGCGAACTTTGGCCGCATCAATTAGTGCTTGTCCAAGCGGATGTTCACTAAAGCTTTCGCCAATCGCCGCGATTCTTAAACTTTCATTTTCCGCGATATCATACGTAATAACGCTCTTTAATTCAGGTTTACCCCGTGTAAGCGTCCCTGTTTTATCAAAGAAAACAACATCAGCTTTGGTTAAGCGTTCAAGCGCATCGCCCCCTTTAAATAAGATACCTTTTTTCGCGGCATTACCAATCCCGGCCACATACGATACTGGCGTGGCAATTACTAGTGCCCCCGGACAAGAGATCACGAGCATCGTAATCGCTAGTCTAATATCAAGCGTGACGGCATAAATAACTATTGCGAGTAAGACAATAAGTGGGGTGTAAAACCTGGCAAATTTTTCAATAAACTTTTGGGTATTGGCTTTTTTATCTTGGGCATCTTCGACCATTGTAATGATTTTACTTAAAGCCGTATCTTCGCCAACCGCGGTCGCTCTTACTTTAAGATAGCCACTGGTGACGAGCGTCGAGCCATAAACTCTTTGGTCGAGGCCTTTTTCTTTAGGAATTGATTCACCGGTCATCATTTGTTCATCAACCAGGCTATTACCTTCAATGATCACGCCATCAGTGGGAATCTTCTCACCTGGTTTGACAAGTAAGATATCATCGATGACGACTTCTTCAAGCGCGACCATTAGTTCAGTATTGCCTTTGAGGACTCGAGCTTTTGAGGGTTTAAGTTCTAAAAGGGATTTAAGGGCACTGCGAGTTTTTTCTAGTGATCCTTTTTCTAACACGTGACCAAGCGTAAATAAATATGTCACAGCGGCAGCTTCAAAGTAATCACCAATAATAAAGGCGGCAATCACGGCAATACTAACGAGTAAGTCGATTCCGACCATCTTGTAGCGTAGGTCCATGACCGCCTTTTTAAAGATATGGAAGCCCGCGAGGACTGTGAGGACACTCATGACGATGATCGCGGCTAAATGCCCGGGAACCAGCTCATTAAGGACAATTGCAGTGATAAATAACAAGGTGAGTCCAATGATATATACATGTTTCTTAATAAAGACTAGGAATCTCATTTTACACTCAAGACTTTGTAGCCTAAAGAAGCAATTGTTTTGCCAATCAGTTCCTTGTTAACAACGGCCTCATCATAGTTAACTTCAACCTTACTAGCATTGAATTTAACTTCAGCAGAAGTAACACCATTAATCTTACTAACGGTCCCTTCAATTCTCTTTATACACGATGGGCAGGTGACTGTCTCTAATTGGAATACTGTTTTGTTCATAACTGTATCCTCCTTTTCTACCCTTATTATGGAGTAAAGAAAAAGGCAATTCCTTGATGTTGGTCAAGTTTTGCCTAGTTTGTGCAAAATATTAAGTGTTTACGAAAAGTTAGAGAAGACGAATAAAATTACTTCCTTTTCCGTAATCTACCAAGTCAGTTTAATAAAGACACTTTCGCTATATCACTCAAATGCAAATTGTCTTTTCCGTAAAAACCTTCAGAGTCAACAATCCAATATGCTTCCTTCATATGAAGATTATCTTCACAAATCGGATTGAAAACTCTTAGTGTTTCGCAAACACTGTCAAATTCTTGTTTTTTCACGACAAGATTGTGAGATTCTATACAATGCGGCGTTGGCATTAGTTGTAATAATTTAA
>DATESG010000053.1:0-2976 GCA_035270925.1 Bacilli bacterium | reverse complement strand
CGATAATACTCATAGCCGTGGACTAAGTAGTCTTTCTCAGTTCGGGCCCGCGTGTGGTCAAAAGTTGTTAAAGTCACTTCCGCGTTAGCGAGGGCGAATAAATCAAATTCCTTTTCAACATCTTTATCTTTAAATGAAGCAAAAACCAGATGAATCTTACTGTTTTGTAAGGCCTTAACACTATTGATCAAGGCCGCCATCGCCGCCGGGTTATGGGCGCCATCAACTATCACCAGTGGTTTTTGTCTAATCACACTAAAACGAGCTGGGATTTTGACACTTTTAAGCGAAGCGAAAATCACTTCACTTTTAAGCTTGAATTTAGCAGAAATAAGTTCCAATGCATTTAAAACGATTGAAGCATTATCCGCTTCATACACTGCCGGAATTGATAAACATATATCTTTATAATCAAGCGCATCAAAACAAATCCCCAGCGGTGAGACTCGGACATTAGAGGCTTTTTTCACACTATATAAAGGAGCTTCTTTTTTCATCGCGACATTAGCAATCACACTAAAGGCTTCAAAGTTTAAATCGCCAACGAGAATTGGGACTTTGCGTTTAATAATCCCTGCTTTATGCGTCGCAATTTCTTTAATGGTCTTACCTAAGAAGGTGACGTGTTCAAGCGAGACATTAGTAATGATTGAAAGAATTGGTTTAAAAATGTTAGTCGCATCAATTTTGCCACCCATCCCCACTTCAATAATCGCAATATCAATCTTTTGATCATCAAAATAGCAAAAGGCAATAAATGAGATAATTTCAAAAGCAGTTAGGGCGAATTCTTCAAACTTTGCTTTATATTTATTTAAGTACGTTAGGAATGTATCTTCATCAATATCAATATCATTAATACTGATCATCTCAAAGGGCGTGTGGAGGCTAGGTGAAACAAATCTTCCAACCTTATAGCCCCCATTAATTAAAGTGGTTGATAAAAAATAGGCAACGCTACCTTTACCATTGGTGCCAGTAATATGAATCGCTTCTTTTTTAAATTTAAAGCCCACGCTAGTGAGAAAGTGATCGAAGTTGGTACGGCTATATTGAGCGTTACTCTTACTAGCAAGATAGGCTAATACTTGTGATTTTTC
Organism: Bacilli bacterium; assembly: GCA_035270925.1. GTDB lineage: Bacteria > Bacillota_I > Bacilli_A > RFN20 > CAG-826 > DATESG01. Next base: position 1,876 of record DATESG010000053.1, on the reverse strand, counting down.
AATCTTCACTGTTTCCATGTTTAACGGCCTTTTGAATTTGTCTTTCATCATCGCGACCTTTAATAACTTCGCGTTTATCGTAGTTCTTTTTACCCTTGCCTAAGGCAATCGCAATTTTTACGCGCCCATTTTTAAAATACACCTTAGTCGGAACACAAGTATAAGAGTCGGCTTGAATACGTTGACTATATTTTAAAATCTCTTTCTTATGCATTAAGAGTTTTCTTGTTCTCATTGGTTCATGGTTGAAGATATTACCTTTTTCATATTGGGGAATATGGAGGTTGATAATATAAGCCTCACCATTACGAAAATCAACATAAGTGTCACGCAAAGAAAGTTTGTGTTTTCTAATCGCTTTAATCTCTGTTCCAGCAAGAACAATTCCCACCTCTAAAAAATCACTTAAGAAATAATCAAAAGCGGCTTTACGGTTTTCAGATATTACAGCGTTAAAAGTTGGTGACTTCATATTGACTCCCTTCTAGATAAAAAGTATACAAGATTGAATGGCAAAATACGAGTAAAAGCCGTGTTATGAGAGGTCAATCATGTATTTATTTTGTCCGCGATATTCTTTGTTAAGGATTAATTCCACTTGGCCATGACCAATATAGTTAATCTTCATTACTTCCACGTCTAAACTAGCCATCTCTTTTTTCAACGCGACAGCATCAAGATATGCTTGGTGAACTTCGCGATCAATCACACTTAAATCGAGTGGGTCTTTGTTAAATAAATCTGGTTTATGTTTAAGCCCAAATTCTTCACCGGCATAAATAAAATTAACACCATAGATCATATACATAAACTTTATCCAGTTAAGATGACGTTTCTTGCTTAACATCGAGGCAATTCGGTCTTGATCATGATTTTCTAAAAAGTGTAGTTTTAAGTTATTGCCGTGGCGTTTTCTTTGGGCGTTAAGGGCATTAATATATGCTTCAACATTACTCGCGTCTTCCACAGCAGCTTTGAACTCTTTAAAGATGTCATAGTCATAAAGAACATCAAAAGCTTGGTAAAGGGTCTCATCATCTTCGGCGACTTCTCCTAGTGAGCGCAAGTAATCTCTAAATTCAATCTCAATTGATTCAGCGAGCCAAATCGTGTTTGGGTTGACACTTCCAACTGCTCGCCGCGCAAACTTCCAAAAGTTAATCGGAACCATGCTCGCAACGTCAAATCTAAAGCCATCAACGCCTAATTTGGTCCAATATATTAAAGTTTGAATTAGATATTCTTGTAGATTAAGATTATTAATTTCAAAGTCACAAATGTCACTCCAGTCTCCGACTTTATTCGCTAACTGGCCGTTTTTATATATATACCACTCTGGATTTGTCTTAATATAAACCGCATCTCTACTTGTATGATGAAAGACCATATCCATCATTACTTTTAAACCTAGACGGTGAGATTCTTTAATAAGCGCATTAAAATCTTCTAGTGTCCCCAAATCTTCACTAATCGAGCGGTAATCTCTAATCGAATATGGACTTCCATATACTCCTTTACGAGCTTTAATACCTATTTCATGAATAGGAAGGAGGTAGATAATATCTACACCGATACCTTTAATTCGTGGGAGATCATTAATAAGTGCTAAAAAGGTTCCTTCCTCTGTGTGATTTCTTACAAATACTTGATAAATTGTTTGATTTTTAAGTGGCTTTTTCATGGATTAATTATATCATTAAACATTTCATTTGGCGATATACTTACATACAATCTATTCTTAATATAAACTATCTTATTCATCATTATTCACTTTTCCATTGACATAAAATTGCCTATTGATAATTATTAGATTATTGAGTAAAATATCATTAATTAGAAGTCTCTTTTCATAATTTTATTCATAGGAGGATCATAA
>DATESG010000052.1:0-10021 GCA_035270925.1 Bacilli bacterium | reverse complement strand
CTTCATGGTGCTAAAAAAGCAATTGTCGCCGTAACATGTGGAACTAATGTAAGCCTATATGAAGCTCAACACACGGTTGACTGGATTATTGAAACTAGTGGTTCGAATAATATTGATATTAAATTTGGTGTCGCGCTTAATGACTTACTCGAGGATTCAATTCTTGTTAGTGTTATCGCCAGTGACTTTGAAGAAAAATTTGACTTTACAAAAGTGCCAACACCGATGTTATCTAGACCACTCATCCCTGATGAATCGGATGTAACAGTCAAATCGAGTTTAGATAAAGATGATGATCTTGATATTCTTCCCGACTTTCTTAAGGGAGTTTTAGAAGAAGATTAGTAATGTTTGCGCTTTAACAGTAATTATTTTATAATTAAGCATAAATCTAGGATGAAGACACAAAGTTTAATCTTGAAGATATAGCGAGTTAGGGACAGTGGAAGCCTAAACAATCAACTAAACTTTATCACTTCGGAGTGGACTAACGATATGTAGTTAGTCACGGCCCTCGCCGTTATCGAGATTGAGTGCTAGTTTTCTAACTAGAATTAAGGTGGTACCACGGTCATGCGTCCTTATCCATGGGACGCTTTTATTTTGGAGGAAATTATGAAATTAAAAGACACACTACTAATGCCTAAAACAAAATTTGAAATGCGTGGAAATCTTGGAATAAAAGAGCCACTTTTTGTCAAGAACTGGCAAGAAGAAGACTTATACGCATTGATGCGTGCCAAAAATAAAAACAAGCAATCTTATGTCTTGCACGATGGACCTCCATACGCCAACGGCAACATCCACTGTGGGCACATGTTGAACCGTATTTTAAAGGACTTTGTTGTGCGCTTTAAGAATATGCAAGGTTTTGATACGCCATTCCGTTTTGGCTGGGATACCCACGGACTACCAATTGAAAATCAAATCACGAAAAGTGGGATCAACCGTAAAGAAATGAGCGTTCCTGATTTCCGTAAATTATGTGAGGATTATGCCCGGCTCCAAGTTGCGACGCAAAAAGAGCAAATTCGTCGTTTAGGGATTGTTGGCGATTATGATAATCCATATATGACGCTTACAAGCGACTATGAAGGCAGCCAATTAGAAGTTTTCAAAGCCATGGCCTTAAAAGGACTTATTTATCGTGGTCTTAAACCAGTTCACTGGAGCCCAAGTAGTGAAAGTGCCCTTGCCGAGGCCGAAATTGAATATGCTGACGTTAAGAGTCACGCTATTTATGTACGCTTTCCGGTTGTTGACGGCAAGGGTGTGCTCACTAGCGAAGACAATTTTGTTATTTGGACGACCACTCCTTGGACATTACCTGCTAACCTGGCAATCTCGCTTCATCCACGTTTTAACTATGGGTTATATGAGACAAGTGCCGGCCGTTTAATCATTCTTGAAGACCTCCTCGAAGCCTTTAAAAAAGAAACGGGCGTTGAAGTTAGCACCAAGATTGCCACTTATAAAGGCCAAGACTTAGAATATATCACGACTTCCCATCCTTTATTTGATCGGACTTCACTTGTAATTTTAGGTGAACACGTGACTAGCGAAGCCGGAACGGGCGCCGTTCATACTGCCCCGGGACACGGTGTTGATGACTTTATTGTTGGGCAAAAATATCATCTTGATGTATTATGCCCAGTTGACGCTAAAGGTGTTTTCACCGAAGAAGCTGGTAAGTATCAGGGCATGTTTTACGAAAAAGCTAATGCTGTTATTCTTGAAGATTTAAAAGCTAATAATCGTTTACTTAAACATAGTGAATTTATGCATAGCTATCCTCATGATTGGCGGACAAATAAACCGCTAATTTTCCGGGCGACGCCACAATGGTTTGCCTCAATTGAACCAATTAGGGCAACTGTTTTAGAGCAAATCAACCTGGTCAAGTGGACGCCTGAATGGGGTAAACTGCGAATTTCGAATATGGTTAAGGACCGCGGTGACTGGTGTATTTCCCGCCAAAGAGTGTGGGGCGTGCCAATTCCGATTATTTACAATGAAGATGGCTCACCAATTATTGAAACTGAGGTTTTTGATCATGTGATTAAACTCGTGAAAGAACACGGAAGTAATATCTGGTTTAGTAGTGATGTTAAAGATCTATTGCCTCCAGGTTACACTAATAGCGCCTCACCAAACGGCCACTATCAAAAAGAAACCGACATCATGGATGTGTGGTTTGATTCAGGTTCGAGTTCATTTGCCGTCTTAAAGGATAAGGGTGAAAAATATCCTGCCGATTTATATTTAGAAGGCAACGACCAATATCGGGGCTGGTTTAACTCTAGTCTCATTATTAGTGTCGCTGTTAACGGCATTAGTCCCTATTTAAATGTCGTCAGTCACGGTTTCGTGATGGATGATAGTTGGGCGAAAATGTCGAAGTCTAAGGGCAACGGAATCGATCCTTTAAAGATTGCCAATGAATATGGCGCGGATATCCTTCGCCTTTGGAGTGCAACGATTAATTACCAAGATGATGTCCGTATTAGCGAAGGCATTATTAAACAAATTTCGGAAATTTATCGCAAGGTCCGCAATACATTTAAATTTATGTTAGGCAATCTCCAAAATGGAACGGAAGCCTTTGATTTAGAAGCCAGCCTAAAAGTTAAAGAATATAGTCTTGTTGACACATTCATCCTTGCCAAACTTGAAGATGTTAAAAATCGTGTGATTGAGAGCTTTAACCGTTTTGATTTTGCTAATGGCATGACACAGATGCTCAACTTTATTAGTAATGATCTCTCAAGTTTTTATCTTGATATCACGAAAGACGTCATGTACTGCGAACCGGTCACTTCAGTCCGAAGAAACCAAGTTCAAAGTGTGATTGCTAAGACAAGTTTGACGCTTATGAAGCTACTAACACCAATTCTTAGTTTTACGATGCAAGAAGTATATGAAAATGTTCCACTTAAAAAACATCTTGCGAATGTACAATTAGAATCGTTCCCAGAAATGAGTAACGAATATGATGAAAGCATTCTTAAAATGTATGCAAAATTCAATAACCTTCGTGATGAAGTCTTAGGAGCACTCGAAATTAAACGAGGAGAAGGCCTGATTGGTAGTAGCCAAGAAGCAGAAGTAACCTTCGCCCCACTTGATAAAACCCTTAAGCTCGCCTTAAAGAGTTTAGATAACGATGAATTAGCCCGGCTCTTCGTCGTATCAAGAGCGACAATTAGTGATGAAACTAGTAGGGTCGTTGTGAACGCTGCAACTGGAGAAAAATGTGTAAGATGCTGGAATTACCGCGAATTAGAGCAAACTCCAGCCGGTCATATTTGCCACCGCTGTCATCAAGCAGTTGGAGATTTCCATGAGGAATAAAATAATTTTCAACCTCAATTGGAAAAAACTTTTATTTAGTTTTTACTGGCTCGTGGTCCTGCTTATTATTGTTGATCAAGCAAGTAAAGCCTTGTTTCTTCATCTTGAGGCCACGCAAGGCCCAGGGTTCGAGCTCACAATCATTGATAATTTCTTTTATTTCTCCTACACCCGTAATACGGGGGCAGCGTGGTCAATCTTGCGCGATTATCCGATATTTTTAGTGCTTATTAGCCTATTCGCCGGCGGGGCGATGCTTGCCTACCGTATTATTAAACGCAAAGAGTTATCATCTTTATATAAAGCTGCGTGGGCACTTGCCATCGCCGGAACCTTCGGCAACTTTATTGATCGTGCCTTCTATAAACTTTTTACGGGCCGTCCGGGTGTTGTTGATTTCTTACATTTTAGATTTGGCAATTACGATTTTCCGATTTTTAATGTCGCCGATATGTGTCTTGTCATTGGCTTATTCGGCTTAATCATCATGGGCTTCATCGATGATAATAAACCAAAATTAAAACAAGAAGCCGTGAAAGTAGAAGACCCCCGCCATGAATAATAATAAGATGAGCAAAATTAAAGTCACTGAAGATTTAGTCGGCTTAAGAATCGACAAAGCTTTAACATTGATTAATAAGGATAAGAGTCGTGGCTACATTCAGTCGTTAATTGAAAATAATCTCGTTTTTGTAAATGAAAACCCTTGCAAAGCTGCATATAGATTAAAACTCGATGATACAATTGTATTTGGCGAAATGTCCACGGAAGAAAGCGATATAGTCGCCAAAGATATTGCGCTTGATATTGTCTATGAAGATAGTGATGTTGTCGTGATTAACAAACCACAAGGGATGGTTGTCCACCCCGCGCATGGTCACTATGAAGACACCCTTGTCAATGCACTTTTATTCCATATTAAAGATTTATCAACAATCAACGGAGTCAAACGCCCAGGAATTGTTCACCGGATTGATAAAGACACGTCCGGACTTTTACTTGTATGTAAAAATGATAAATCACATAAATTTTTAGCAGGACAAATTAAAGATCATAAAGTTGAACGCTTTTATCTTGCGCTTGTGACTGGCGTGATTAAAGAACCAGGTGGGACGATCATTGCTCCACTTAAACGCGACGTACAAAATCGGATGAGAATGGGCATTGATCTTGATGAAGGAAAAAACGCGACCACCCATTTTGAAGTTGTTCAACGTTTTGCGAACCATACGCTTGTCAGACTTAAACTCGAGACCGGTCGGACCCATCAAATTCGCGTCCATATGGCCTATATTGGTCATCCTGTCGAAGGTGACCCACTTTATGGCCGTAACAATAAAACGCTCTATAGAACTGGGCAATTGCTTCATGCTGAACGGTTGATTTTTACGCACCCAACAACAAAAAGGAAGATGAACTTATTTGCTCCTCTTCCATATTACTTTGCGAATATTATTGATAATCTAAGTCGGTAGACGTTGATAATTAATAAAGTTCTGTTTAACGATTTTATCAAGCGCGGATTTTCCGTGCTTTTTTTGAAACTCAAGGGCAAACTCGTCGACGCGGCTAGAAGCACCAAGGGGAATACTCGTCTTAAACTGCGCACTAAGTGCGTCCATTTCTTTTAAGAAGTAGTAGCGGGCTAAAATACTAGCTAAGGCCACACTCGGATAAAGTGATTCGCCCTTTTCTTTCATGACTAAGTCTTTAATTGGGTCCATGCCGTCGATATATTTGGCAAAATTTTCATAACTTGCGAATTGATCAATGTAGCAAGTGGCCGCAATGTTTACTTCGTTTTTTAAGAGTTTTAAAACATTAACGTGAAGCATTGCTTTGATTTTATTCATGTTGTAGCCTTTTTTGGTGAGGCTATTAAACTTAGTGTTATCGACGATATTTACTTTATGGGGAACGCGGTTAATAAGGAGGGGAACTGTCAGCCGGATATAATCATCGGTTAATTTTTTGCTATCAGTAATGACAAAATCACTTAGTTTTTGATAAGATTCTTGGTCTAAATAACAGGCGACAACGACAAGTGGACCAAAGAAGTCACCAAAGCCAACTTCGTCACTTCCATACTGGGGACCATAGAAAATAAAGCCCTTACTAGTGATTGATTTTTTAGCTTGGTTGTTAGTGTTAATAACGTGAGAACGACTCCATTTATCGACCTCATTCTCAATCGCAACGCCCGTAAAGAAAACTTTATAATTGTTTGGATCTTTCGTCGAGCTATAGACAGTGATTTTCGTTTTGCCCACGAGCGCAGCAAAGACGACATAATCTCCGCTATTTGGGATTTCAAATCTAAGATAGTGAGCTTTAAATTTTTCAAACTCACTCTTTTTTATTTTAATTGTTGTATATTTTGTTTCCATATGGGTATTTTAACATACTATCGAACACTTTTTGATGCTTTCCCCAAGATATTAAACGCAATAAGAGATTATATTAAACTGCTTATATGATAAAATTAGTTTATGAAATCAATATTTGATATATTTGGCTTTGATGAAATTAGAGCAAAGCTTGCTACACATACTAAAACGGTCCGCGGTCGTGATTTTTCAACCTCGCTCGCGCTATTTAAAGATCTCCAAAGTTTAAAAGAAGAGCTCGCCTTAATGAAAGAAGTTCAAAGTTATATTTTTCAACACGGTGAACTACCACTTAATAACTCTAGTGATTTAACAATTCCCTTTAAAAGCGCTCGGTTTGGGAACGTCCTTACTCCTGCTGATTTTGATCATATTAATAGCGATATTAAAGCAAGTATTAAAATCGCGAAGATGGCTTTGTCGAAAATCGCTAAAGATAGTCTGTTAGCCAAAGTCATCGCCCAGTTTATCGACCTCACCGCGCTTAGCAATAAGATTGAAACGGTCATTAGTCCCAACCTCACAATTAAAGATAGTGCTTCCCCGGCATTAAAGAAAATCAGGCGTGAAATTCTCACACTTGAAAACAAAATTAGCCGCACCAGTGGCGAGCTTTTAAACACATATAAAAACGTGATTAGTGATTCAATCATCACTATTCGTAATGGCCATTACGTCATTCCGATTAAGGCTAGTGAAAAATATAATGTCAATGGAATCATCCATGATATTAGTGCAACTGGCCAAACTGTTTACATTGAACCTAGCCAAATCGTCGAGTTAAATAATCGTCTAATTAACGCCCAAAATGAAGAATTAATGGAAATTAATCGTATTTTACGGGAACTAACTAGTGAAATGCTCTTAAACGAAGAGGCGATTTTAAAGAATAACCAAACAATAGGCCGGCTGGACTTTGTTTTTGCCAAGGGACTTTTAGGCCGGGCCACGAATAGCTATGTTGCCAATCTTAGCGAGACCCAAGAAATCTATTTACCTAAGGCACGGCATCCACTAATTGATGAAAATGTTGTCGTCGCGAACACCTTTGAAATTAATGATGTTAATCGTATAGTCGTAATCACAGGACCCAATGCCGGTGGTAAAACTGTCGCACTTAAGACAATTGGTCTTTTGGTCATGATGAATCAAAGTGGGCTCCTCCTTCCAACGGATGGCGAAGCTAGACTCGGATATTTTAAAAGTATCTTTGCCGATATCGGTGATCAACAATCACTGAGTGATAACCTTTCAACCTTCAGTGCTCACATCGGCAACATTCGCGATATTACTAATCGAATCAAAAGAAATGATCTTGTTTTAATAGATGAATTAGGAACTGGAACTGATCCGGTTGAAGGCGAGGCATTGGCGCTTTCGCTCCTTGATTTCTTTAAAGAAAACGGGGCAATTGCCGTTATATCTAGTCACTTTAGTAAATTAAAAACCTATGCATTCTCAACACCGGGGGTCATTAATGCGAGTATGCTTTTTGATGAAAAGGCCCTTAAACCGCTATATATCTTTAAATTGGGACTTCCTGGCAAAAGTTATGGACTTAGTGTTGCGACCAAACATGGGCTTAGTGAGCAAATTATTAAAGCCGCTCAATCTTATATGGATGGCGCTGGTCATCTTGTTGTAGAAGAAACGCTTTCGCGCCTCAATGAAGAGGTTGAAAAAAGTGAAAGGGTTAATAAGGAACTATTAGTCCGTCAAAAAGAATTAGACAGACATGTCAGAGAAAATGAGAACCTTCGTAAACGTTTAGAAGCTAAAATGGCGACATTTGATGAGGACTATACTCAAGAAATCGAAGAACGTAAACTTGAAGTAGAACAACAACTTGACCTACTGCTAAAGCGAGCCTACCAAGGCGACTTGAAGCCTCATGAAATCATCGCTTTAAAGTCCAATCTACAAGAAGATATCGCGCCTTTAGTTCAAGTCGACGAAGAAAAAGAAGAAATCGTTGTTGGTGATTATGTCCACTTAGAGACGCTCGGTAGTGACGCCAAAGTTATCAAGATCAGTGGGAAGCGTGTGGAGGTCCAACTTACAAGTGGGCTCCCTGTTAAAACCAAGATGGCGGAATTAGTGAAAATTTCCCGTGCCAATCTTGTCAGACCTAAAAAACAAGCAATCGTCGAAACGATTTTGCTTGATGATACACCTGTGAAAATGGAATTAAATTTAATTGGTTTAAGAGTGGACGAAGCTCTTAATGAACTTTCACGCTATCTTGACCGTTGTTTGAGTAAAAAGTTTGGGACAGTCCGCATTATCCATGGATTTGGTAGTGGCGCCCTCCGTAAGGCTGTTCACGAATATTTAAAGACGCAAAGTTACGTCAAAGCATATTATTTAGCAGGCGCTTATGATGGTGCCGGTGGAGCGACTGTTGTCGAATTGAAATAATGAAATTGACCGCAATTATTGAACAAAAAATCGCTCTTTTACCAACCCAACCTGGTGTTTATTTAATGTTTGATGAACACGGAAAAATCATCTATGTCGGTAAAGCTAAAGATTTATCAAAACGAGTAAGTCAATATTTCTTACGTCCACAAGTTGGTAAAGTCGCAGGAATGGTTAAACGCATCTGCGACTTTGATACGATTTTAACGGCGAGTGAGAAAGAGGCTTTTATCCTCGAGTTAAATTTAATCAAGACCCATTACCCTCGCTATAATATTTTGCTTAAAGATGATAGCCATTATCCTTATATTGCTCTCAGTAAACAAGGCGATCCGGTTGTTAAAATTGCCCGGAAGGCCAGTGATAAACGCTGGAGTTATTTTGGGCCATATCCAAATTCGAGCGCCGCATATGAAGTTGTCACATTGATTAATCGACTCTTTAAAACGAGAAAATGTTCACCGATGCAAAAAAGCCCCTGCCTTTATTATCATTTAGGCCAATGTGCGGGTTATTGCTTTAAAGAAGTTAGTGAAGAAGAAAAACGAGAAATCCGCCAGCAAGTGGCAACTTTTCTAAAAAGTGACAACAAAGATTTAATTAGACAATATGATGGGCTTCTTAAAACGGCAGTCGATGACCTAAAATTTGAAAATGCGCAAGATTATAAACAAATAGGTGATGCGCTAAAACATGTCTTTGCCCGTCAAACTAGTGAAATAAAAGATAAACTTGATCGCGATGTTTTTGCCTTTGCGCAGAAAGATGGCTACCTCGGTCTCAGCGTCATGCTCTATCGTAAGGGCAAACTTTTGGGTAAGGAGTTTTATGTTGTCGGCTTATTTGATTCCGAAGAAGATCTGATTACTAACCTGATCCTTCAATACTATGAAAATAAACTCTTACCTAAACAAATTTTGATTGGTAACCCGCAAATTGCTAATAATCTGCGCGTCGTTTTAGAAACTAAAGTTATCGTCCCTCGTCAAGGACGTAATCTTTCGTTAATCAAAAACGCACAAACAAACACAATTGATGATTTAAACGCCCATTTTTATACTCGTCGCATCGACGAAACTGATGAAATACTCATTGAATTATCGAAGATTCTTAACATACCTTATCCAACGCAAATCGATCTATTTGATAATGCGCACCTGCAAGGTAGTGATGCAATTGGAGTCATGGTGTGTTTTATCAATGGTAAGAGCAACAAAAAATTATATCGAAAATATAATCTTGCTGAAGAAAACCGCCAAGATGATTACGCCTCAATGCGCGAGGCTTTGACTCGTCACTACACCAAAAAGCTTGCCGAAAAGGTTAATTTGCCGGAACTTCTCATTGTGGATGGGGGGATTGGTCAGGTCAATGTCGCCAAAGAAGTTAAATCAGCTTTAGGACTTAACGTTACAATCGCTGGTTTATACAAAAATGAAAAACACCAAACTAAGGGTTTGCTAGATGAAGAAGGCAAGATTCTTGATATCGATCCCCGTTCGCAACTATTTTTCTTTTTGATGCGCATGCAAGAAGAAGTTCATCGTTTCGCGATCACTTCGCACCGTAACAAGCGGCGTAAAGGTGTTTTCAAATCAATTTTAGATGATGTTAAAGGTCTAGGTCTTAAACGCCGTCAAGCACTAGCGATAAACTATCCAGATATTAATGATTTAAAAAAAGCCTCAATCGAAGAATTAAGCCAACTTGTGCCAATTGAAGTCGCGCGGGCTTTAAAAGCCAAAATTGAAGAACAGGTGAATTTATAAATTTTACTATGGAAATTTTATTCTAATTACTATACTATTATAAAGATGTCTCAGTAGCTCAGTTGGATAGAGCAACAGCCTTCTAAGCTGTGGGTC
>DATESG010000051.1:0-4390 GCA_035270925.1 Bacilli bacterium | reverse complement strand
GTAAAAAGCATTAGGTAAACAGATGACTGGACGGGCAACCTCACCGACATAGCCTTGGATTGAACAATATTTAAGCGGGCTCGTCTCTTTCTCAACTCTAACCTTTTCATTTAATATCTCAATCGTAATATCACCTTTGAAAGAAGGATATTCACTTTGTAGATATGTTTTACTTTGTTCAACTTTTAAATCTAATTTATCAATCAGAGCGTTTTCCACATAAACAAAGACCATCAGTGGGTCACTAGTTTTAAAAGCACTATTAAGTATCACTAAAAGTAGCGATGCTAAGACAAGCAAAGCGCTAAATGTATATGTATCCCATGGGGTTTTATTTATTTTTACTTTTGGTGCTTTCATGATTAAAAGAGTCAGGACGAATCCTGACTTTCTTTCTATTTAATATTAATTGTCTTTCCATCTGGACCAGGAGTGGAGGCCAGATACTCGCTAATCGCCTCACGTGAGCCTTTACGACCCGCACTAGGGCGACATTGTGTTAAGGATGTAACCTCGCCACTTAAGACACCGGCAGCAAAGCCTGCACAGCCTGGATAGCCGCAGGAACCGCAGTTGATATTAGGGAGAAGTTCATGGACACGTGTTAATCTTTCGTCAACTTCAACGCGAAGTTTTTTGTCAGCAAGAGCAAGCAATAAACCTAAAACGCCTCCGACCGCAAATAAGACGGCAACAGCCACAAGAATTCTTGCGCCGACACCCATTTCAATTAAAAATGTCATCTTCTATTCCTCTTTCTCACTCGTATTATGGCCACAAGTTGCGACTGGGCAACTATGACAAGCCGCTTCTAAATCTTCACAACCTGCGGGTTTAGGCGTCCGTTTGTTAAGAACATAGCCCAATGTAAATAAGCCCGACAAGGCGGTAAAAATCAAGATTGCTAATAAAATTCTTAACCAAGGTTGCATAGGGTGATTATATCATTCCTTTGAAACCGAGAAAAGCAATCGCCATTAACCCAGCGATTAATAAGGCGCTAGCTGGTCCTTGAAAGGCTTTAGGCATTGCGGCGGTATTAGCCAACCGTTCTTGAATGTAAGAAAACAAGATTGTGACTAAGCCAAAACCAATCGCGGAAGCGACAACATAAACGACCATCGTTAGAAATGTATAATCAGGAACCGTGCCACTAACTGCCGCCACATCAAGCGCGACTGTTAAGACGACACAGTTGGTCGTGATCAGTGGTAGATAAATACCTAATGATTTATATAAGCTTGGAACATAACGTTTGATAAACATCTCAACAAATTGCACAAGTGAGGCAATCACGAGAATAAAGGAGACAAGACGAAGAAACTCTAGATTTAACGGCACGAGGATAAAGAAATATAAGCTATAGCTAATAATGCCGCCAAAGATAACGACGAACGCGAGGGCTAAACTCATGCCAATCGCCGAAGTTGCCTTCTTCGTGGCTCCGAGGAAACTACATATGCCTAAGAAACGACTAAGAACAACGTTATTAACTAAAATCGCAGCAAGGGCAATTAATAAGATATCCATACTTATTTAGCCTCCGTTTCTAGATTTGGTTTTAGACTATTTTGGGCTTTAGCCTTGGCTCTATTTTCTTTCCAAGCACCAACTTGAGGGACGAGATAAGCAATGAGGGCGACTAAGAGACCTAACATAATAAAGGCGCCTGAGTTTTCAACAAAAATACTAATCGCGTATTGTTGTGGGAAGATTCTTACTAAGAATAAGGTTTCACCATTAATGAATGATTTAAAATCAATCGCGCCGGTTCCAACTAATTCACGCGCAAACCCGAGTAAAAAGACACTGAGGATAAATCCTAAGCCTGTGCCAATTGCATCAAGGAAACTATCAAGAACGCCATTTTTAAGCGCAAATGATTCGGCACGGGCGAAGATCACGCAATTGACAACGATAATCGAGAGGTAAACCCCTAAGTTCGCGGCGAGATCTGGTAGATAAGCTTTCATCAGCATTTCAACCACAGTCACAATCGTCGCGATAATCACAATCATCACTGGAATTCTAATTTCATTAGGAATGAGATGGCGAATAAGTGAGACAACAACGTTAGACACGATAATAACCGCCAACATCGCTAGTCCCATACCTAAGGCACTGGAAACACCGCTTGTAGTGGCGAGGACCGGACATAAGCCTAAAAGCATAATGAACGTTGAGTTATTTTTAAAAGCTCCATCGAGAATAATTCTTAATTTTTTCATATTAAGCGACCTCCGCTAAATAGTCATCAGCACAAGCATTAAGTCCGGCAACTATAGCGTTGCCTGTTACACTCTTACCACCAGTGAGGTTGTCAGCACCATTTAGAAGTGATAACACATCACTCTCGGCCGTTTGGTTTTTAATTCTTTCGTCAACTTTAGGGAGCACAAGTCCTCCAAATGAAGGTGTTTCACTATGGCTAATGATATTAAAGCCGCTGAATTTGCCATCTTTAAAGCCAACTTGAAACAATATCTTTCCACCATAGCCACTAACACTGACATCATAGACATAACCAATCACGGTTGTGCCTGAGCTGAATTCTTTTTTACTAGAAACACCCTTACTTGCTAAAGCCGGACTAATTTCTTTGTTAACAGGAACATCGGCACTATCAATCCCTAAGACTTTATAATAGCCGGCATTTTGTTGATCAATAATCCGTTGGTTGATGACTGGTTCGGTGAACGAGTTCACGCCCGCAATCACGCCGCCACTAACTAGACAGACACTACCAAGAAATAATGGTAGGAGGATGAATTTATTGAGACCTTTTTTTGCCATCTTATGCACCATACCCTTCTAAAGCATTTTGAACTGCAAAGAATAGACGATCACCACTATAGGTGACACCCGCTGCCGCACTTGTTTCGCCATACAGTTCAGCAGGATCGCTCATTGCATTAATGGCACTGACCAAAACGTCTTGATAGACGGTGATGATAGCTTCAACCTTACCGGCCCAATTGGTCGCGTATGAAGCAGTTGATTGACCATCTGCTCCTAAACCAAGTGTGACAATCTTATCGGCTTTAACATAAACATCAACAGTGAGTTCTTCTTCATCATATTGACAGTAATCACTAGCTTCACACATCGCACTCGTATGCGCGCCTTGGTAAACGCTAATACCACTAAAAGCATTAGCAACGGCCTGATAAATGGCCACGCTTGAATACCATAGACCAGCAACTGCTTGTGGAACTTCATCTTCAACTGGTTTAGTTGCGCCAGCTGTTGCTTCAGTGATAACTGGAAGAGCAAGGAAGTCAGCAACACTAATTGAAGTATAGTAATCAACAAATTGTTGCGCTTTAGCAGTGTAGCCGCCAAATCCTGGCGTTGAGCCATCGCTGACGTCAAGTGTCACGATGTTATATTCAATATCAAGTCCGACTTCAACACTCGTCGTGAATGGAGCAGTATATTCATCAGTAGGTGCGACGGAAGTATAACTACCATTAAGCGTGACAAAGGGAACGATGACTGGTGGTTCACTACTACTGGGATTTTCTTCGGTATCTGCTTTTGTTTTATTAAAAGCAATCAGTGACATTGTTCCGGCGCTTAAAGCGAAGATTGCCCCGGCAGTCACATATTTCTTCCAAAGATTAACGGTAGTTTGACCAACACTTAATTTATCAATCATCGGCGCTAAGATATTAACAATCGCAATTGAGAAGGCCATTCCTTCCGGATATGCCCCTGCGACACGAATAAGAACCGTAAACAAAGCGGTAATCATGCCAATTAAGGCTTTACCAAAATTTCCGGTTGGCGAAGAGACTGGATCAGTCAGCATGAAGATTGCCCCAAAGGCTGCGCCTCCTAGTCCAATCGATAAGGCCATTGATTCAAAGACATTAACTTTCGCAATTAAGGCCATGGGGATGGCAATTAAGACCATTGTTGCTAAATAGAAGACTGGGGTCCGCCAGTTAATTACTTCACGAATTGCTAAGACAACACCAACGGCAATAATAAGGAAGGTAAAGGTTTCCCCTAAGGCTCCATTATAATTACCGATAAATACTCTAAAAAGATCAATTTGACCTAAGTCAGCCAGCCATTTAAAACCGGTCCCACTATATTGTGAAGTCAAAGTCGCGCCAGCAACAAGCCCACCGACAGAGTTATCAACTAAGAAAGGTGATAATTGTGAACCAAATGCTAAAGCCACAAGTAACCGTGCTAAAGCTGCGGGGTTAAAGATATTATGACCAAAGCCACCAAAGGCATGTTTGACGATTAAGGTCGCAAACACGTTACCAACAATTAGGACATAAAATGGCGTACCAATTGGGACAGTGAGCGTAAAGATCACCGCGGTCACAATAGAATAGTTACTCTTAATAAATGTGAGTAAATACGCGCCAAATTC
>DATESG010000050.1:0-21560 GCA_035270925.1 Bacilli bacterium | reverse complement strand
AGTCGCGAAGATGCCACGTTTTGATCTTGTTTCTCCTCCACAAAAACAAAAGGGCATTTTAACGTTAGTCGCCTGGATGCTGAGCCTGCCCGACATTCTTAAATATGGCGCGAAAATTAATAAGCAAGGTATTAAGGGTTTAAAGCCCCCTTATATTGTGCTTGCTAATCATAACTGTTTTTTTGACTTTAAAATGGCGACCAAGGCGATTTTTCCACATAAGGCTAACTATATTGTCGCGGTTGATGGTTTTATTAACCGTGAAGATATTATGCGTAAAGTCGGCTGTTTTGGTAAGCGTAAGTTTATTCAAGATATTGCAATGTTTAAACAAGTTAAGCATAGTCTTTTTGTTAATAAGACAGTGTTAATGATTTATCCAGAGGCACGTTATTCAATTACGGGGACTAACTCCGTGATTCCTGATAGTCTTGCAAAGATGATTAAGAAACTTGGTGTTCCTGTTGTTAGTCTGATTAGTCATGGTCATCATCTCATCCAACCAGTCTGGAACCTTACCAATAAACGTAAGATTAAAACAACCGCGGATATGACAAAAATCTTAACTCCCGAAGACTGCGCAAACCTTAGTGTTGAAGCAATCGATAAAATTATTAATGATTCCTTTTATTATGATGACTACAAATGGCAACTTGATCATAAAGTCGAGATTAAAGAAAAAAATCGCGCTGAAGGGATTCATAAGATCTTATACAAATGTCCAAGTTGCCACTCAGAAAAAGGGATGACTTCGCTTGATCATAAAATTATCTGCACAAGTTGCGGGAAGACGTATGAAATGGATACACTTGGCCGTCTTAAAGCCGAAAAGGGAGAAACTGAGTTCACACATATTCCTGATTGGTGTGAATGGGAACGAACGGAAGTCAGAAAAGAACTCGAAGCCGGCACCTATCACTTTGAACACGAGGTTGAAATCGAATCTCTACCAAATAGCACAGGTTTTTATCGCTTTGGAACAGGCAAACTAGTTCATAATATGCAAGGCTTCCTTGTGAGCGGTCAGTGGGGTGAAGAAAAGTTTTTACTTAAAAAAAGTCCGCTAGAAAACTTTGCAACTCACATTGAGTTTGACTATTTTGGTAAAGGTAATGCGATTGATTTATCAATGACTAATGATAGTTTCTATATGTTCTCCAAATCAAAGGATTATCTTGTCGTTAAAGTTCACTTCGCAGTCGAAGAGTTATATAAAATTAATTCATTAGCGAAAAAGTAAAACTCCCACGTGGGAGTTTTTTAGTTCCTAAATAGCGTTCACATAAATATTACAAATTCGAGCCTTTTTGCTACTAAGGCAAAGATTTTTTGTTATAATCTTCTAAGAATAGAGGTGTGTATGAAAATATTTAGTAGTGAAAAAATCGGACAATTAAGCATCAAAAACAGAATTGTCATGGCACCAATGTGCATGTACGCAAGTGATAAAAATGGAAACGTTCAACTCTTCCATTTAACGCACTATACAACTAGAGCTTATGGCGGGGTCGGTCTCATCATCCAAGAGGCAACCGCAATCAGTAAAAACGCTCGTATTACGGGCAATGATTTAGGAATTTGGGATGATTATCATATTGAAGGCCTTAAAACAATTGTTGATAGTGTCCATATGGCGGGAGCGTTAATCGGCATTCAGTTAGGCCATGCCGGACGTAAATGTGGCGTTAAAGATGCTGAATTTATTGTTGCACCCTCGCCGGTTGCCTATAGCGACCATTATCAAACACCAAAAGAATTAAGCATTGAGGAAATCAAACAAATTGTTACTGATTTTAAGGATGCTGCTATTAGAGCCCAAAAGGCTGGATATGATGTGATTGAACTACATGGCGCTCATGGATATTTAATTAATCAATTTTTATCGCCCCTATGTAATAAAAGAAGTGATATTTATG
This sequence comes from Bacilli bacterium, assembly GCA_035270925.1. Lineage (GTDB taxonomy): Bacteria > Bacillota_I > Bacilli_A > RFN20 > CAG-826 > DATESG01. Next base: position 19,644 of record DATESG010000050.1, on the reverse strand, counting down.
GTGGGACTTTAGAAAATCGTGCTCGCTTCTTAGTTGAAGTGGTTGATGCCGTTCGTGAAGTTTACTCAGGACCACTTGTCGTAAGACTGTCGGCGGTTGAATTTGCCCTTGGCGGTCATGAAATTGAAGATACGCTAAAGGTTTTATCCCTAATCAAAGATAAAATTGATGCCGTTGATGTCAGTGCCGGTGGCGTCGTTTCTGTCCGTCCCCAAGTTTTTAAGGGCTATCAAATTCCTTATGCCGAAGCAATCAAAAAGGCTGGATTCAAGGTAATTGGTGGAGGACTCATTAATGATAGTGAATATATTGAACAAATTTTAGTCGAAGATAAAGTTGACTTCGTCTTTTTAGGCCGTGAATTACTGTTAAACCCTTACTTTGTGATTAGACTGGCACAAAAAGAAGCACCCGAATGGATGCTTAAACCTTACGAACGCGGCTAATCTACTTTAAACCTTATTTATATATGTATAAACCCAAGCGGTAAAGCCAGCACTAGTCGTAAAACCCGACTCGTCTTCGGCAACTGTGGGATCAAGCATGACATAAAATTGCCCAAGTTTAAAAATTAGCACACTAGGTGTATATGAAACATACTCACCAATATTAGTGCTGAGAGCCACTGAGGCCCTAATTCTTAAAACGGCAATTTTTTCTATTTCGACAAAACTTGCTAAATGGGGATCAAAAAGTCCACAAGCATAACAAGTCGGGTTATAGACATAAAGGATAAAACTTTCTTCGTCTGCGACAATGTTTAAATAATCTTGCTTGGTTTCAAGCTCGATAATTTCGGCATTATTATAATACTTTTGACTAAGATCAATTTTATCTAAACTTTGACTTGTGTTAGGGTTACAAGCAAAAAGCAGAAGCGAAAAGACTAGTGGTAGGATTTTTTTCATTTTAAACAATACGCTCCGTTAAATAATCAAAATCAATTAATTTATAATCGACGCGGTGAAAGGCGTAACTAGCGTTTTCCCCTTCGCCGATTTTAACTTTAATATCGTGTTTGCCTTCATAAGACCAGTAGCAGCCAACATTATAGATTTTATCTTGATCCCAACCAAGGGCGACGAGCATATCTTTACTCATCATCGCATAACCTCCACCGCCACACATGAGGAAGATTGTTTTATCTTGGGGGAATAAATCTAAAAGAATCGTCATTGATTGCTCATAATTAGCGGTATAAGTACTCACTCCATCAAAATCAAATAAAGTTGGACCACGATAACCCTCTTCAACTTCGGGAGGAAGGCCGTGCAGAGTGGCAAGATAAGGATAGGGGACGACACTAAAACCTTCAATAAAACCGGACAAGAAACGATCGCCACCAATGTTTTCATATTTTGCGGGATCGACTAACATCCGCATATCGCGGTAGACAATATCTTCACGCAGTAAATAATCATCAAGGGTTCCAAATACATTAATGTTTTTATCAATTTTAAACATTGACCAAAAGCCCTCAATCGTTTCGGGTTTTGGTAATGCTTTAACCTGAGCGCAACCGGTTAAAAGTAGCGCAACTGTAAAGAGTGGAAACAATTTATTTTTCATATATTTTCTCCTAATAATGTGATTATACACTAAAGCGAATTTTTTCTCGATTAAACCCAGGGTTAAAAGCCTTAAAGTAAGCGGAAGTAAGCATATTAATTGAATAGAGTTGACGATTAAACTATATTATAAGTATGAGAAATATTTATTAAAGGAGGAATTTATATGAAATATGAATTACCAAAACTCACTTACGCATATGACGCTTTAGAACCATATATTGACGCTAGAACAATGGAAATCCATTACACCAAGCATCATAATGCTTATGTCAGCAATCTTAATGCCGCTTTAGAAAAGCATCCAGAATTACACGAAGATCTTGAGGTGATGCTTGCTAACTTTGATATCATCCCCGAAGATATTAGAACCGCTGTTAGAAATAATGGTGGAGGTCACTTCAACCATACTTTATTTTGGTCGATCTTAAAGGTCAACAACGGCAAAGGTCCAGAAGGCAAACTTCTTGAGGCCATCAATCATGCCTTTGGTGACTTTGAAAAGTTTAAAGAAGCCTTTGCTAACGCCGCTAAAACCCGCTTCGGCAGTGGTTGGGCGTGGCTAATTGTCAATAAGAAGGGGGCCTTAGAAGTTGTTTCAACCGCTAACCAAGATACCCCATTAGCACTCGGTCGTCCGATTCTTGGACTTGATGTGTGGGAACATGCTTATTACCTCCATTATCAAAACCGTCGGCCCGATTACGTTAACGCCTTCTTCAGTGTCGTTAACTGGGCGGAAGTAGCCCGTCGTTTCGCTAAATAGCAGTCGTTATACAATATGAAAATAAGTCCCTTGCAAAAGGGACTTTTATTGTTGCTTAGTTGGCTTTAATGCTCGTCATTAATTAGCGTATACAAGTTTAAACTGCGTCTCCCCGGTGGGCATGATTGTAAATAACGTCCCACCTTTTTTTTGATAGCCATATGTAAAAACTCCGACTTGCATCACATAAGTAAAATAGATCCCGTTATAAAGGGTGATGTTGTTATTATAGTGATCATGACCATGGAATAAATATTTAGTTGAACCGAGTTCGACAATTTTGTCATATAAACCGTTATTTTTCATCAAAGAGACCTTCTCACCTTGAAAGCCGGCGATTGTGAGACCGTTTTGGTAGGCATCGACCATTTCCGGCAAAGCGACATGAGTGACCACGGAAGTCGCAAGTGTCTCCGGGTCAGCAAGTTGGAGACCTTTAATCGCCCATTCATACCATGAGATTTGTTTTAGGGTAATAGGTGGCGATGTCGCCCCATTTCGGACCGTATCAAGCAGGATAAAGGAGTGGATGATGTGCTCGTCATGGACAAGATTGATAATTTGATTACCATTGCCACCGAAGTCATTAGGCCCATAAGTAAAAATCGCGTATGTTGATGTAAGGATTTGATTAGCCATATAATCTTTACTGGCACGGCCAAAGTCATCATGATTGCCAAATACAAGTGTCCATGGTGTTTTAAATGAATCCATGAGCTCAATGAGATGAGTCATTGCGCGTTTATTAAAAGGGGTGAACGTATTGTCGCCGACAAGAATGATTAAATCAGGTTCAGACTCTGCGACGAGCTTAGTGATGTAGTTTTCTGTCCGGCGCTCAAAATAGCCAAAATAGTGAATATCAGTCAAAAATAACACTTGATAATCATCCTCTACTTCAAGCGAGGTTGTGTGAAGATTTAAGTCAAAAGTCGTCGTTTCATGCCAATCATAGCCACTCGCTGGTTGATCGATTTTAAAGCGTGATAAAATAAAAAGCCCGCCCACTGTTTCCATCAGGATGACAATGAGGCTTAAAAAAAATAGGCCAACGACTTTAAGTGCTTTTTTCATAACTTAAGTTTAGCCTATTATTAGCTGTTTTTATTGGTGGATGCTTATTGATCACATCATAAGAGCGGCGTGTTATCTAATGAGGTTAAGAATACTCTGATCACTTAACAAATTGAGCACATCTTGATAATTATTAAGTGTCGTTCTTTCAAGACGTTTAGCCAAGGTTTCGATTAAGCGATCAAGTGCACTTTTTTCTTCGGCAACATAGCCGTAATATACTTCCTTAATATAAGTAATTAGGACGCGGCGTAAGTGGGCGAGCATTGAGGATTCGAGCCAATAAAAAATCTTAAGGTCGGGATAAAATCTTTCAAATCTTTTGGCTTTGAGGTATAAATCTAAATCTTCATTACTTGATCTATGTATATCAAAGAAAGCATAATCAAAATCTTGATGATTTAGTTTCATAAATTGATAAGCATCTTCATGGATAATGGTGAATTTCTCTTTATTGCTAAACTTAGGAAAAATATATTTGTTGAAGATATTAATGATTGTTTGGTTTTTCTCGACAATCACAATACTTTTAACTTCATCTTTAAGGGCGATATGGAAAGGATAATAGCCTAGTCCTAAACCGAGAACAAGCACATGACCATGGGCCTCGGCAATTGAAGCTTTCATCGTATTCATCTCATGGGGAATAACCGCCATCCAGATTTTATAATCTTGAATGAGCGCTAAATAGGGATAATCGACGCCAGCATAGGCTAAAGAAAGTTTCTCCTCATAGTTTTCGCCATGACTACGGACATCATCAAAAACGAACAATTGATTTTTCCGGTAGTATTTGTTCGTTAAGGCCAGATTGTTACTTTTAAATTCAACTCCCTTGATTGCTTGATAGTAGGGGTCATTTTGATAACTTGATAAATCTCGTTTGACAATATTAGGGAGCAGGTGCTTTTCAAAGAGTTGAACTTGAAATGGGTCCTGGTCGTTATAGCCATAGAGTTCTTTAATTCTCGTTAAGTAGCTGTTATGATTTTTGACATCATTAAAGACGGTGTTGAGATCTAAATTCTCAAAGCCGTCAACAAGTTCGAGTGCAACTTCACTCGCACTCATATTGAGTTCTAAGGTTTCAAAGAGGTTTAATAGTAGATTAGTATCGCTTTTATTTAAATTTATTTTCATGATTTTTTCCCGCTCCTAGATTAACATAACCTTGCAGTAATGACTTCAAAAGTTGTTTTATTAGTGCAAAAACAAGATGAATTGTATGATTTTAGATAGGTATTAATATACATCTTGTTTTACAATTGACAATAAAATCTCTATAATGATGATATTGTACGTCTTTAAAAATACAAAGGAGAGAGTGTATGAAAAAGAATGTCGTTGGTTTAAGCATATTTGCCCTGATTTTTGCCTTAGCAGCCGCTGGTGCTGTAGCGATGGAGTTAATCACAATTGAAGCTCTGGGATTCGCTGATATTTTACCGCAACTAAGAGCATGGATTTCTTTCAGTGGAATTGATCTTTTATTTCTGGCCCCATTTGCAGTCGGGCTTCTATTATTTATCGTCCTCTTTATTTTAGTGTTCACGAGACATCGCCCACGTAAACTGTTTACGGGCCTTAATGTTTTAATCGTTACGGCCATTGCTTCGGTGATGGTTGCTAGAGTTATCAGTAAGGATTTAGTTTTCTTTACGATGACAGGCTGGACTGACTTACTTAACTTAAAGACGGCTTACCAAGCTGGCGCCTTATTATTAATGGTGCTTGCGTTATTATTCGTTTTAATTGCTAGCTTAAGAAGTATTTCTGCCCGTGATTACAAGCCAAAATATGCGCATGTCAAACTTAAAGACACCAAAGCTAAAGATGAAGTTACAGTTGAAACTAAAGTTCAAGAAAAAAATAATGAACCCCAACGTGTTGTTGTTGAAGTTAAATTAGAAACCCCTAATTACCAACCACAAAGAGAAGTTGCTAAAGAAGATGTTAAAACTGAGTTGGTCAAAGAACAACCTGTCGTAGTCGTAGAAGCGGCCAAACCTGAACCAGAAGCTGTTGCTAAAGCCGAACCAAAGAAAGAAGTTGTTGTCAAACGTGTTGTTCAACAAAAGGTTGTTGCTAAACAAGATAATGAAGCTAAACCTTTATATAACTTCCAAAAGAAACGGACAACTCCTAAACCGGACAAGGTTGAAAGGGCGAAACCAGTTCTCCCTGTCGTGACTAAGAAGGTCGAAGATAAGCCTGTTGCAAAGCCGGTTGTTAAAAAAGAAAAAGCACAACCAGCGAAAAAGGTTGAGCCAAAAGTTGAAGCCGAAGCTAAAAGTGAACCTGCCAAAACCGGTCCATCAAGTGAAGGCAAACGTGTTTATCACCTAAATAAACGTGATGAAGACAATAAATGGACAATTATCTTTGCTGGTGGCAAACGGGTGATTAAACTATGTGACACCCAAAAAGAAGCGATTGAATACGTTGAAGGCCTCGTTGCTAACAACGGTGGAACTTATTTAGTTCACAATTCACGCGGGGCTAACAAGGGCCGAATTCAAAAAAGATAGTCAAGTTAACGCATGTAAACCCTTACATTATTAGTAAGGGTTTTCTTTTACTGATTTTGTCGCTTGCCCCTTTATTACTTACTTTAATGTGCTACAATAAAAGTACAAAGACGACATAACCAAATAATAGAAAGGGAGATTTTTATGTCTAAAATTATTATCATATCCGGAGATCTAGCCGCCGGGAAATCAGCGCTCGCGAAAAGACTTTCGCGGCACTTTGAAATTCCCTACTTCCAAAAATCAAGGTTTAAAGAAATCCTTGGCGAAGAGATTGAGTTTGAGGGAATCGACAAAAACAAGAGGGTTTCGCGCGGGGCCATGGACATTCTTGTCCACATCGCCTCACGCTTTGCTAAAATCAAAGGCAGTGTAATCCTTGAGGCCAACTTCCATCAAGATGACCTCGAAAAGATTCAAAGAGAATGCTCGTTTGCAAATCATAAAGTTACCTTAATTTATTTAACAGGTGATATTGATGTGTTATACGAGCGTTTTTTATATCGCGAAATGTATCAAAACCGTCATCCTGTCCATTTAACGCACCCATTAAAGAATCTTGACGAATTCAGCCTTTACGTTAATCAATTAAGAGATGAAGATGAAGTTATTCCCCGCGTTGTCCTTGATACGACAAACTGCGACCAAGAGATGATCTTTGCGATGGCCGTTGAGGCCCTTAAGGATTAGGAGTGAATATGGAATACACGACAGATAAAATCAGAAATATTGTATTTTTAGGTCACCAAGGAAGTGGTAAGACGACGCTTGTGGAATCGCTTGCCGCACTTGTGACCGGGAAAACTAAAGGCGAGATTGATCGTAAGAATACGATTAGTGATACTTCCGTGGAAGAAAAGAACCGTTTAAGTTCTTGTAGCCTTTCGGTTATTAGTGTTGATTATGAAGACTATCACCTTAACTTTTTAGATGCCCCCGGTAATGATGACTTTGTTCATGACATTATGGGTGTGCTTGATGTAGTTAAAGCGGCAGTCTTAGTAATTGATGCGACAAAGAAGATTGAAGTCGGAACGATTAAACATTTTAATATGTTAAAAAAACACGGGGTCCCAACTTTTATCTTTATTAATAAAATGGATAAAGAAAAAATCGATTTTGAAGCCTTACTCGAAGATATTACTCGTGTCTTAGGTAAAAAAGCTGTTTCCTTTGTCTATCCAATTGGCCGTGAAGAAGCGTTTGATGGCTATATTGACGTGGTCGAACTTAAAGCCCGTAAATATAATGGCACAACTTGTGTTGATGATAAGATTTACGATGATAAGAAACCAATTGTCTTAGAATTACATAACTCACTTGCTGAGCAAGTTGCCTTAACAGATGATGCCTTACTTGATAAATTCTTTGCAGGCGAAACTTTATCGCACAAAGAAATTAGCAAAGGTTTACATCACGCCGTCATTAGTGGCGAGATTGCCCCAGTTCTTGTTGGCAGTGCCAAAAAAGATATCGGGATTGATACTTTATTAAAGATGATGATTGAATATCTCCCTAATCCAACCGAACTTAGACCATATGAAGCTAAAGACGCTAGTGGCAAAATTGTTGAAGTGCTAACTAGAGTTGATCAACCATTTAGTGCCTATGTATTTAAAACAACCTTCGATCAATATAAAGGTGTGACTAACTTAGTCAAAATAAACTCCGGCGTTTTAAAAATTGGCGATGAAGTTTTCTGCCTTAACAACAATGATAGTTTTAGAGTCAACCAAATTTCGACAATGTTTGGAGCGACACTGACGCCGGTCGATAAGGCAATTGCGGGTGATATCGTTGCCCTGACAAAGTTAGAAAATATTAGTACGGGTTTTACGCTTACAACCAAGAACAATGCTTTTAAATTTAACCCGCCTAAATATCCCACAATTGTTTATTACCGCGCGTTAGTGGCGAAAGCTAGTAAAGATGAAGAAAAACTTGGGCAAGCACTCGCCCGATACGCGGTCGAAGATCCATGTTTTGAAATGAAACGTAATGCTGAAACTAAGGAACTACTAATTGGTGGTCTTAGTGACTCGCATCTAAACTATGTGTTGGAACGCGTTAAAAATGGATACGGCGTCGAGGTTGATACCTTTGCACCAAAAATTAACTACCGTGAAACGATTAAACAAACTGCCGAAGCCGAAGGTCGCTATGTTAAACAGTCCGGTGGCAGTGGCTTCTATGGCGTCGTCGTCATGCGCTTTAGTCCTAGTGGGACCGAAGATAATGTCTTCACTGAAGAAGTCTTTGGTGGCGCGGTTCCGCGTAACTACTATCCTGCCGTTGAAAAAGGCTTTAACGAAGTAACGCAAAAAGGCCTCTTAGCCGGGTATCCGGTTATTGGTGTTAAAGGCACGTTGATTGATGGCAAGTATCACTCGGTTGACAGTAACGAACAAGCTTTCAAGATGGCGGGGATTCTCGCATTTAAAGAAGCTTATATGAAGTGTAAACCAACCTTATTAGAACCAATTATGCATATTGGCGTGCAAATCGCCAATGATTATACTGGTAGTATCATGAAAGACCTCAACCAACGAAGAGCCCGTATTCTTAGTATCGATGAAAAAGGTTATGGCATTCAAGAAATTACCGCGCTTGTCCCTGAAAGTGAAATCATTGATTACGCGATTAAACTTCGAGTCATGACGCAAGGCAGCGGCTTCTTTAACCGTAAGTTTGACAGTTATCAAGAAGTCCCAAGCTATGTCGTTGAACAAGTTGTTAAAGCTTATAATAAAGATTAAAAATGGCGAGCAACAAAAGGAGCAACCACGCGGTTGCTCTTTTCTTTAGGTTAAATCGTATTTATGATGATAGTCAATTTTGGCCTCGAGGAAGGATTGGAGCTCACTCAGTACATGATATAACTCCGCGCGTTGTTCAAACTCGAGTCTAGTTTTCGGCAGTGCTAAAGTATCATATTCTTGATGAAGTAAGAGTAAATCATTTAATAGCCGTGTGGCATTATCGACTTTGCCGATATGACCAACGAAACTAAAGAGGTAGTTGAGGACTTTTGTCTTATAAACACTCTCACCCAGGGCGATTAAGATATGATTGACGCGTTCAAGAACAAGTGTTTGACTCTCACGCATTCCCAGATAAGAGATACGTTTCTCGACATCTTTAAAACTGCGGTTTTCTTTAGCAAGAATTAGTTCCTTCTTGGCCTGATTGATCGCGCTTTTAAGCGGGCTGAAATCAACCCCTTCATTTTTAGCAAGCGAGTGAAAAACATCACTAATTTGCTGATCAATTTTATTTTGGTTGGTATCGACGACCTTTTTATCACTGGGCGTATAGAAGTTGAGGATAATCGCAACACCGACGCCGATGATTAAAACAAAGAGGGCATTAAGTGCGTAACTCGGGGCCCCACCGAGATATTCTTGGGAAATTAACACAAGCGCGAGAACAATGCCAATTTCTAGTTTGAGAGCGTATAAAATCGTTGTTAATAAAATCACAACAATAATAAGGACGTAAATTTCATAACCTAGGAGAAAGAAGAATAAAACGCCAAGACCAATGCCAATCAGTGAGGCGGTGAAACGCGCCAGTGCTTGCTTTAAGACCGCTTCTTTGGTTAAGGCTAAAGAAAGGACGGTAATGACGCCAGCGGTATAACTATAATTAACATTAAAGAGGGTGCCGATTAAATAGGCGGCGGTGAAACCGATAATCATTTTCAGCAGCAGGGTGATTCTTAAACTCTTTTCCATAACTAATATTGTATCGTAGTTAAGCTAAAATATCATTTTATTAGCCCGATTTCGAGCAATTTTAGCCAAAATTATGGTGCTCGTTATACAAGGATAGAGTCATACTTATTAAGTAAGTCCAAATTTTGCGACAATTTGTTTTTAACTCGGCAATAATTTGATAAAATGAAGAGGTATTAATTACATCGAAAGGGTAAAAAGTTTCTTTTTACACAACTAATCATATGAACAACAAGACTTTCAGTGGCGACCAAGTCCCGAAGTTAACTAAGTATGTTTATCCCTTCTCTGGAATTGCTCGTGATGCTGCTTATACATTAGTGTCATTATTTTTAATGATTTATGTGCAGTTCACCCTCGGCAAAGAAGGAGGCTATCAAGCGAAGATGCTGGTCATTACCATCATTATGATTTTCACGCGCATTTGGGATGGGGTCAATGATCCAATGATGGGTTCGATTATTGAAAACGCACGCTTTAAAATGGGTAAATATAAACCCTGGATTTTAATTGGGGCGATATCTAACTCGATAATGCTCGCTTTGATGTTTACCGTTCGACCCAGTGGTTGGGCCTTTGTGGCCTTGTTTGGTGTTTTCTATATTTTATGGGAAATGACTTTTACGATGAATGATATTGCCTATTGGTCGATGCTCCCCTCGCTTAGTAAGGATGAAAAAACCCGTAATCAATTGACAACATTCGTGGCCCTTGCCGCGAGTATTGGTGCTTTCGCGGTCGGGGGAATCTTACCAATCCTCTATCCAGGTAATGCTTCGCAAGTGTTTTTCTACGCGAGTATTATCATTGCGCTTTTCTTCCTCTTGTCACAATTACTCCTCGTCTTTACTTGTAAGGAAAAGGAACGTCTTGATATAAACGAAGAAAAAACAAGTTTAAAATCAATGTTTACGACAATATATAAAAACAAACAGTTATGGGTGATTATGTTTGTAATTACCTTTTATTATCTTGGTAGTGCGCTCTTAAATGCCTTTGGGCTTAACTACTTTATTTTTGCTTACGGTTATGAGCTCGGTGGTGCCAATATGTTTTTCTTCACCGTCGCTTATGCCTTAGGAACAATCGTCCCGCAAGCGCTATATTCGCTAATTGCCAAACGTTTTTCACGCAAACAAATTATTGATTTTTCCTTTATCGTAATGGTAATTGGTTATCTGATGATTTTCACATATGGAATGCTTAACGCGTATGGAATTATCCCAATCTTAAATATTTGGGTCTTATCAGCGATTGGCATCTTTGTCTTTGCGGCTCAAGGCTCATTCTATATGGTCTTGTTGGTGATGGCGACGAACACGATTGAATACAATCAATGGACGACTGGCGAACGGAAAGAGAGCGTGATCTTTGCCGCCCGACCATTTGCCGCGAAGATGAGTAGCAGTTTACAAACGCTAATTGTCTATTTGATTCTGACCATTGGTGGCGTTTACGCCCTCACCGAAGGAATCAGCCAACTTGAAATTAGCCTAGAGTTAAAGATAAATGGAATTCTGACTTCAACAGACGTCATTACGCAAGCCAACATTATTATTAATGAAGCGACTAATCGTCCGCTTGTTTTGACTTCACTCTTGATTGGGATGACGATTATCCCGGTCATCCTCTTTATTATTTCCTACATGTTAATTAAAAAGAAATTCTTTATCAGTGAAAAAGCTTATGCAAGAATGTGTGAAGACATTGATAAAGGCGACGTCGGCACGCATACACTCGCGGAGCTACGCGAGATAGCATAAAAAAATAGGAACATTTCTATTCCTATTAAAACATTAGTTTTATAAGCTTAATACAATTGTATTAGGCTTTTTTTGTTTCATCAGCGGCGACGCGAATAAAGACATCTAAGCCTTCATTACGTTTTTCAAAGCCATTAGCTAAGAAGAACTGGAGTGCTTTGCCTTTAAAACCGTAGTTACGAGGATCAAAGCCTGGGTATTTTCTAACGAGCGTATTATTGGTATTGCTCCAATAAGCCCAACCTAGTTCATCAGCGTTTTCGGAAATAATATTACTTAAGACTTCAATGAGGTCTTCAAGCGGGATTATGCCTGCGCTATCGTCTTTGCCATTAGGGGCTTTAACTTTACGTTTTGCATCACTCGTGTCACGAATTTTTTTGATTTTGTCTAAGTAAGTAAATAGATCAACGGAGTTGACCAGTGAGAGTGGAGTTTTGCTTTCGCCCATGCCCATTACGAACATACTATTTTCACGTAAACGACTGACGAGTTTAGTGAAATCACTATCACTACTTACAATCACAAATCCTTGGACGCTACCGCGGTAGAGGATGTCCATTGCATCAATTACGAGGGTAAAATCGCTGGTGCTTTTGTTTGAGACATAATTGAACTGTTGTATTGGATCAAGATTATATTCGTTACAAATCTTCCGCCATTTGACGAGATTTGGACTCGACCAGTCGCCATAAATACGCTTATAAGATAAGTTGCCATATTTATTAGCTTCATCGCGAATAATCGACATATAATCAGGAGAAATATTTTCAGCATCAATTAAAAGTGCGAGATTTTTTTCTGCCATCATGCTCCTTTCTATTCGACCTTAATGTCGAATGTGTGTATTTGGTTGTTAATCGTGAGATTAACTTGAGCCGGCCCACTACCTTGCGTTGAGGCAATGTAGACGCTTAAGGCGCCACCGTGCATTGCTTGGTGGGCGGGACCTAATAATTCAAGCGGTCCCGTAGTCGCAATACTGACAACATTAAAGTCATATGGATTACGCATCTTATTACTATCAAGCGCGGTAATCACAATTTTTAATGTGTCGTAGGTTGCTTCATTAACTAAGCTAGTTTTACTAAGCTTAATCTCATAAGTGTAGTGGAGACTAGGGCCAATTTGTTGACTTTCAACTAATTGCCCTTCCTCATTATACGCCTTTAAAGTGAAAACACCATTATCGACTCCCCAGCTGGTGACGTTCTCGCCCCAAATCGGCACGAGATCCTGATAGGTAAGGTGATATCTTAGCATAATCAGGCCGAGTGAAAGTTTATGATTCAATTTCATTTTCGTCAGTCCGTGCAAGGCCGCATAGTTTAAAATATGGCCGAGCCGTTTACTTGTCCTTGGCGAGAACTTTCCGTATTTAGCCATGAAATTATCACGGATAAAGTAATCAATCACAAAGGGTGGATGTCTTAAACTTGGATATAAGTCGAAACGAGGTTTAAACGCTTTGATTAAATCGTCGCCGCGATAAAGTTTGACGACACTGGCATTAGACAAGACAAAGAAGGGCATCAGCTTAGCTTCAGGAATATCTCCGTTATTGACGCTAAAAGATGACATTAAAACGGGTTTTTTACTCAGGAGCGCTTGATAAGCATAACTGACAAGTTTGGGATTACGGTATATATCGAGAATCCCGTGGTAGCAAATATGATCACCACTGCCAAATTGTTGATGCGTATAGTAATCATGCATACACCAAGGGGAGATGCCAATAATGTCTAGGTCTTTAAAGGCACTGTTGAGAACGCTAAGGTGGCGATGGATAAATTCCTTTTGGATTTCGGGACTATCGTAAACCTTGGTCGGGAACATGTGGCCGTTACATTCACTGACGATATAAGGTTTGTTATCTTTGGTGACTTTACGTTTAGGGAGTAAACCCTTATTAGGTCCGTAATGGGTGAAGTCATTATATGAGTAAATATCTTCGAGTAATTCACTATGTTCAAAGTTTCTCGTTCCGGTTGTTGGCCGATATGGATCAAGCGACTTGGCTTTGGCATGTGATCTTTGATATAAGTCATGATGATCACTAGACTCATTGATTCTGATTGACCAGGCAAAAATGCTGGGATGGTTATAATCACGCATAATCATCCGTTTGATATTATCAATATGCGCTTCTTGCCACGCCTCATCCCCAATAAATTGCCAGCCCGGCACTTCGTCAACAACAAGTAAACCGTGTTTATCACAGGCATCAAGAAAATCAGGACTGGGTGGATAATGGGAACAACGGACATAATTGAGGCCTAAACCTTTAAGGATTAACACATCATCTTCTTGTAAAGACTTAGACGCTGCCCCACCAATAAAGGGGTATGTTTCATGGCGGTTTAATCCGACAAGTTTAGTATGTTTGTTATTTAAATATAGTCCAGTATTCCTTACTTCAATCGAGCGGAAGGCAAGCGTAAAACTACGACTGGCACGGTAGCGATTATCGACACTCATCAGCGTAATTACGAGCCTATATAAATAAGAGTTTTTTAAATCCCAAGCTTTAACATTATCAATTTTAAAACGGGGGAACTTGGCTTCATGGACTAATTGATCATTTTGATCAAAAACTTGATATAAAGCCGAGTATACAACACTATTTTCATTGCAAAAAGTAGGACGGACAACGACGGTTCCGTCGAGTTTACCATCAACACGAGCATCAAGAATATCTAAGGCTTGACGCTCAATTAGTTTAACGCCGCGATAGATTCCGCTGAAGGAGAGATAATCAACAACATTACCCCAAGGCGGGATAGTGTCTTTTTCTCGACCATCGACTTTGACGACGAGTAAGTTGTCGCCACGATGAACATGATCACTAATATCAATTTCAAAGGGAAGATAGCCATGAGTAAAAGTCCCTAAATCTTTACCGTTAACATAAACATCCGCACCGACCATCACCCCATCAAAATAAAGGATGTATGATTTTTCTGCATCATAATTTTCAATCTTAAAAAGTTTGAAATAGGTCCCGACAATTTGGCCATGAATATCACTAAAGCTATTAAAAGGAAATGAGACCATATTATGGGGGATATTAATCTTACTTGCGCTCAGAGGAATTTCCTTAATATAAGTTGAGGAAAAGCCCTTGATGAATTGCCAATTAAAATTGAGATGTTGTTCCATATAATAATTTTAACATATATATTCGTAGTGTAACGTGAGAAAATAGCAGAATTTTTTATGTTTTATCAACGATTTATTTACATAAACTGCTGAAACCGATAACTTTCCTTAACATTCATCATTCGCTAGCTTGTGATTATAAGGGATTTACACAACGAGAAGGCGAAAAATACCTCTAGATATGATAAAATAAATAAGAGCGAGAATTTATGGAACCAACAATCATTCATCTAGAAACACGGGACACAAGTTACGTCTTGCGCGTCAACCATTTTTCACATTTAGAAAATCTTTACTATGGTAGCAAAATTAAAGTCAGTGATGACATGTTTCCGCTTGAATATAAGCAAAAGAACACATTAGGGACAACAACTATTTATGATGAGGGTATCGACCCGACATATTCGCTTGATCATGTCAATCTTGAACTTTCAACCTATGGAAAGGGTGATTACCGCCCGGCAAGCTTAATTGTCGAGAGTGACCTTGGCTTTGTCAGTGACTTTAAAGTGGTCGAGTTCCGACATAAAGTTGATTTTGATTTTTCTAAGGAAGATTTACCCGCCCCACATGGAGCGAATGAATGCTTTGAAATTGATTTACGCGATGAGTATAGTGCCCTTTTGGTCACGCTACGTTATTTAGTCTTTAAAGATAGCAACGTCATCGCTCGCAGTGTGATTGTTCATAAACAAAAACGTAAACATCCACACTTAAACCGGATTATGAGTCTTAACCTTGATTTATATAACAAAAACTTTGAGGCTTTAGGGCTATATGGCACTTGGGCTAATGAGGCGCATTTAACGGCCCATAAATTAACGCCAGGAACTTTCAAACTATCAACAATTGCCGGTCCTAGTAGCAACCGTCATAACCCATTTCTAATTTTAAAAACTCCAGAAGCCAGCCTTGACTATGGCGAATATTATGGGGTCAATCTTATGTATAGTGGCCCGTTTGAACTTAGTGTTAACCTGGCCAGTAATAATCGGGTCAGAGTCCAAGCGGGACTTAATGATGAAACATTTGCCTATGATCTAGGAAATGGTGATTTCTATGCCCCGTGGGCGGCGCTTACGTACTCCAACAAGGGTCAAAACGGGTTGTCAGCGAACTATCATCGCTTTGTTAATGATCACGTTGTGCGTCAGGCTTTTTCACGGCAAACACGGCCAATTTTACTAAACAATTGGGAAGCGACTTATTTCAATTTTGATGAGGCAAAACTATTGAAGTTAATGAAAAGCGCTAAAGATTTAGGAATTGAAATGTTAGTGCTTGATGATGGCTGGTTTATTGAACGTGATAATGACTATACAGGACTAGGTAACTATGAAGTAAACAAAAAGAAACTTCCACATGGACTTGATGGTTTAGCTAAAAAGGCTAATAAACAAGGGCTGAAGTTTGGGCTTTGGTTTGAACCAGAAATGGTTTCGGAAACGAGCAAAGTATACCTTGATCATCCTGATTGGATTGTAAATGTTCCGAACTTTAAAGCGAGTAAAGGCCGCCATCAATATTGTTTTGACTTAAGTCTTGTCGAGGTCCAAAACTATATTATTGACAATGTCACGGCTGTTTTATCAAGTGCGAACATCGAATACGTAAAATGGGATTATAACCGTAATATTAGTGATTTTTATAGTAAGAGTGGAAATCACTCAACGTTTTTTTATGATTATACCAAGGGCTTATATAAAATTTTAAAGACCCTGACCGAACGTTTCCCCCATATTTTATGGGAAGGTTGCGCAAGTGGCGGCAATCGTTTTGATCTCGGAGTTTTATCTTATTTTGATCAAATATGGGCGAGTGATTGTAGTGATGCGTATGAACGGGTGCGAATCTTGAAAAACCTCGCACTTGTTTATCCCCTCAGTGTCATTAGTGCGCACGTAAGCGATGTGCCTAATCACCAAACACTAAGAGAGATTGCCCTTAATACACGCTTTAATGTCAGCTTATTTAGTGGTGGCTTTGGTTATGAACTAGATATTACAACGCTTGAGCCCCTTGAAGAAAAGCAAGTAAAAGCACAAATCGAGTATTATAAAGAACACCGTGATATTGTCGTTAATGGAACTTACTATGAACTGCCAAATGAAACTTCATTTGAACGTTATGGCTTCGCGGTCGTTAGTCGTGGCAAGGAACGGGCAGTTGTTAGTCTAGTCAATGGGATTGCAACGACAATGCCAGTCAGCGAATCGCTTCCACGCCTAGATGTAAATGAGCATCAAACTTACCATGTGTGCGGATTTAATCAAGTCAGCAATCTCCATAAATTTGGCGGGCTCTTAAAGATGGTTTTACCAACATTTATTAAAGCGGATGGCTTAATTGTCAATCGCTTAGCTAAGAGCAAGAGTGCCGAACAATTGATTGACGTTGAAGTTAAGGAAGACTATCTTGTTGATGGCTCGCTTTTAAAAGCGGGAGCGTTGCGCTTATATCCACAATGGAGTGGAACGGGCGTCAACGAACAAACAAGAGTCCTTGGTGATTTTGGCAGTATTATCTATAGCATCTACACGGAAAACTAAATTTATGTTATTATCATAACGCACGAAAAGAGGTAGTTATATGTTAAGTATCTTAGTTGAAAAGTTGATTCATTACGCGCAAATGCATCTTTCTCTTGATGAACAAGATGTCCTTTATACGCGTAATTTAATCTTATACAAATTAAAAATTGATCGTCCCTATAAAGGAATTATTAATATTTCTGAAATTAGAGCGATGAAAACACCTGATGAACTTCTCCAAGAGATGAAAGTTGAAATCATGAAACGTGATTTAATTGAAGAATGGCGGATTGAAGGTCTTTTAACCGATGTGATGGGCTTACTGACGTCCTCGCCAAAAATTGTCACGGATAAATTTAAAGTTATTTACAAAAAGAATAAAAAGGCCGCGACTGATTATCTATATGATCTTGGAGTTGCCAGTAACTATATTCAAAAGAGTAAAATCGACCAAAACATCAAATGGGAATCGACTTTTGATGATAAGCGCTTAGAAATTACAATAAATTTAGCCAAACCAGAAAAAGACAATCGCCAAATTGCCGAATCACTTAAAAACCCTGGCTTACAAGAAGATGAATATCCAAGCTGCCCAATTTGTAAAGAAAACGTTGGGTTTGGTGGTAACTTTAAAATTCCGCCCCGTCAAAACTTACGGGTTATTCCTTTAAAATTAGATAGTGAAAACTGGTTTATTCAATATTCACCGTATATGTATTATGATCGTCACTGTATTGTCGTCTTCGATGAACATTTACCAATGAAAATCAGTCCTCGGACTTTTAATAATCTTTTAACCTTTAGCGACCAATTCCCACATTTCTTTATTGGTAGTAATAGTGATCTGCCTATTGTTGGTGGTTCAATCCTTTCGCATGAACACTTCCAAGGTGGCGCCCCTGTGATGCCAATGTTTGAAACAGGTGTGCGTAAACACCTTAAGGCTCGTTATGATAAACGCGTTGAAATCGGAATTGCCGATTGGTTTACGAGTGTAATCCTCATTAAGAGTCTCAATAAGAAATTAGTTTTAGAATATGCGAGTAAAATCACCGAAAAATGGTTTGATTATAATAATGAAAAATTAAATATCATTGCGCATACTGATGATGAACGTCATAATACCGTGACCCCGATTGTGCGTAAGGTCAAAGGTATCTATTATTTTTATTTGATTCTGCGCAACAATCGCACTGATGAAAATTATCCTGATGGGATTTTCCATGCCCACCCGCAATATCACAACATTAAAAAAGAGGGGATTGGTCTGATTGAACAAATGGGCATCTTCATTCTCCCAGCCCGGCTCAAACGTCAATTAGGCTTAATTGAAAAAGCCTTAGAAACCGGGGCTAGTGTTGATGTACTGCTTGAGGAACATCCAGATTTAGTCATTCACAGTCAGCTTATCGAAGATTTAAGTGATTTAAAGAGCGAAAAACGCATTCAATATGACAAAGAAGTCCGTAACTACGTAAGCGGGGTCTGCCGTGATGTGTTACTCAATACTTCAGTCTTTAAAGATAACGATGAGGGGCAAGATGCTTTCTACGAGTTTCTCAAAAGCATTAAGTTTTAAACATGAGTATTGAAAATTTGAAATTTTTACAAGTCAGTAATGGGTTTGAAGATAGTTTTAATCAAAAGGCGAGTGATTTGTTTATTTCACCAGGCCGTGTTGAAATAGTCGGAAACCATACCGATCACCAACACGGTAAAACACTATCAATGACAATTGATCGCTATATTTATGCGGCAGTTAGTCGTAATCAAGATTTTAGAATCGTTTCATTCAATAAGGGCTATCCCATTGCAATTGATATCGACCTTAATGACCTGAAAATTAATGAAAAAGAATATTCAACCTCGATTGCCCTTATTAGAGGTGTTTGTGCTTATTTTAAGGAGCATGGATTTAAGATTGGTGGCTTTAATTGCTTTTCAGTCTCGACAATCTTACGCGGCATGGGCCTTTCTAGTAGTGCGGCCTTCGAAGTCTTAATCGCTAAAATTTTGAATTATTATTATAACGATAATCAAATTAGTGATTTAGATATTGCGAAAGCTTCACAATTTGCTGAACAAGTCTATTTTAATAAACCATGTGGTCTCCTCGACCAAATGACGATTAGTTATGGGGGCGTCGTTCTCTCCGATTTTAATAAAGCGAGCCCGGTCCAAGCTAACTTGACACACATTAGTGATAAACTCCATTTCTTCGTGATTAATACCGGCAAATCACATGCTAAACTTACCGCGCATTACGCCGAAATCACCAGTGACTTAGCGCTTGTGAGTCGCGAATTTGGTAAGAGTGTTCTGCTCGAAGTTGATGAAGAAGAATTTATTGCCCAAAGAAAAGCGCTTAAAGGCAAATTGAGTGAACGGGCGCTTAAACGGGCCGACCACATCTTTAGTGAAACTAAACGTGTCGACCGTGCCTGGGAAGATCTTAACAAGGATAAGCTTGATGACTTAATTATGACCGCGCGTGAATCTGGCGTCTCCAGTCGTAATGATC
>DATESG010000049.1:0-3633 GCA_035270925.1 Bacilli bacterium | reverse complement strand
TATTTTTATGAAAAAACCGGACGTAGCCCAATGATAATTCCTGTAATCATGAATAGAGTCAAGTAAGGTGTTAATTCTCGCATCGCAATCGCCACGTCGTCAGGAATTACTTCATATGATTACTTCGGATTTTATCATCATTCCGGCTAATATTGATGAACGTGTCGTTGTTAAAGTTCCCAGTGATCTTGCTAAAGAAATATCGAAGATGAAGGCCTATGAAATATTTAAAGACCATCCGTTAGATACTGTCCTCGCCGTTGATACGATCGTCATTATAGATAAAATAGTTTTAGGCAAACCAACGTCAAAGGCCGATGCTCGTCGGATGCTTGAGTTATTAAGCGGCCGTAAGCACCATGTTATTTCTGGTTTCACGCTGCTAAGTGCTAAACGTGAAATCAATGCTAATGTGATGACTGAAGTCTACTTCAATGAGCTCAGTGATGAGACCATTGAAAAGTACATTGAAACAGGTTCCCCATTTGATAAAGCTGGTGGCTATGGTATTCAAGATGAAGAATTTAAATTGGTCAACCATATCGAGGGTAGCTATTACAATGTAATGGGACTACCAATTGAAGAGTTGCGCAAGTATATAAAATAAAATAGGCTCACGCCTATTTTTTTAAATGTTTGAACGATTCGTCAACTAAGAGCATTAATCTTGTCTTCATTTCAATTACGCGGATAACCCCCAGCGCTTTAAGTTTTTCCTTATCAAAGTTTTTCATATCTATTAGTTCGACACTTAAGCGAGAACCATTGAGTTCAAATGTATTAACGTTGTTTTCACCCCCAAGTGCTTCATAAAATTCGTTTAATTCGACCTTTTTTACTTCTATTTTGGGTCTTTTCTTTTTTCTTAGCAGTGGTAAGAGTACATAAATTGTGAGAACAATCGCAATCAGTAAAAAAATTGTGAAAGAAATATATTGGCTGTTTTCTTGTAAGAAACGTTCAAATGTCATAGTCCTATCTCCTTAGTTCTTAATAAAAGCCTTATGTAAAATACTTAGATATGGTCGCGCTTCATTATGAATCAACGTGACTTTCTTCGTGCCTAATCTTACTTTAAGTTTAAAGTTATCGGCATCAATTTTCTCACTAAGATGATCATAGCCTAAAATAGTTTGACCCGCAACGCCACTGAAGGTGACAATGCGGTTGCCCCGTAAAACTAGTGAGGCATTAAGAGGACGATAGATATTATTACTAAGCGGTGCAATTTCACTTAACTCTAAAAGTTCTAAGCCACTTTCAATAATCGCGCCGCCAATTGATTTATTAAGCCCGCTACTACCTAGTTGACTCGATACAAGCAGGCCATTGCCTCTAAAGGTTTCCAGATAAAGATCATCGATATATACATCGCTAATAATCGTGTGTTGAGAATTTTCAATTCTTATTTCGTTGACTGCATAAAATAATCTTTGGTCTTTTTCGGTCTCCAGACATGCTTCCAGCAACCGGTAACGGCGTTGATAAGGTTTTTCTTCTTTAATAAGATTGACAACATGCTCAACTTCATCAACCGAAAAGTCACAGAAAAAGCCTAGTGAACCTGTATGAACACCAATAAATTTTATCTCATTAATCACGTCAATAAATTGATTAACGGCGCGAAGAAAAGTTCCATCCCCACCGACAAAAATGACGATGTCTGGATCGTGGTCAACAAGCTTAAGTTCGGCCTTTTTCAGTAAAGTGACTAAAGTCGCTTCAATCTCGTTGCTATATTCGTCATTACGACTAATAATTGCTACTTTCATGCTCATTCCTCTTTTAAAATGTTCTAAATTATTGTAGCATATTAAGATAACAAGGAGAAAATTATGTCCACTAATATTGAAATCGAAGTCAAAACGCTAATTACTGAGGCTAATTATCGCCAAGTTCTTGAGTTTTATAAAAATGAAACTATGACACCAATCGAACAAATAAACTACTATATTGACACCAAAGATGCGGCCTTGAAAAAACATGAAATCAGTTTAAGAATTAGACGTCTTAATGGTTTCGTCATGACCTTAAAAACACCTTTAAGCGAGGGTCTTTTAGAGAAGAGTCAGTTAATTAGTGAAAAAGAATTTAAAAACTTTATTGAAAATAACACTTTTCCAAATGGCACCATCAGTGAGTTTATTGAAAGGCTTTATATTGAACCAAGTACCCTTACTCCTCTTGCCGAATTAAAAACAACCCGGATTAATGTCCCCTATGATGGATATATATTATCGATCGACCGTAATGAATATGCCAATGAAGTTGATTATGAACTTGAAATGGAAGGGCCGTCTGTTGAAAAAGCCCGCGCCTTCCTTGAAGAAGTTTGTAAGAAAGTTGACGTGATTTTTACCGAAAACAAAGTTAGCAAACAAAAACGCGCGCTCCTGGCCTACCGCAAACTAAAAGAGTAAATGAGCAAAAGAAAAAGCTAGTGCAACGCTGTACTAGCTTTTTTATTGAACGTGCTCGCAATGCGGATAGTGTGGACAATTTTCCTTTGTACAAGCTTCCATCGCAATGCGTCGTGCGCGTGGAATAAAGGTCATAATTTCTTCCGAGTTGTACCCAACCTGTATCCGGCGACTATCAACCATGATAGGTCGTTTGAGGACGGAAGGGTTCTCCTTGATGAATTCAATAATTTCAGTGACTGACATTTTGTTGATATCGATTTTTTTGTCTCTTATCACTTTAGAGCGAGTAGAGATGATATCTTCCGTGCCGTTTTCTGATTTATATAGCATTTCTTTAAGCTCTTTTTCATTAAGAGCAGCTGCGAATATATTGTGTTCTTCATAAGGAATGTTTTGTTCATCAAACCATTGTTTGACCTTACGGCAAGATGAGCAACTCGGAGATGTATAGATTTTAATCATAATCTGATACCTCCTAGTGTAAATAGAATACTATATAATATTTATATTCACAATAAACATTTATAAAATTGACAGTAGGCATAATTGTTCTTATAATTTAACAAGTGAGGTTTTATATGCGATATTTAAGTGGAATTAAACCAACTGGGCGTCTGACCTTAGGAAACTATATCGGAGCGCTTAAGTTTTTTACTCATTTTCAAGCCGAAAATGAATTATTTTTGTTTATAGCCGATTTACATGCTTTAACTTTACCGATTGAACCTGAATTTTTAAGAGCCAACATTAAAAGTATTGCGGCTTTCTATCTTGCCGCCGGCTTGGACCCTGAAAAATGCGTAATCTTTCAACAATCACGTGTCAGTGCTCATGCGGAACTCAATGCAATCTTACAAAATTTTCTTTATATGGGTGAATTATCAAGAATGACCCAATTTAAAGATCAAAGTCAAAAAATGGACCAAAACGCTATCGGTTTAGGACTTTTTGCCTATCCTGTCTTAATGGCCAGTGATATTCTCTTATACGACGCCAAGGAAGTTCCGGTTGGCGAAGATCAAATTCAACACGTGGAGATTACTCGCGACCTTGTAAATCGGTTTAACAATCGGTTTGGGGATGTGTTAGTAATGCCATCGCCAAAAGTTCGTAAGGTTGGCAAAAGAATTATGTCTTTAAGTGAACCAACGAAAAAGATGTCGAAAAGTGATCCAAAGGGCGATATTTTCCTTGATGACCCCGAAAAAGT
>DATESG010000048.1:0-14082 GCA_035270925.1 Bacilli bacterium | reverse complement strand
GGGCCAGAGGTTTTTGATGTCCTCAATCGTTTCGACGAGATAAGCTCCATCCTTAATTAACCTATTAGTGCCAGACTCGCCAGTTGCAAGCCCGGGCACGCAATAGATATCGCCCCCTTGCGCTAAACTTGCCCCAACAGTTATGAGCGTACCTGAACGTATTTGCGCTTCAATCACTAGGACAGCGCGACCTAATGCCGCCACTAATCGGTTTCGTTCTGGAAAGTGCTCCTTGTTTGGCTTTGTCAAACCTGGATACTCACTGAGAATTAAACCGTTTTCGCAAATATTGTGATAAAGTCTAGTGTTTTCCTTTGGATAGGGATTATTAATTCCGCTCCCTAAGACCGCAATAGTTTTTCCATGTCGCGAAAGTGCACTCTCATGGGCAACCGCGTCAATCCCCCGAGCCATCCCACTTACAATGATAAATTGCTCTTTAGCAAGGTCTGTACTGAGAATCGTTGCCATTTTGAGACCATACTCACTGGGCTTTCTTGTCCCGACAACAGTAATTGCCCGACTTAGATTATTTAATAAGGACAGGTCCCCTCTATAAAAGACAACAAGTGGGGGACGGTAAATACGCTTAAATTCTTCGGGGTAGTTTTCATCAACGATTGTAATAAAGTCACCTTTAAAATTGGTCGTGACATAATTGTAGTCCTGCTCATCAATTTTTAGTTTATTTCTAACTGCAGACATTATTAGATCGTATTTGCCCTCGTATTTGATTGCAAAATAAAGTAGAACATCACGTGCTTTGAACATAAAAAAACTCCTTACATATAAATAAGGAGCAATTAATAATTAATGTACGCTTTTAAAATAATGTAAGTTGTTCGTTGAATACATCCGCGACAGGTCTATACGAGTAGCGGTGGATACCTTTAATTGGTCCAAACTTCTTTAAATTTTCAAGATGCTTTTTGGTGGCATAACCTTTATGGTCTTTAAAACCATATTGAGGATACATCTGATCAATCTCTTCCATAATTTTATCACGAGTGACTTTAGCCAAAATCGAGGCCGCGGCAATTGAAAGTGATAAAGTGTCTCCTTTAATAAGAGGCACGACACCAACTTGAGTGTGGCTAAGTGGCATTGCATCAGTTAACACAAGATCAAAGGGGTGGGTGAGTTGGTTTAGCGCTTGTTCCATCGCCCGTTTGCTTGCTTGATATATATTAATCTCATCAATCACACTTGCTTCAATCACAACAATCGCATAGCTAATCGCATTTTCTTTAATGATTTCAAAAAGTTTATTACGACTTTTTTCCGTTAGTTGTTTACTATCATCAATAACTTCATTTTCATATTTAGGTGGAAATATTACTGCAGCCGCAACAACTGGTCCCGCAAGTGGGCCCCGCCCAGCCTCGTCAGTGCCGGCAATATAAATATATCCTTGACGACGATAATCGTTATCAATGTTGGTCGTCATTGTCTTCTCCTAAAGATATACGTCCAAGGACGCCGTTTTTGAATTCAATCAGGAGTAAGGTTTCGGCTTTTTCAACATTAATGACGCCATTGTCTAGTAAACCGCGGCGCACAGCAATTTGTTGTAAAAGTTGTTCAGCGTCAACTAAATGTTCGGGTTTAAGGTCAAAACGCGCGATTAATAAATGTGGATATTCTTTAATTAAGTAATCCGCAAGTGCGATTGCCAGTTCGTGGATTGGAAGAATTTCTTGACGAATTGAACCTAGTAGTGCGAGGTTAAGAACGGCAAGTTTATTTGCATAATTTGGCGGCAAGATTCCAGGAGTGTCGATTAAAATAAAATCATCATCAACTTTAATAAATTGTTGAGCTCTCGTAAGACCTGGTTTGTTTTGCACAGCTGCGGCTTTACGACTTGCTAGTTTATTAATTAATGTCGATTTTCCCACGTTAGGAATACCAAGAATTAAGACTTTTAATGCTTGTGGTTTAATTAATTTAGCCTTCTGTTTTTGATGAACGGGTTCACCAAGCTTTTTGACGGCATTTTTGATTTTACGGATAAAGTCATTATCATTCAAGTTTCCGGCTAAAACCATTTGATATTGCAACTTTAATTGCTCGACAGCAAGATTAACCCGCGATTCGTCGGCTAAATCAAGTTTTGTTAAGACTAAAAGTTTTTGTTTAGTTTTAGTTTTCTCGCTCAACATTGGGTTCCGTGTCGAAAATAGCGGCGCCCTACTATCGGCCAGTTCAATGACAACATCGATGACTTTTATCTTGTTTTCAATTTCCCTTAAAGCCTTTTGCATGTGGCCAGGAAACCAGTGAATATTATGTTCACTCATAAGAAAAATCTCATATCCCACATTGGGTAATAATGTTTGTTAAGTAAATCGTTAGATACTTGACCATTACCATCTTCTTGGGAAACAACCCCTTCGGCATATCCATAAAGAACCATCAGTTTGCCAGTAATTTGATCCTTTTTAATTGGACCAATCATCCGTGAATCTTGCGAATTAGCACGATTGTCCCCGAGTAAAAAATATTGATTATCTTGTAAAGTTAATTCCGAATAAGTCGCAAACGGTCCGGCAAAAGTGTTGTTTTTTGCACTATTAGTTAAATATGGTTCATCAAGAATGAAGGTCGCACTGTTACTAGTAATCTCAATGTAGTCGGGCGTGCCTACACTCCCGCCATCTGTAATTTTTATCGTTTCTTTTGGAAGACCAATTACCCGTTTAACAAGATAATCGCCTGATCCATCAAGTGAGCGATCAAAGACGATAATATCACCTCGTTTGAAATTACTTCGATGCGTATTCATGAGTCCAAACTCACGATAAGCGGAATTAGTAAAATTATTAAGGGTCGGGTACATTGAAGCCCCATCAATATACACTCTCGAATAGACCGAAAAAATGATGATATATGTCGTTGCAAAAATAATAATCACCGTTAAAATAACGGCGACTATAGCATTAAAAAACTTATTACTCTTATGGTATAGTTCTTCTTTTTTGTCGATTCGCGGTGGTAATTCTTGTTTTTGTAACACGGTTTCTTTCATAAATCTGCCTCATTATACAACTTTAATATAAATAATAAAAGGACGGCAAAAAGAAAGCCTCGGTTAATACCAAGGCCAACTTTTTAATTTCTTTCTTTAATCCGTGCGGACTTACCACTTCTTTCACGAAGATAGTAAATTTTCTTGCGACGAACTTTACCGCGTTTCACAACTTCAATCGAATCAAGGACTGGTGAGTGGATGAAGAATATTCTTTCAACACCGATACCACCTGAACGTTTCCGAATGGTGAAGGTTCTATTGACCCCTGCACCTTGAACGGCAATGACAACACCTTCAAAGGCTTGAAGACGTTTCTTACCACCTTCAACGATTTGGACCATGATTTTGATCGTGTCACCGCTGGTGAAGACTGGTAAGTCATTCCGAAGTTGAGAAGCGTTAATTTCATTGACTAAGTTTTTATTCATGTTTTTGCGCTCCTTTTCATAATTTTTCAGTTGATGTTCATACTCGTATGGCATTGGACCACCAAAGGCGTTTGTTAACGCTAAATAATGATAGCAAAAGACATAGTTGTTGTAAAGAGAAAAAAGTCTCCCTACTATAAGTAGTGGCTAGAAACTTACGACGCGATTAATCACAAAGTAGATAATAAAGATAATTGCGAGAATGTAGGTAACAACATTTAATTGTTTTCCTTTTTTACCTGCAACCATCATCACAACATATAATATAATTCCGATTCCAATCCCATCACTAATTGAGTTTGTCAAAACGTTAAAGATCACAGTGAAGACAGTCGCAAATGCCACAGCCTTGTTGCTCCAGTCAACTCTCTTAAAACTGTCGGAAAGAATTGAAGCACCAATTGAAAATATTGCAAGCGAGGTCACGCTGCTAGCAGTGAAAATTGAGAAAATTGGAAATATAAATGCACTTAACAAGAGTAAGAATCCGGCTGTGACTGCCATTAAACCTGTACGGGCACCAACACCAATTCCGGCACTACTTTCTAAAAATGTTGTCGTTGAACTAGTTCCGAGTGGGGCAGCCAAAACGCCGTTAATCGCATCGGCGAGGAAAACACGTTGTTCATTAATTACGTTACCGTCTTTATCAGTTTGACCAACTTGGGCGGCAAGTGAGAGAATTGCGGAGTTAGTATCAAAAAATTGGACTAAAAGTAGGGAAAAGATTGCCCCGTAAATTTTAGGATTTGCTAAAACTTGTTGCCAATCACTAAGATTAAAGATTTTAAAAGCGACATTTTGTAATCCTTGGCCACCCCAACCTTGATTGCTGTAGGCTGGTAGACCAGTTTGTACACCATTAAAGAAAGAGTAATTTATTGTAATTCCAAGGAGTGCGGTCATTAATAGCGCAATCGGAATTGATAACTGATTCAATCTCTTATTTGGCACAAATGATAAAACTAAAACAGTGATCATTCCAAACATCGCTAGTAAGACACTAGGATCTTTGAGGTTTCCAAGTGTGAGTAATGTTTGTGTTCCGGTAACAATGAGGCCGCTACTGCTAAGACTAGCATATAAAATAAAGGCGCCAAGCCCAGCACTAATCATTACTTTAATCTCTTTAGAAATCGCTCGGACGAGTTTTCTTCTTAAACGAGTAAGTGTGAAGATAAACAAAATAATACCAACAATGAAGAGGACGATAAGTGCTGATTGCCAACTTCCCGTTGTTTGATAAACAGTATAGACAAGGTAACCACTGACGCCTAATCCAGTGGATAAGACAAGGGGGAGATTACCAATTAGCCCCATCATAATCGTTGTTAAGGCACTAATAAGTGCAGTTGCAACGAAAACGCCACTACTATCCATTCCCATGCGTCCTAAAATTGAAGCTGTGGTCGGAAGAATGTAAATCATTGCGAGAAATGCAATCACGCCTCCAAGTATTTCTGTACCAATGCGGCTTCCGCGAGCGGAAATTTTAAAGTAACGATCAATAAATTTTTTCATAAATACTCCTATAGTAAGTGAATATATTCTACTAGTTACCTCACGCGTGCGCAATAGGTATTTTTTTGTGACCTGTTAAGTAAAAAGACTTGACAGATAAATTCAATCAGACTAAACTAACTTAGACATTAATAAGGAGGTAATTATTATGGCAGTAAAATTACGTTTAACTAGAATTGGTCGTACTCACGAACCACATTATAGAATCGTTGCTAGTGACAGCCGCGCCGCACGCGATGGCCGTTTCATTGAACAAATTGGACAATATGATCCAAGCAAGTCAATCAAAGAAGCAACTTTTAACCGTGAATTAGCACTTAAGTGGCTAAGTCAAGGTGCTCAAGTTAGCGATACAGTTCGTGCAATCTTCAGCGCTCATGGCGTGATGGAAGAATTCCACAACCTTAAACTAAAAGCGAAGAAAGAAGGTAAATAAGCGTGACTAGATATGAAAGTATCGTTCGCACACTTGTTGAACCTTTAGTCAGTGATAAGGCTGCACTTCTCATCAGAGAAACAAAAAACGATGACGCCAAAAGCGTGACCGTCAATGTGTTCGCAGCTAAAAATGATATTGCAATCCTAATTGGCCGTAAAGGTTCAGTTGCAACTGCACTCAGAGAAACCCTCTCGATTGCCGGAAAGCAAGATAACATTCACGTATTCCTCAAACTTGAGGGATTAGGCGAAGAAAAAGAGGAAGATGGGGAATAAGTCCTCATCTTTTTTTGATATAATATGAACATGAACAATGAATTAATAAAAATTGGTGCGATTATCGCAACTCGTGGACTCGCGGGAGAAGTAAAAGTTTTTCCCACGACTGACTTTATCGACGAGAGATTCTATGTCGGGG
Source organism: Bacilli bacterium (assembly GCA_035270925.1). Classification (GTDB taxonomy): domain Bacteria; phylum Bacillota_I; class Bacilli_A; order RFN20; family CAG-826; genus DATESG01. The sequence continues at coordinate 8,246 of DATESG010000048.1, read as the reverse complement.
CTAAAGTCTTCCTTTCCGAACGCAATGAAGTCAAGGCACTAGTCACAATTGCCGCAGTTGTCTTAGCTAAAGGTATTTTAAATGTTAAGTTTGTCGAAGTTAATCACATTATCGAATCGGAAAAACTTTTGCGTTACGATGTTGTCATTAAAAAAAGCGACGCTAAACTTCCCAAAGGATATATTTTTGATGAGGAATTGATGGGCTTAGATGTTTATACAACTGAAAACGTTTATGTCGGTAAAATCAGTGAAATTATGACTTATACGCCTGAAAAAACGCTGCGAATAAAACGTGAAAATAAGAGCGATGTCCTCGTTCCGATTCTTCCCGTCTTCGTCAAATCGACCGACTTAGCTGCTAAAAAAATGACGATAGAGTTTATTGAAGGAATGTTATGAAAATAACAATTTTAACGCTGTTTCCCGAAATGTTTAACGGGTTTTTACAAACCTCGATTATTAAACGAGCGATCGGAAAAAACATCGTTGAAGTTGAACTACTGAATATCCGTGACTTCACCGAAAATAAATACGGTCGTGTTGACACTCCACCTGTTGGCGGAGGTGCGGGTCTAGTTATGCAGGCCCAACCAGTTGTGAGCGCCCTTGCAAGTTTAGGAAATAGTCACAAGATTTTATTTTCTCCTCGCGGTCAAACTTTCAACCAAAACAAGGCCTTCGCATTAGCTCGTAAGCAACACATTGTCCTCGTGTGTGGGCATTATGAAGGAATTGATGAAAGAGTAAATGACTATGTCGATGAACTGATCAGCGTTGGGGACTTTGTCCTTACGGGTGGAGAAATTCCCGCAATGGCGATTAGTGATGCCGTAATTAGATTACTTGATGGAGTCATTAGTATTGATTCACTAAACGAAGAATCATTCACCCATAATAGTCTGCTTGAATATCCACAATATACTGAACCCTTCGACTTTAACGGCCAAAAAGTTCCGCTTATTTTGTATAGTGGTAATCATAAAGCAATTGAAAAATGGCGCCGCAAACAATCATTATTCTTAACTTATACTTTACGTCCTGACCTTTACTTAAAAGTAATCAAAGATAAGGACGATGCCAAATTACTCAAAGAAGCCCTAGATGGTGTGACTGGTAAATGGGAAAGTGATGTTATTAGCAAAAGTAAAAAGTTTACCGATAAAAAATAAAACTATCAGCGATTAACCTGATAGTTTTTTATTTACATTGGTGGGAAGCCGGGTGGCATTCCGCCTTGCGGGAAGCCGCCACCTTTCATCCCCTTCATCTTCTTCATCATCTCTTTCATTTGATCAAACTTTTTAATCATTCGATTGATATCTGCAGCTGATTTTCCGGAGCCTTTGGCAATTCTTTGTTTACGAGAATGCTTTAGTATCGCCGGATTTTGGCGTTCCTCTCTGGTCATTGAATTAATAATAACTTCAAGATTTTTCATTTCTTTTTCCGCCGAACCTAATTGATTTTGATCGATTTTCGGCATACCCGGGATTAACTTAAGTAGTCCGCCGAGGGACCCGAGTTTTTGCACTTGTTTAAGTTGTGCGAGCATATCATCAAGGTCAAATTGACCATCCATCATTTTTTTAGCTGAGGCTTTCGCTTCTTTTTCATCAATCTTGCCTTGAACTTGTTCAACAAGCGTGACAATGTCGCCCATCCCCAAAATTCGATCGGCCATCCGGTCGGGATGGAATTGTTCAAGCTGGTCAAGTTTTTCGCCAACACCCGCGAACTTAATCGGGACACCCGTTAAATGACGAATTGAAAGTGCGGCACCACCCCGGGCATCACTATCAAGTTTTGACATGATTGCCCCAGTCAATTTAAGTTTTTGATCAAAACTCAAGGCAGTATTGACGGCGTCTTGTCCACTCATCGCATCGATTAGTAGTAATACTTCATCGGGGGTAACTTCGGTCTTAATATCGTTTAGTTCATCCATTAAAACTGTATCAATACTTAAGCGACCGGCCGTATCGATAATCAAAACATCATAATGGTCATCAAAGGCCTTTTTGCGCGCAGCTTTAGCAATTTCGACCGGACTAACCTTATCACCAAGATTGACGATATCAACACCAACTTGTCCAGCAATTTGCACTAATTGATCAATGGCCGCCGGACGATAAATATCACCCGCCGCAAGCAAGACTTTCTTTTTAAGTTTGTTTTTAAGTAAATACGCTAATTTACCAGCACTAGTTGTTTTACCTGTTCCTTGTAAACCGACGAGCATAATAATCGTTGGCTTATTGTTTGCAAAGTGAATCTCACTATCATCACTTCCCAATAAATCTTTTAATTCATCATGAACAATTTTAACAACCATTTGTGAAGGATTAAGTTCATTAAAAACTTGGGCTCCTAGAGCCTTGATTTTAATGTTATCAACAAATTTCTTCACGACCTTATAGTTAACGTCAGCCTCAAAAAGCGCAACACGCACTTCTTGCAGCATGTCTTCCATGTTTTTTTCACTAAGGCGTGCTTGCCCTTTAAGTTTTTTAATTATTCCGCTAAAGCGGTCTGTTAATGATTCAAATGCCATTTTATTCTAACTCCTTCTCTAAGTCTTCGATTAGTCGCCGTTGTTCAGGATCAAGACTTGTAAGTGCGAGTTTCTTACTGATCTCCGCTAATCTTGTTTTTTGGCGGCTAATACCTAAAACAGTTTCAAAGTTTTCTAAATGTCCATTAGAGATTTTAATGGTGTCACTGACAGCAGCGCGACTAATTCCGAGATTCTCACTAATTTCTTGCAATGAGTAGTCAAAGTTATAATAAAGTCGCATTACTTCCTGTTGTTTTTTAGTCAACAATCCGCCATACAGTGCAAATAGTTGATTAGAGTAGACAAACTTTTGAATTTCTTCGCTCTTGTTCATTTAAAAAAACATCCTGATATTTAACAGTAAAATGAAAACAAGATTAATGACGAGATTACGGAAAAAGAACCGATGAAAGTCGGGATTTTTTAAAATTCCGTTGGGATGATTTTTAAAGGCCCTATAAGCAAAAATAAAATTCACGATAACGACTGATACAATTAACACTAAAAGTGTCGCTGCTAAAGGATTAGCAGTCGGTGGTAAAATTGAAAACAAAACAACTCTTACGCCTAAAAATACCGCGAGAGTAATTATTAATGAGAAAATACTAAAACCTATCATTGTTCATCTCCTAGACAAAGACCATATAAATATTTTTCTAAATCAAATTCGGTGAGGTCTTCTAATTTTTCTCCAAGTCCAATAAATCGAACTGGGGCACCGATTTCATCACGGATCGCCAGAATAATTCCGCCCTTACTGGTCCCATCCATCTTGGTAATTATAACACCAGTCAGCCCCGTTGCTTCCGCAAAGGCTTTGGCTTGAATGATTCCGTTTTGTCCCGTCGTAGCATCAATAACAAGTAAAACCTCGTCGGGGGCACTTTCAATTTCTTTGGCAATAACTCGTCTAATTTTACTTAATTCCGCCATCAAATTAGTTTTCGTTTGTAGCCGCCCTGCAGTATCAACAATAACAAGATCAGCACCAATTTCCTTGGCTTTTTGCATCCCTTGAAAGGCAAGACTAGCTGGGTCTTCGTTTTCTTTACCTTTAACAATCTCAACGCCAATTCGTTCAGCCCAAACACCCAATTGTTCAACCGCGCCAGCTCTAAATGTATCGCCGGCTACTAATAGAATTTTCTTCCCCTCAAGCTTATAACGATGGGCGAGTTTGGCGATTGAAGTAGTCTTGCCAACTCCATTAACACCTACGACTAACAAGACGGTTGGACGACCTTCAACAAAATTAATTTCGTTAACAATATCTTCACCTTGTTTTAAGTAGCCAATAAACATTTTATCGACCAACAACTCATTTATTGCTTCGGGGTCGCTAAGATTTTGTTCCGCTGCTTCAATTCTTGTCGCGTCGATGATTGAGTATGTAAGTGTAACGCCGACATCAGCTTCAATCAGGATTTGCAGGAGATTTTCAAAGTATTCTTCATTAACAACATCATATTTCTTTTGTAGAGCCTTTAGTCTACTAGAAAAATTGGCGCGACTTTTCGCCATACCAACACTATACTTATCTTGATTTTCAACCTTGGTGTTATTGCTAAATTTCTTTTTTAAAAACGAAAGAATTCCCATTGCTAACCAGCCTTCTTATCTAAAGCCGCCCGGGCCGCATTTTGTTCGGCGGCTTTTTTAGTTTTACCAACGCCGTGTCCTAGACATATTTCATCTAAGCGTACTTCGATAGTATAGGTTTTATCATGACTTGGGCCTTCTTCTTTAACAACTACATATTGAAGAGCCTCACGACTTTCGGCTTGAACGGCTTCTTGTAGTTCACTCTTATAATCGCTCAGTTTTTCAAACGAAAAGTCTTCAATATCTTCTTTAAATATATTACTAATAAAGCTAGTGACTCTGTTAATACCGGCATCTAAATATATTGCGCCAATGAAGGCTTCAAAGACATCTTCGAGAAACCGATCATTTTGTCTTTCATCAGTTTTAAGTGATTTACCAAAATGAATATATTCCATCAGTCCTAATTTTTTGGCGTAACTAGCTAGACCTTTTGTTTGGACTAATTCACTGCGCATTTTTGTCATCTTGCCTTGATCCAGCGTTTGTCCATGAATTTTAAAAATTAATGAAGCAATGACAAAGTTTATGACGGCATCGCCCATAAATTCTAATTTTTCATAATCTTGACGATGAGTCTCACTAATATTACAACTTGAATGGGTAAAAGCGACTTCATAATTTTGCAGTTGACCAATTTTTAAATCTAGGCGATCAAATAACTCTTGAAGATTACTCATTCGTGTTAAATCCTTGGCGTAATAGTTCGACGACATTCTTATCGGCCATTTTAAAAGCAACTTCGAGGGCACTTGTGAATCCTTTAACATCACTGCTACCATGAGCTTTAATTACAACACCATTGATGCCAGCTAAAAGTGCACCTCCGGTATTTTTATAATCAAGCCGTTCACGCATTTCATCAATCCCGCCTTTAGATAATAAATAACCTATCTTCGAAGAAAAGTTTGATTTAAACGCTTCCTTTAATAGTGTGGTCATCATTTTTGCGGTTCCTTCAACACTCTTAAGTAAAACGTTGCCAGTATAGCCATCACAGACAACTACATCAGCTTCACCCTCAAGCACTTGTTTACCTTCAATGTTTCCCATAAAGTTAGGAAATTTAGTTTCAATCAATAATTTATGAGTTTCTTTAACTAATGGCGAGCCTTTTGTTTCTTCAGTGCCATTACTTAATAAATATGTTTTCGGATTTTCTTTTCCGTACACGTTTTTAGCATATAAACGACCCATAAGTGCAAATTGCCCTAGTTGCTTGGCATTATTTTCATTATTTGCCCCTATATCCAAAATTACGACATAGTTGTCCTTTTTAATTGTTGGAAACGGCGAAAGAATTGCCGCTCTTTCCACTCCGGGGATAAGTTTAAGTTTAAGCGTCGCGCCACTAAGGATAGCCCCAGTTGACCCAGCAGAAATAATTGCGTCTGCGGCTTCTTTAATATAAACATTTAAAGCCACATGCATGGAAGTCGTTTTACCACGCATAAATTCCATCGGGCCGGCTTCCATTTGGATGACGTCTTGTGCATCCACAATTGTGGCAATGTCACTTAACGATTCAATTTCTTCTTTTTTTCCTACGACGAACAGTTCAACTTCAGGATGCGAGTTCTTAAAGTTGCGAACCGCGGGAACAGTTACGATGCTGCCGGCATCGCTTCCCATCATATCAATAACTATTTTCATATTAGGTACCTCCTAAATATCCTTTATATTTTATCATAGATAAATTTCATTAACACTGCTTATGTATCAAGATCAAGGGTAGAAACATTCGCATAGACTTTTGTTATAAACGCGAATTTCTAAAAAAGAAGCATAAACTAAAACGTCTCTGAACATTTTTAAGAGCTAAATATTGTTTTATCTAAACGTTGCTAAATTCATCGCTCGAAATTTGTTGTTTCGCTCGGGTAATTACAGTTTTGAAGTCAATTTCATTCTCCTCATTTAAAATGGTCTGAGCATCTTCTTTAGCAATTTCAAAAATCTTATGATCACTGATCAAATTAAGACAAGCAAAATGAGGAATCCCTGATTGCTTGACCCCGATAATTTCTCCAGGTCCTCGTAAAGCCAAATCAGCTTCGGCAATTTTAAAGCCATCACTAGTAGTTTCAAGAATTTCGAGTTTATCGACTTCTTCATCCTCGCTTACTAGTAGACAAACGGCCTTAGATCCATCACGGCCAATTCGTCCTCTTAATTGGTGAAGCGCGGATAAACCAAAACTTAAAGGGGAATAAATAATCATCAAGCCTGCATTTTTCACGTCAACCCCAACTTCAATCACACTAGTAGCGACAAGAATGGGTGTTGTTCCATTTTTAAAATTATTGAAAACATCTTCCTTTTCCTCTTGAGCAATTTTGCCGTGGACTAAACCGACTAAGCATCCGTATTTAGCCTGATATGCCTTAACAAGCCCTTCGACACTACGTTCATCATCACCCTCAATTCGGGGTGCGACAACAAAAACCTGTTTACCACTAGCCAAATAGTTATCAACATATTGAAAAAGTGCCTTAGAATCATTTTCAACAATTTTTGTAAGAACATCTCGTTTTTTAAAAGGAAATTCTTTGAGTGTCGTTAAATCTAAATCCCCATATAAAGTTAAAGCGAGACTGCGCGGAATCGGGGTTGCGCTCATCAGCAGTAAATCCGCCCGCTCACCTTTTTGTAAAAGTAAATTGCGTTGGTTAACGCCAAAACGATGTTGCTCATCAATCACGACGAAACCTAGACGCGGATAAGTTACATCTTCCGTAAATAATGCGTGGGTGCCAATTAATAGATCAATTTCGCCGTTTGCTAACTTTTGCTTAATTGCTATCTTATCTTTTTCCTTGATTTGACCAACAAGCAGATAAATGCGTACCCCAGAGCCCGAAAACAATTGGAGCGCATTCTCATAGTGTTGACGAGCTAAAATGTCCGTAGGGGCCATTAACGCGCCTTGTTCGCCACGTAAGTAGTTGATGTAAAGACTAACAAAGGCAACTAGGGTCTTGCCAGTCCCCACATCACCTTGTAAGAGCCGATACATAAGTTCTTGTTTATTCATGTCGAGGCCAATTTCGCGCACTGCTTCGAGTTGATCACTAGTTAATTTATAAGGAAGTCCGATGATAAATTCATTGGCCCGCTTTAAATCAATCAGAGTTTTATTATCTCGAATCATGCTCTTGTTTTGTTTACGAATCAACAAATTTTTAAGTTGAAATATTAAGGCTTCTTCATATTTAAGCGTCCGTAGTCCCATATTTACATCAGTATAATCACGGGGAAAATGGACCTTAAATAAAGCTTCATAACGATTGAGCAGTTTATATTTATAGAGATATCTTTGCGGGATGATGTTAGCGATTTTGTCCTTATTTAGTTTAAAGGCCTTATCTACGAGTTTTACAAACTCGTAGTTTTTTAAATTTAAGGGCAGGGAGTAAACACTTTGAAGTTTTTTTCCTGTTTCCGTTGGACCTTGAACAATTTTTATTAGGTTAATTTCTCGTTTAATCTTATCCAAAGTTCCCACTACGGTGACCTCTTGCGAGTACTTAAGCGTGTTAATTAAATACGGTCGATTAAAGGCAACAATCTTATAGGTATATCCACTTTGTGATTGGAAGGTAAAACTGACAATATTAAGGCGATTGACCCGGACAATACGCGGAATACTTGTAATACTCCCAAAAAAGACCACGCGGGTTCGATCCAACGTGACGGGCTCGCTAGTCAGTGAAAAATCATCATAAGTACGGGGAAAATGAAAAATGACATCAAGAAAATTCTTGATGTCAATATGTTCTAAAGCCTCGTTGATTCTCAGCGATTTAGAGAGACTCATAAGCGGCCTATTCTACGCCGACAATAAATGAATAAACTGGTTGATTTCCTTCGACTAATTCAAAATCGACATCGGGATATGTAATTTCAAACTCTTCAATAATTGCTTGGGCTTCATCTTTATCAACACCTTCGCCGTAGATAAGTGTGATTATGCTTGTTAGTTCGCTAACCATCGCTTTAACTAATTCTTTAAGGGCGACAAATTTATCTTTAACACTACATAAGATTTGTTTGCCGTTGAGGGCCATGTAGTAGTCTTTTTTTACTTT
>DATESG010000047.1:0-2410 GCA_035270925.1 Bacilli bacterium | reverse complement strand
TGCAACATTAATGTCTTCGAGTTTAAAATAACCATTAAATTGTTCAATAATCCCGTGTTCATCAATTTGAGGTAAATATATTTTATTGATAAATTTACTTATACTATCAACATCTAAATGCTTTGTTAACTCTAATGGGTCTACAAAATGTTTACTAATAAGCTTAATCAAAGCCTTAAAGGTTAAATAGATATGGTAATTCGTAAAAGCATTGTCATCAACTCGTTCATGATATTCATCAGGACCAACGACATCTAAAAAGTGATATTGACCATCAATTAAAGTTGCATATGATTCGTAAAAGACCGCAACTTCCTTAATGACCTCAAAGCCGCCTTCAAATAGAATATCGAAATCTGCTGTATAGTCTAAATATTGTTTTAACCCATAAATAACGTCAGCGCTAATATGAATTTGTTTGTCAGCAAAATAAGTTCTAATTGGTTTGTTTGTTTTTGAATCCGTCACATTATAAAGAGAGCAGCGTTCTTTACCATCTTCTTGCGATTCCCAGGCATAGAAGGCCCCTTTATGACCGAATTCAAGAGCCTTATGTTGGGCGCCCGCTAAAGTGTTGATTCGATACTTTATCAAATTCCGCGCAAACTTTGGATTTGTCAAAAGATAGAAGGGCAGCATAAATATCTCAGTGTCCCAAAATATCGCCCCTTTATAAACTTGCCCACTTAGTCCGCGGGCGGGAATAGAAGTTTTATATTTTTCGTTTTCAAGAATTAAGAGATGATAGATTGCGTAATCAATTCCAAACTGTGTATCGGTGTCATCTACGCTAATCCGACTTTTCAAGAACGAGGACCTAAATAAAGTTTGATGTTCGCTTTTCACCTCTTCATAACTCAAATTATCGAGTTTGATTGGTGCTTCATCATTAACGACAATGTTGGCAAAACGTGTAATGCTGAACTCCTCACCAGCGAGTAACTTGATATTTATCGTACCAATACTCTGATTTTGGCCAAATTTAAGTTTTAATTTGTTGGACAAACTTTGTTTGAGAAAAACCTTAACAACGTGGTCTTCATTTGTTCTTGCCCAAACCTTGAGTATTTCAGCCTGAGTTTCGCTCTTTACACTTTGATAATGGGGGCCGTTAATTTCATAAACGTCGCGGTCGACCCCTGAAGTTACTTGTAGTTCGACTTCCCTAAGCGCGCGGACACGGTACTTATGGACAATGAGATTATCTCTTTTATGAATAAAGCGTTCGCTCTCCACGACAATATCCTCAAAAACCGTTTCGCGTTTAAGGATGGCAGAACTTAAGTCTAAATCCAATTGATGCTTAACAGCGTCTTTATAATGATATGTAATTTTGGTTTTGACGTTAGTTAGTTTCATAAAGAGAGGGTTAAATACGTTGAGACTTTCTCGCCATTTATCGCCACTTTGATCATACACACCAACAATATTTAAGGTTACTTTATCAAGACTAGTTTCCTCTTCCATCGTTGCCTTATAACCGATGCGACCATTACCAACAATAAAACTATTGGCAATGAATTCCTTTTCTTGGTAAGGATAATTAGTTTTGGTTAAGTGCGCATTCATAATGTTGATCCACTAAGACTTCTTGATTATATATTTGGAGCATAATTGGTGCTCCGACTACTTCCACTTTGACTAATTGATGGTCGACTCTGACTTTAATCAGACTGTCATTGATCGTCAGTTTGAATGTATAACTCTTCCATCTTTTAGGAATTGAAGGAGCGACCTTAAAGATTGCGCCATCACTTCTAAATCCACCAAAACCGTAGATGATATTCATCCATGCAGCCGCCATGGAGGTCAAATGAATTCCTTCATCGGTATTGTTATTATAGTCATCTAAGTCAAGTCTCGATGCATACCCAAAGAAGTTAATCGCTTCTTCATGTTTGCCTAATTCACTAGCAAAAATGCTGTGGATTGAAGGCGACAAGCTAGATTCATGAATTGTTTTCGGTTCATAAAATTCGTAGTTCGCTTTCTTTACGTCGCGATCATAATAAGAATTAAAAAGAAATAAAAACATTAATACGTCTGGTTGTTTAATCATGTCACCGCGATATATACGATCATAAGTCCAATGTGAATATAGTGGAAATTCTTCACGCGGGATCGACTTTAAATCAATATGTGGAAGATCAAAGAAGCCTTCATTTTGTTCAAATAACTTGCTTTCTTCATCGTACAAAATATGCATCTTCTGACTACGATCTTTCAGTGTCGCAATGAAGTGCTCACTAATTCCTAATTTGGTTTTAATTTGCGCCAGTTGTGGATCTTCTTCGAGTTGGGCGAGAAGTTTTAGCATAAAATCAAAACTAAATTTGGCCATAATGTTTGTATACGTATTGTGGTTAACCATCATTTTGAATTCGTCTGGCCCCATCACGCCATAGTAACC
>DATESG010000046.1:0-5218 GCA_035270925.1 Bacilli bacterium | reverse complement strand
TTAAGTCAACGGGGGCAGGGGCACCTATTCCGAGTGTGATTGAGTGTAAGAAGAAGCGGTTATTAGCGGCACTCGATATCGTAATGCTATTAGATGCTTGGGTATCACGAACAAAGTCTGTATAAGCTAGCGTTCCACTTGCGGTGCTTAAAGTCATATTTTGACCAGTCGTGTTAGCCTCGGTTGCAACTTTGATGCTAATCTCATCACTAGTGTTATACTCGCTCACGGTTAAAGACACGCTTGTAATGACAACGCTTGATGAAAAGTTAATGGTTAAACTGCCACTATTACCGCCAGAACTAAATCTAAATTTCGCTGCACCTGCCCCGCCATAAACATTACTAGCGGTCGCACTTAAGATGGAGACACCGGTCGCTGATAAATACGTTTTCGGACTGCCAACAGCAGTGCCATCGGCAACACTATTTGTTAATACATTAATCTGTGCTTGATCAACTGGTCCGGCTTGACCAACGACACTAAGATCTACATCATTACTCTCAATACCTTTATAAGTGACTGTCAACAAATAATCGCCAGTTAACGTAAAGGGGTTGCTAGTATAAAAGTCATTAGCATCGGGGTCGAGGCAGTAAATGGTATATCCAGCTACGCCAGTTGGGTCGTAAGCAAGTGCGACAGTCGAAGAATCCGAATAAGTTGCGGTGACCGTTAGTTCATTTACTTCGTCGTAGATATCATTAAGATTATAAACTATCTTGCTATCTACGGCAGTTAGCGAAACTAGTGTCGCAATTGGCGCGGCCGAAACTGTCAATTCGATTGTGATTGTTTGATATGATTTATAGTTGATTGCGACATAGTAAGTCCCGACATTAGGGAAGACTTGCGTTGAAGTGATGACTTGATTAGCAGCATTCTTTAAAACATAACTATATCCATTTACGCCGTCAGCATTATAACTAAGCGTACGCGGAGCCCCGCTTGTCATTGCCACGCTGGCGATGATGTTATTAGTTAGGGAATAGACATCGTTTACTTTGTAAGTTGCTGCCTTGCTGTCACTAGCATAAAAACCAGTTTCAATTGGGGTCCCTAACGCGGAACCTTGCGAAATTATTTTAAGGCTTTCTAAATGAAAACGTTTACCGACGCCTGTTAGTGTGAGCGAAGTTGCCTTGCTTGTATCAACAAGATCAAAAGTGTAATTTGTCGCTGAAGTGGCGGGGATTGCAATCGTCTTGCCGCTTGGATCCGCACTTGTCGTTACTTGGATACTGACTGCATCGCCACTATACTTAAAAGCGTTAACGATAACTTGAGAGATTTTAAGGCTGGAAAAATTGAAGGTAATTGTGCCAACGGCACTACTAGATCCAAATTTCAAGTTAGTCGCTGTTGGTGTGGTGTTAGAGAAAATTTTTGAACCAGAAATTGAAGTTAAGGGGATATCACTAGTGAAATAAGTATTCTTATTGCTGTTAAGTTCCGCTGAAATATCAGTGCCTGTATTAGTACTTGCAAAGTCATTAACCGCGATTGTGTAGTTTTCTTGTTGACCAATTGGATCAACGTGAGGGGCACATGAATATGTAATGACCACACTGCTTATTGCTACTGGATTACCATTAGCAGTCAATCTAAAGTGATAAGGTAAGGAACTAGTTTGATTAGTTGAACCCGAGACAATGCTCGTTTGTGTATAGTTAATCCCATCAAAACTAGTTGCCAGTGTCAGGGTCCCAAGGGTGGTAAAATTGGCTTGGATGCTCGTGATTGAGGTGATTTGTGAGTCATCTTTATTGCCTAAATAACCAGTCGCGTTAAGTTCGACGTGATTGCCCGTACTGGCCCTGGCACCCACATATTCAAATGTTGTGTAGCGAATTAAATTTTCAGCGGTCGTATAGGTGTTTTCAATCGTAGGTGCATTAAGATTGTTCATCGTGACAATATAGGAAGGTTCAACCCCTTGAATTCGATTGAGGTCGTTTTTATTCGCGCCGACAATGAGAATTCCTAGACATAAGAAAAAGGAGCTAAAAAGACCGATTATTTTTTTTGCATTGCTTGTTGTTTTTTTCATTATCTAATTTTATAGATAATCGTCACCATAATCAACAAATATCAAAGTTTCTAATTAATAGTGAAGTTGTGCTTGGGGCTTTCATTCGATATAAGACTTTTTCCGCTATCAAGGGGAGGCATGTTATTGGGGTGTGATTAAGTTTTTAGCGCCGATAATTGGCGTGGTAAAGTGCTGCGAATTTGCTTAAAAATAGTGTCACCAAACACCTTGGAAGTTTGTAATGATTTTCGGGGAATATAACTCATAAACGTTCTTTTCTATACCTTGACCAACCACAACATCTAAGGTAAAGTAATATTAATATTATAAAGGCGGATAATCTTTTGCAACCTTTAAAGCCATCACAAAATAAAAGTGCAGAACAATCAACCACGCTAGTGCAAGGCTCATTTGCAAGTGGTTTTGTTTTAGCCTACTTTTTAAGTCTAATTGGCCTTATTATTGCTTTATTTATCAACAAACCCCAAACGACAAAGGGGGCTATTGTTGGCACCATCGTTTCGTTAGTAACGACTATTATCGGCTCATTACTCATAGTTTATTTCTTGATGAGAATTTATGGAGGTGGATATCCACTCGTTGTTTACTAACAAGGGTTTCTTTCTTTAGTTAAATTATATGGCTGATCGCTTATAAATCTGGCATTATCCACTGATTTTTTTGTGCTGTATTAGTAGTCAACAAACTGTAGAGGGCACAGATTAGCTTCAGCCTTATGAAAGTAATAACTTTACTGTCGTAAATGCAAATACCTCATGGCCTAAACTTTAAAAACAGCGACACTTATCACGCAACTTGGAACTAATAAATAACTCTTGTAAATAATAATGATTAATCCTAGAAAAGGATCCTTTTTTGCTGTTATAATTCTGGCATCGTGGAGATTTCTTAGCCTGTTATGTTATAATAAAGCCCTTGGAGAACATTATGAATATATCAAAACGCATTGCCGATAAGTTGAATTTAAGATTAGAACAAGTTGATGCCACGATTGGCTTAATTGATGAAGGATCAACGATTCCTTTTATTGCCCGTTATCGTAAAGAAGTGACTTTTAATTTAAGTGATAGTGAATTAAGAGACCTTAATGACTTATTAATATATCTTCGAACTTTAGAGGAACGAATTTTAACCGTCCTGACTTCAATCGAAGAACAAAATAAACTAACACCCGAACTAAAAATGATGATTGATAATGTGAATACACTATCAGAACTTGAAGATATTTATCGGCCCTATAAACCAAAGCGTAAAACGCGGGCGAGTATCGCCAAAGAAAAAGGACTTGAACCACTAGCAGCCTACTTAAAAGCCGGGCATAAAGATCTTCATCATGATGAGTTTCTAACAACATTTATCAATGAAGAAAAGAAGGTTAATTCGGTTGAAGAAGCGATTTCTGGTGCTCAAGATATCCTCGCCGAAGAAATTAGTGATGAACCGAAATACCGTCAATTTATTAAGGCTTATATATATAAAGAAGGCTTTATCGTTTCTAAAGAAGTAATTAAAGATGAAAAAGACACTTATGGGCAATACGCAGATTATCAAGAGAAAATCGCCAAGATTCCCCCTCATCGAATTTTAGCGATTAATCGCGGAGAGAGTGTTAAGTGTCTGAAGGTCAATTTAGCATATGAACCGGAGTTGATTGAAGAGCGGATTAGAAGTGATTATCTCAAAGATAATGTTTTTGTCACGGAAATTGGCGCGGCTATAAAAGATGCGCTTAAACGCCTGATCATTCCTTCAGTCGAGAATGAAATTCGCAATGACCTTTTTGAAAAAGCGGAAGATGCTTCGATTATTGTATTTAAAAAGAATCTTCAAGCCTTACTTTTATACCCACCTTTAAAAAACAAAACAATTCTTGGTTTTGATCCAGGCTTTAGAACTGGTTGTAAGTTTGCGCTCGTTAATCAAAACGGCATTCCCGGTGAAGTTGGCGTAAGTTATTTAACCATAGGCTCGGAACAAGCAATCGAAAGAGCAAGAAATCAAATCACCGAAATCTTAAAAAATAATCAGGTTGATTACATTGCTTTAGGTAATGGAACCGCATCTCGCGAAAGTGAAGTTGAATTAGCCAAAATTATCAAAGATAACAACTTTGCGACGAAATTATTTATTGTTAATGAAAGCGGGGCCTCTGTTTATAGTGCCTCGAAATTAGCCGAAGAAGAGTTTCCCGATTTAGCGGTCGAAAAACGTAGTGCTATTTCCCTAGCCCGCCGCGTCCAAGATCCACTTAGTGAACTGGTCAAGCTTGACCCTCAAGCAATTGGAGTTGGCCAATATCAACACGACATGAATCAAAAGAAACTCACTACCGCCCTCGGCGGGGTCGTTGAGGACTGCGTTAACACGGTTGGCGTTAATCTTAATAACTGCTCCATTTCCCTGCTTAACTATGTTTCAGGCGTCAGCAAAACTGTGGCTGTTAATATTTATGAATATATTAAAGAAAACGGCGCGTTCAAAACCCGCAGCGAACTAAAGAAGGTCCCAAAACTCGGGGCTAAAGCCTTTGAGCAATGTGCAGGGTTCCTTCGTATTCATGGCGGCAAAGAAGTACTTGATTCAACTTCGATTCACCCGGAATCTTATGATGTCGCTAAGTATATTTTAAAAACGACAAAGATTTCGCTAATTGAAGACAGTGAAGCTGTTAAAGTCGCTGCTTTAGCGTCACTTAATCACCAAGAGATCCTTGCAAAATTTGATATCGGTGAAGCGACTCTCCACGATATTATTGAAGAAATCAAACGCCCTGGCCGCGACATTCGTGATGATATTGAGATTGTCGAGCTTGACAATGATGTCAAGGATATCAAGGACTTAAAAGAAGGAATGATTCTTAATGGGACAGTCAGAAACATAATGGACTTTGGCATGTTTGTCGATATTAATGTTCACCAAGATGGCCTTGTTCATGTCTCCGAAATTGCCAATAAGTTTGTCAGTGATATTTCCTCACTTTATTCGATCAATGATATTGTTAAGGTCAAAGTTATCTCCCTAGATTTAGCGAAAAAGCGCATCGGACTTTCGATTAAAAAGGCCATATAATTACTGCAAAACCTGATTTATATCCTCGTATATGCCAATTTGCAAGCGTTATCAGAAAAAAAATACGCCCAAATTGCGCAAATAATGGTTTAAAAC
>DATESG010000045.1:0-5860 GCA_035270925.1 Bacilli bacterium | reverse complement strand
CGATTACACTGACCGCAATATGTCAATGATGTTTAATCTAGGTGCCGGTGGCGGCGCAATTCTGCTTAAAAAGAATCACCGCGAAAACCTCTTACTTGGATCACACATTATTAGTGATGGTAGTTTAGCTCGGACCGCGGGAGTCGAAATTGGCGGGACGCAAAATCCGATTACATGTGAAAATTTAGCCCAAGCAAGAAAATCGCTTCGTCTAATGAATCCGACTTTAATGAAGGATAGGCTAAACCAAGTATCAATGCCGAACTGGTTTAAATGTATCGACGAAGCTTTACGCAAGTCTCATCTCGAACGCAAAGATATCACTTATTTAGATGTCTTACATATGAAACGCAGTGGTCACCTTTCAATGCTTAATGATTTAGGACTACGCGAAGACCAATCAATTTATTTGGAAGACTATGGACATATTGGCCAAGTTGATCAAATTTTATCCCTACACTTAGCCCTCAAGTCTGGACAAGTAAAAGACGGAACTGTTGTGAGTATGATTGCAGCAGGAATTGGTTACGTGTGGGCCGCGAATATTATTAAATGGGGAAGAAATTCATGAGCTTGTTTACAATCCTCCAAACTTTAGTAAGCAGTATTATGCAAGCCTCAGTGTTATCACTGTCGGCTTTTGCAATTATGCTTATTTTTAAAACTTCTAATACGACAAACTTCGCGCAAGGGATGATTAGTGCCTTGGGGGCGTTTGTTGCTGCGGTTTTTTTCTCGGACCTTAGTCAAAATCTCTTCCTTTCTATAGGCTTAGGTATTGTTTCGGCCTTTATCTTTGGAATGTTGATCGACGTCTTAATTATTAGAAACTCTAAGAATATCAACGCTGTTGGTAAACAGATGATCACAATGGGGATTGCCTTGTTATTAATTGGGCTTATTCCTTTAACTTTACAAAAAACAACGCCAACATTAAGCCCTATTGTCCCCGGTAATATATCTTTTCAACTCTTTGGTGAAGGGCTCGTTATTACTAAACATACTTTAATTACCTTTATCGTGTCAACAACCATTATTATTGGGCTATTTGTTGCCTTAAAGTATACCAAATGGGGCTTAAGTGTTCGCTCTGTTGCTGGTAATGAAACTGTGGCTGGGATGATGGGTGTCAACACTCGTTGGGTCACCGCATTTACTTGGGCAATCGCTGGTGGTCTTGGTGCCCTAGCCGCTTCTTTATATGGACCAGTCGTGGGAATGTCGACTAACGTTGGTTTTATGACGCCAATCCAAATTCAAGGATTTATGGCGGCAATTCTTGGTGGGTTTAGCTTGTTTTATGGCCCTGTCGTTGGTGCCTTATTACTCGTCTTTATTGGTAACTTGTTTGGGTTAGGTGGAGAAGCAATGTCTTTGTATAAAGACTTAATTGTCTATAGCCTGATTCTCGTAATTATCTTTGTTAAACCACTTGGCCTTTTTGGCAAGAAAGTGATCAAAAAGGTATAACGATGAGAAAACAAAATGCAAATTTAAAAAAATATTTAGGCTTTATTATTTTTGGGGTCGTGCTCATTTTAATTCAAGTTTTAGCACTCCCTGAAATCAAACTCGTTCAAGCCGCCACTGCTCGTGGATTCGGAAGTTTTATGATTCACATGATCATTGTGCTTGGATATTTCTTATTACTAGGCTATGCCGGGCTTGCTTCTTTAGGCACAGCTGGCTTTGTCGGTTTAGGTACTTATCTCGCAGGATTTATGTTCTCAGCGTGGGGTTTACCTCCACTGATTACGCTTACAATTACGATTCTAGTTGGTGTCGTTTTAGGATTAATCGTTGGCTTTATTTCGCTTCGAATTGAAGGGATGTATCTCGCGATTATTACGCTTGGACTAGCGGAGATGTTAACCGTCCTATTTAAAAATGCCACTGGTTTTACTGGCGGCGTGAGCGGATTAAATATTTATACGACTAACATCAAAATGTTTTGGCTCATAAATATGGACCGGACAAACACTTATTTCTTTATTGCCATCGCCCTGGTTGCTTTATTATTAATCACCTATAACATCACTAAGAGTCCTGCTGGAAGGGCGATGTTATCAATGAAAAACAGTGAAAGTGCCGCTCAAACAATGGGTGTTAGTTCACTGAAATATCGCTTACTAGCATTTGTAATTGCCACTGTCTTCGCGATGATTGCCGGTTATTTATACATGATGTATTATCGTTATTCAGAACCGACTAAATGGAACTTAAACCTGTCTCTAAACGTGCTTGCCGCGGTTGTAATCGGTGGAACTGGTTCAATCTGGGGTATCTTAATTGGTGGTTATTTTGTCTTTAGTCTTAACGACACATTGCTTAATAAGATTCCTTTCTTTGCGCAAAACCCAAGTGCATTTATGTTCCTTACCGGCTTATTGATGATCTTAGTTGTCATGTTCTATCCGGGCGGAATTAGTCAACTTTTGATTACAACCCGCTTTAAGATTAAAGCGCTCTATGTCAAATACAAGGCCAAGAAAGCGCTAAAATCAGAAGGAGAAGACAAAAATGGAAACAAATAATGTAATTCATCAAAATAATGATGTCATCCTTCGTTTAGACAATTTAACGATGCGCTTTGGTGGCTTGACCGCAGTTAATGCGCTAACGCTCGATGTAAAACGCGGAGAGATATTTGGACTTATCGGCCCTAATGGTGCGGGTAAGACGACAGTTTTTAACTGCATCACGCAATTTTATAAAGCCACTGAAGGTAATGCATTCTTTTATCCAAGTAATAAGTCCGAAGTGCACCTAAATAAGATTGAAGTGCATAATATCATTAAATATGGGATTATTCGCACATTTCAAAACGTCGAACTTGTATGGGAATTGACCGTGTTAGAAAATCTGATGGTCACCCATACAACTAAATATAAAAATATTATTCTCGGCTCCTTCCTCCAATTGCCCTCAACTAGAAGGCAAAATGAGGCCGTTAAAGAAAAAGCCTTAAACATTCTCGCGTTCCTTGGTTTATATCAATATAAAGACATTTCTCCTTATGGACTTCCCTATGGGATTAAAAAGAAAATCGAACTCGCCAGAGCGTTGATGATTGATCCAGAACTAATTATTCTTGATGAACCGGCCGCCGGTCTTAATGATAAAGAAACTGAAGAGTTAGCCGAAACCATTAAGATGATTCGTGATATGTATAAAACGACGATTTTCCTTGTTGAACATGATATGCCGCTTGTGATGGGCATTAGTGATACGGTTGCCGTAATCAACTTTGGCAAACTCATTGGAATTGGCACACCGAGTGAAGTCCAAGGTATGCAAGCCGTTCGGGAAGCTTATTTGGGGAGTGATTAATTATGTCATTATTAGAAATTAAAGACTTAGTCGTTAAATATGGACCAATCACTGCCGTTAAAGGCGTCTCTTTAAAAGTTGAAAAAGGCCAAATTGTTGCGATACTAGGCGCAAACGGCGCGGGCAAATCCACAATTATCAAGACAATCGGTGGCGTCAATAAAGCTGCCGCTGGCAGTATTGTAATTGATGGCAAAAACATTACCAACCTACCTACTTATAAAGTTAATGCATGCGGGGTGATGACTTCGCCTGAAGGGCGCCTTGTTTTCCGTGATTTAAGTGTTGAAGAAAACTTAATGACCGGGGCATTTTCGATCAAAACCTTAAGAACAAAAGTTACCGGAGAAGCTGGTTCCGGAGATGATATAGATGAAACACCGATGAAGACGAGCGTTTATCGCCGCAGACAACGGGTCAAAGATAATTTGGCACGTGTCTATGGTTATTTTCCAATCTTAAAGGAAAGAAATAAACAAAAAGCCTCGACACTATCGGGCGGTGAACAACAAATGTTAGCGATTGGTCGCGCATTAATGGGGTCACCGAAGTTGTTACTATTGGACGAACCATCGCTTGGGCTTGCTCCACTTATTATTAAAGATATCTTTAATATCATTCAAGCGATTGCCCTCGAGGGCACTACAATTTTGATCGTCGAGCAAAATGCTTTTCAAACGCTTAAGATCGCTGATTATGCCTATTTAATGGAATTAGGCACAATTAAAGCTGAAGGAAAGCCTGAAGTTTTGCTTGCTGATAGTAATCTCATAGCCGCTTACTTAGGCGGTAAAGAATAAAAGGAGGATCATATGAGAAAATTACGTTTTGTCTCTGGCGCTTTCGCGCTTGCCGCTGTACTAGTTGTTTCTAGTTGCGGAGTCAAGCCAACTGTCGCCCAAGGGGTTACCGAAACCGTTGTAAAAATCGGAAATGCTGCGACTACCAGTGGTGGTTTTGCTCTTGTCGGTGTTCCATTTAACGCCGGGCTAAAAGCACGTATCGCTCACGAAAACAAGACCAAGGTCGATGGCCGGACAATCGATTTCGTCACCTATGATGACGGTGGATTAGCCGCTCAAGGCGCCCAAATGGTCGAAAAACTAGTTGAAGATGATGAAGTATTCGCGATTGTTGGACACTTTGGAACCTGGACTGTTGGACAAACACTTCCATATCTTCGTGATAAGGGTGTACCAATGGTTTATGCCGCAACCGGAATCAACCAATTATACTTTGAAGAATCCGTCGGAAACCCAATCTTTGCCGTTCAACCAATTTATCGTACAGAAGGTCGCATTCTTGTTGCACGTGCATTAAAAGAAGCTGACTTATTTGGTAGTGTCGACAAATTAGGCGTTATCTATACAACCGAAGATGCTGGCTACTCCATTAAAGTCGGTGTTGACGATCAACTAAAAGCAATGGGCAAAACCGGTATTGCAACATATCAAGCCGTTGCTCCTGCTGGTGACTATGCTGCTGCCGCAACTGCATTAAAAAATGCTGGTGTTAAAGCAATTATCGTTGCCACAAACCAATCATACTTCCCAGGTATCGTTAATGCCATTAGTGGTATCGACCTTAAAGTACCTGTCTTAACCTCATACGTTAGTGCTGCCACTGGTTATATTCCACAAGCAGCTGTTGCAAACGGTGTTGATGTTTACACCAACGCATGGGTCGATCTAACAAGTGAAGCCGGCATTGCTGGCGCAGTTGCCTATAATGAGCAAATCGAAGCAGCTTTGGCTGAAGAAGTTATTGATGCAACTGAATATGCCTACGCAACTAATCCAGCCTTAAGCGCATTTGCGATTGCTGGTTATATTGCTGCTGATGTTTTCATTACAGGATTAAAACGCGTTGCTGATGCTAAAGAAGTTTTAAACTGGGACAATTACGTTGCTGCCTTAGAAAAAGAAGCTGTTTCATTCCCAATGGGTGGACCAGTTGATTTCACAAACGGCAAACGTCATGGCTTAGATCAATTATCTCTACTTAAAGCAACAATTGATGGCGATAACTATGCTCTAACGGTTGCAAGACCACTAGAATCATTAACCACCATCATGGCTAAATAAGCCTTTAACTAATTCGTACTAACTAGGAGGGGGGAAACTCTCCCCCCTTCTTTCCTAATAATATTGAGGAGAGAGATATGAACTATCAACACAAAATCATTACTGTCGAGCAAGCTCTAGCGCTCGTAAAAACAGGAGACGTGATTGTCTCAGGCATGGTGGCCGCTGAAGGACGTGAATTTTTAAGTAAATTGCACACCATCCCTTTAGAGGTTGAAAATATTACTGTCACGAATTGTTTACCAATCCTTGATGCCCCATTTTTTACCGAAGCTGAATACGCCCATCGTTTTAAAGTTGATAGCTGGTTTTTATCTGGCGCCTTACGTAAAGCGATGAAGCATGGAAATATCCGCTATATTCCTAACCATCTTCATCAAGCAGCGACGAGACGTCTTGATCATATGAATACTGATATATATATTGGCAATGCGACACCACCAAAC
>DATESG010000044.1:0-4732 GCA_035270925.1 Bacilli bacterium | reverse complement strand
CGATAAAATTGTCCGTTGTCCAGGCTGTGGAGCAATCCTTCAGTCTGACTATCCGGGCGAAGAAGGATACATACCGCCACATATTTTTAATGACGATGCCAAAGCACAAGCGATTTGTAAACGTTGCTTTAGAATTCAAAACTATAATGACGATCCAACGAAAGAGCCCATTATTAGTAAAGAATTCTTTAAGATTATTGACGATGCAAAGAAATTTAAAGCTTTAATTATCTATGTGGTTGACGTTTTTAACTTCGAAGCAAGTTTCAACCGCGAGATTAACGAAGCCCTAGCCGGCATGGATATCATTCTTGTCGCCAATAAAGTCGATTTATTACCAAAATCCACTAATCGCAAAAAACTCGAAGAGTTTGTCCTTGAACGGGCAAAAGCGGCCAACCTCAAAGTTAGCTATGTGCTTAGCGTTAGTTCAACTAAAAATATTAATACCGAAGGCTTGTTGAATGTCATTATCGACAACTATAACGACCGTAACGTCTATTTCATTGGCGCAGTTAGCAGTGGTAAAAGTAGCCTGATAAAGGCCTTATTACGCAATTACAAAAATGAAACTTCACGTTTGATTACTACCAGTATCTACCCTAACACCACCCTGAAGGTGATTGAAATACCGCTCGATGAAAATAGATTTATCTACGACACTCCCGGATTGTCAATCAATAACAGCCTCCTTGGTATCGCCGAGCGCGATGTGGTTAGAGATATTGTCCCCCGGGACGAACTAAAACCGGTCACTTTCCAATTAAGACCAGGTCAAAGTATCATCTTAGGCGGCGTTGCTCGCTTTGATTTTATCAAAGGACCCCGGACCGGATTTACCTTTTACGTCGCGCCTAATGTCAAACTACTAAGAACTGACCTTGGTAAGGCTAATGCGACGTTTAATAGTCTCATCAAATCGAATAAAACACGGCCAATTTCTAAGTTAGTCTTTGATGTCACTGATCTAGAGATGAGTGATATTAATGTTACATATGAGGATAAAGTTGATGTAGCGTGGAGTGGGCTTGGATTCGTGGCCTTTAAAGGTAACCATCAAGTCCTTAAAATATATGCACCACGCGGGGTCGTTGTCACCCATAATAAGAGCAAAGTATAAGAAAAGAGAAATATATGTTAACACCAACACAAATCCGCTATTTAAAGGCCGAATCCCATCAAGTGGAACCACTATACCAAATCGGCAAAAACAAACTAGGAGTGACCCAAGAAGCCCTTTTAAACAATGGTCTTAACGCTCGCGAACTAATTAAGATTAAAGTCTTAAAGTCCGCCGAACTAGATCTTCAAGCATTTGGTCAAGAACTAGCTACGCTCCTTAAAGCCGAACTAGTCGATGTCAAAGGTCACGTGGTCACGCTTTTTAAGGCGAAGACTAAAGAAAGCAGCTTTAAACTTCCTAAATGAAAAGAATCCTATTAGGTGGTAGTTTCGATCCGATTCACGATGGCCATTTTTTGATGGCCAATGTTGCGCGTGAACAACTAAAGGCTGACATCGTTGAATTTGTTCTGGCCCCACGTTCACGTTGGAAAGAAGGCGCCATTGATGTTGAGGAACGCCTTAGTATGCTTAAGGCCTATTTAAATGACGTTCCATGGGCACGTATTTGTCTTTACGAGATCAAACAAAACGCTGATATCAACTATACAATCGAAACAATCAAACATTTTCGGGCTGAGTATAAGGATGATGAGCTCTTCCTCCTCATTGGTGCAGATCAACTCGACCAATTTGATAAATGGCATGAGGCTAAAGAAATCTCAAAACTCGCGCAAATCGTCTGTTATCGCCGCCCTGGTTACAATTTAAGTGAGAAGAACCTCAGAGAATATAATGTCAAAGTTATCGAAGGAGAGGAAAGCAATATTTCAAGTAGTGCAATCCGCGGCCTTTTCTCTTTAGACACGAAAGATGAGGTTATCGACTATATTGTCGACCATAAATTGTATTTCATGCATAAAATCGCTAACTATATTGGCAAAGTCCGAATCAAACATTCAGTAGAAGTTGCAAAAATGGCGCGAAGAATCGCAGAATCCAATAATTTAGATAAGAAGAAGGCCTTTTTAGCGGGGCTCCTTCATGATATTGCCAAAGAAATGCCTTCAGATAACGCTGAATTCATTATGGGTACCGAGTTTCCCCAATATCATTACCTCTATAAAGGACTGCATCATCAATTTATTGGCGAATTCCTTGCCCGGACGAGCTTTAATGTCAGTCAAGAAGATGTACTTGATGCAATTATGTGGCATACAACCGGTAAACCCGAAATGTCATGGCTAGGTAAAGTCATCTATTCCGCTGATAAGATCGAACCATCAAGACCTTATGACAGCAATCACTTAATTGAAGCTTGCCTAAAGGACTATGAACAAGGCTTCCTCGCTGTCTTAAAAGAGAACAGGGAATTTCTCCTGAGTAAGAAGGTCGACTTAACTGACAAATTTACCCAAGCTTGCTTCGATTATTATTTAAAGTAAATTTACTCCCACATAATTAAGAAAAGACCACCTATTGTGATAGATGGTCTTTATTTTTGAGTAGAAGGACAGTTTCTCTTATGTTTCTATATTTTGATTAATTTATAGCACTTACAATAATAGATATTATGTAAACTAAATACTATTTTAAGCCGATGTTACGCATATATTAGTGTTCTTTAGTTTTAGAACTTGGTCTTGGAGATAACAACCATTATCAAAGTTATCCACAATTTTAAGCGATTATCTAACACTATATATCTACTAACTAATTACTAACTACGCTTTTTAGATTCTTCTTGTGTTATTAAGAACATCATTAAGTGCATTAGTGATCATTGCAAGTTGATCAGCTTTTAAACAGCTTACCGGCCCAACTTTTCGTTGGTACTGATTATTATTGTATTCGTGGTTAATGATCGGCCGGATATAAATTCGTACTTTATCAACCGTTCGTATTTGACTAATTTTGGCAAAGCTATCATCAACTGTGATTATACCTGGTAAACGCCCAATGTTGATTAAGGCGTTTTCGCCCCCATCACTGAACTTTGTGGTTAAGGGGCAAACAATTACATTCTGACTTAATTCATTTGAATCATGCAGGACGACAGCGTAGTGACGTTCATTGAGCTCACTACCAACATTGCGGCCAAAATCGATTTCATACACCTCACCATGTTTTAACTTATAACGTAATGTGTTGGCGTATAAGAATGTTGTGTAACCATGTAATCGCTTAATCCATTCCATAATCGATTGAAATGATGAAATTTGCGCTTTTTCTGCGCGATTGACCCTGTAGTCGAAATCGACAGAATTACTGATTTTTAAAAATCTATCCTCTTCCTGACATGTAAAATTTTCTTCCATTACTTCTCCTTTGTTATCCTGTTCCAACTACTCAGTTACAAATATGTGAGAAATAGATAAATTTGTACAAATAATTGATAAAAAAAGGAGAAAATTTATTTTCTCCTTTATAAATCGTTTATTAGCGATGATTAATCGTTTAAAAGTTCGACAATTGGTTCGCCAATCAGCGTTGCCGGCTTCTTTAAGCCGAAGTTTGCGAGGATGGTCGCGCCTAAATCTGCAAAGGTCAGACGGTCTGCTAAGAAACGCCCGTTTTTATATCCTTTAGAAATACAAAGGAGCGGAATCATCTCTCTAGTATGATCGGTGCCATGCCATGTAGGATCGTTACCATGGTCAGCAGTGACAAAAATAAGGTCATCCTCACGACTGACGTCATATAACTCGCCTAAGCGCTTGTCAAAGGCTTCGAGGGCCTTTGCGTAACCAATTGGATCACGGCGATGGCCAAACTCACTGTCAAATTCGACAAGGTTAGTAAAGACAAAGCCGGTTAAGTCATCTCTTTTGGCTTCATTAATCGTTTTATCCATCCCGTCTTCATTAGAAACAGTCTTTTGCGTCTTTGTAACGCCGAAGTTATTGAAGATATCAGCGATTTTTCCGACACAGCTCACTTCAAACTTGTTATCGTGAAGAATATTCATAACTGTCTTTTGTGAAGGACTTAAAGCTAAATCATGACGATTTGGCGTTCTTTTAAAGTTACTACGATTGGTGCCAATGAATGGACGAGCAATCACGCGACCGACTAAATATTCCGGACGCATGCATAACTCACGCGCGATATCACAGCATCTATAGAGTTCTTGAAGACCAATAACTTCTTCATGGGCGGCAATTTGTAAAACGCTATCGGCTGAAGTATAAACGATAAGTTTATTACCCTTCATCGCTTCTTCACCTAATTCTTGAATGATCACTGTTCCGCTTGCGGCGACATTACCAATGATTTCATGACCGGTTTTTAGGGCTAATTCATCAATAAGCGCTTGTGGAAAGCCGGTATCAGTAAAAGTTTGGAATGGTTTAGTCGTCAAGATTCCCATCATTTCCCAGTGTCCGGTCATCGTGTCTTTACCATTACTAGCTTCGTGCATACGGAGGGCGTAGGATTGCTTGTGATCGTGAATTTTCTTAACACCAAGGATGTTATTTAACTCACCAAGCCCGAATTTTTCCATATTAGGAACGTGTAATCCATTGTTTTTTTCGGCTAGGTGGACAATTGTTGATGAACCTTCGTCACCAAACTTCGCGGCATCAGGCATGGCGCCGATGCCGGCGCTATCCATGACCACGATAAATACTCTTTTAAATTTTGATTTCATATAATTGACTTCTTTCTA
>DATESG010000043.1:0-2016 GCA_035270925.1 Bacilli bacterium | reverse complement strand
AAGGAGATATTATGAAATTTAGTGATTATCCAACAAATGTCCCAAAATTAGAGGACATTCAAAAAGACTTTGGTGCATTAATCGATGAATTTGCAAAAGCAACTTCAGTCCAAGAAGCAACCAAGAGCATCAAAAAGATCCAAGCCTATGGAGATGAATTAGGTACAGATATTACGATTATAAGTATTCGTTTCTCTTTAGACTATAAAAATAAGGCGATTAGTGACGCTAATGATTATTTGGATACAATCTATCCATATATTAGCCAACTTTCAAACCGCTTTAATCAACTTATTGTCGCTTCCCCATTTAGAGCGGAATTAGAAAAAACCTTTGGAGAATACCTGTTTAAGATGATTGAGACCTCCCTCAAATGTTTTGATGATTCAATTATGGATTTAATGGCGCAAGAAGCCAAACTTCAAACTGAATACTCTAAACTAATTTCTGGAGCTAAAATCAAATTCCATGGTGAAACCTATAACCTTTCACAAATGGGAAAATTCACCCAAGATAAAGATCGTGAAACTCGTAAAGCAGCGTTTAAAGCAACGACCCGTTTCTTTGAAAAAAACGATCAAAGGCTAGGTGAAATTTATGATGAGCTTGTTAAAGTGCGTGATGAAATGGCCAAAAAACTAGGCTTTAAGAACTTCGTTGAATTAGGCTACCTCAAATTAGGTCGTCTTGATTACACCGCCGAAGATGTTAAGGGTTATCGTGATCAAATTTACCGTGAAGTTGTGCCATTTGTTAATCGTTTATATAAACAAATTGCCAAACGCGCCGGCATTAAGAGTCCAAAAATTTATGACCTCTCGCAAAGTTTTGTTGACGGAAACCCAACTCCACGTGGAGACAGGGAATATTTGGTCCAACAAGCGACGACAATGTATAATGAAATGAGTCCAGAAACTAATGAATTCTTTAATTTCATGGTTGATAACGAACTGCTTGATTTAGACGCCAGAGCCGGTAAACGTGGCGGAGGTTATATGACCTACATGCCACGGTATAAAGCACCATTTATCTTTGCAAACTTTAATGGTACGCAAGGAGACGTCGATGTCTTAACTCACGAAGTTGGTCACGCCTTCCAAGGATATCAATCACGTGATATTAAAGTTCCTGAATATAGAATGCCAACGCTTGAAGCCTGCGAAATTCACTCAATGTCGATGGAATTCTTTGCCTGGCCATGGATGCATCTATTCTTTGATGAAGATAAAAAATATCATCTCTCTCATATTGAAGGAGCGGTCAAATTCCTTCCATATGGTGTGAGTGTTGATGAATTCCAAGAATGGGTTTATGAAAATCCAAATGTTACACACGAAGAAAGATGTGCAAAATGGCGCGAAATCGAAAAGAAATACCTTCCAGCCCGTAAATATACCGGATTTAAATACTTAGAAAAAGGTACATTCTGGCTTCGTCAAGGTCATATCTTTACGAGCCCATTCTACTACATTGATTACACACTCGCGCAAGTTTTAGCCTTCCAATTCGCGACCGAAATGTTTACAAATAGAACTAAAGCCTGGAATAAATACGTCAAACTTTGTAAATTAGGCGGGCGTTATCCATTTGTCGAACTATTAGAACATGCTAAGTTACGCAATCCATTTATCGAAGGAAACGTGAAGAAAGTCATCAATCCTGTTAAACGCAAAATCAAAGAACTTAATAAAGAATTATTTGATTAAGTACTTAAGGGCCTTCGGGCCCTTTTTTGTTGAAAAAAAAGATGCGATTATTCATCAACATCTTATTATAAAAATTTACTATTTAACTTTACGAGTTTTCTTAACTTTTTGTTTTGAAACTTTTAAGTGGTAGTTAAGGAGTGAAAGCGAAGAAGCCATGTTCTCATTTTGTAAAATAATGTTTTTAGGAACATGGATATGAGTTGGTGAAAAATTCCAAATCGCTTTAATGTTTGCTTTAACCGCGAGGTTAACGACATCTTGGGCGGCTTCGGCGGGGACCGTGTTAATCGCAATCTCAGCATTGGTT
>DATESG010000042.1:0-12277 GCA_035270925.1 Bacilli bacterium | reverse complement strand
TTAAAGAAGAATCCGTAATCGATCCACTAACTCTTACACATTCAGAATCAGTAAGAATTTATCAAACTTCGTTACGCTATTTGGTCGCCAATGCAATGTACAACATCAGACCAGATATTAAGATCCGTTTTTCATATAACGTATCAAGATCAATTTTTATTCAAATTCTTAACGACGGCGTGAGAGCCGATCGTGAACTTGTTCATGAATTAGACCAAGAAATGAAGAGATTGATTAAAGCTGACATTCCTTTCAACAGAAGCAAAATCACTGTTGAAGAAGCCGCCAAGATTTATGAAGAACGCGGTTTTGATGACAAACTAGAAGTATTAAAATATCGTCCAGAAACATCAGTACACATGTACGAATGTCATGGCTATTTAAACTACATGTATGGTTTCATGGTTCCTTCAACTGGATATCTTAAACAATGGATTCTTAAACCTTATAGTCCAGGAATCATTCTTCAATATCCACGTAGCGAATGTAAGGGTGAAATCCCAGAATTCCAAGACGCACCAACTTTTGGTAAGACTTTAAAGCACTCTCATGCTTGGAGCAAAAAAGCCGGTCTTGAAAGTGTTACTGGCATCAACAAAATCATTGAGTCTGGCCATGAGGTCGAACTTATTAATATTTGTGAAGCCCGTCACTACCAACAATTATGTGAATTGGGATTAAGAATTATGGAAGAATCTGAAAGTCTCAGATTAATCTGTATTGCTGGGCCTTCGAGCTCCGGTAAAACAACCTTTGCGAACCGTCTAAGAATTGAATTAATGAGCCGTGGCTTACGCCCAATTCGTCTTTCAATTGATGATTATTATTTACCACGTGGTCAAGCTCCACTTGATGAAGATGGCAAACCAGACTTAGAATCAATCTATGCGCTTGATGTCCAACTCTTTAACCAAAACATGCTTGATCTCATCAACGGTGAAAAAGTCCAACTTCCAAAGTTTGACTTCAATAGCGGTAAACGCGTACCTGGTCGTGTTCTCCAAGTTGAAGATGATCAACCAATTATCATCGAAGGTATTCATGCTCTTAATGAACAATTAACCAATCTTATTCCAAAACATCAAAAATTCAAAATTTATATTTCACCACAAGCACAAATCAACCTTGATGATCAAAATCCAATCTCACTAACGGACTTAAGACTTCTTCGTCGCTTAGTTCGCGACAAGAAATTCCGTAATGCTAGTGCGCTTGAAACAATGTCAATGTGGCCAAGTGTTCGTAAAGGTGAGTTCAAATGGATTTATGACACCCAAGAAGGCGCAGATTATGTATATAACTCTGTCCTAAGTTATGAACTCCCAGTCATGCGCAAGTACGCACTTCCAGTTCTTGAAGAAATTAAAACCGAAAGCGAATTCTTCCCACTTGCCGAACGTCTTATCAGAATGCTTAAGTACTTTGTTGACCTTGAAGATAAATGGGTCCCATCAAATTCACTAATGCGCGAATTCATTGGCGATAGTTGCTTCCAAGACGTCTAGAAATCAAACCAATTGAAAAGGCTGCAATTAAGCAGCCTTTTTTCTATTTCGATTGTAGCGAACGACTTCTTTTTGCTGAATCTTTTTCATTTCTAAGTAATATAGGGACCGCACTTGATCGTAGTGCTTCTTTTCTTGCTCACTAAGGAGTGAGAAATAAGCGAGGCGGAATACGTTTTCTAAACGGAAGAATGAGTCATATAAGTTGAGAATTGTAATCATCGCAAAATATTCACGACGCGAATAAATTAGCAAGGGACTGCTATGATTGACTTCACTCGCCATTTGGTACATCTTATTATATTCTTGCAAGCCTGCGATTGGTTCCATTCCGTCACGGAAGTTAAGTTTGAGATTGGATTTATCAATGTCAGGGACATAACGGAGCCAACCATATTCAATAAACCGTTTCGTGTCTTTACTCTTTAAACCCAACTTTCTCATCTCTTCTTTAATACTTGCAAAAGTTTCATCACCTTGATCGGTCGGCAGAATTTTATTGAAGGCATCGGCATAATGCATGTGTTCTAAATATCCATTAATGACATCGGGGCCATATTTAGTGAGAATAATGAGCGTCGCCTCTAGCTCGTGCATCGTCCGCCAGGTTGTAAATGCTTCAGTTTCAAAACCGTTAACTAGCAAAGTTGTAATCGCTTTAACAAGACTAAATGATTTATTAAGCATATCAATCACTAATGTTTTTGATGGTTCTTGCTTTTTGAAGAGTTCGAGTTTTTTTAAGATGAAATTAGTGAAGACGTTAATTGTCGAAATTGGCGGATAAAATTGGGTAACCATCCTCTTGGGATCGTATTTAAAGTGGACATCTGCTGCATATTTATCCACGACACTATTGACCAAAAGGGCGATAAATGCATCATTATTCGATGTTTCATCCGGGTTTTCAAGTCCATCAAGCCGATAAAAATAATCATTAACCAAGTATAAAATAAGTCGGACGTTATCTAGATTTTGTAAAGCATAGCTAGGATATTGATCAGCAATCATATCATAAACTTCAAGGACTTCTAAATAACGTTCATATAAATACTCAGCATTAATATTTTGGCCGAAGCCAAGCATGGTCAGAAGATTGGAAAAGCCTTGTTGATCAAGGGCACTATATTGTCGTTGCATGAGTATATGATATCATCTAATTTACAGTTTTAATATAGGTATATTGACTCTTCAAAATTGAGAGTAGATAAATTTTTACTGGCAGATTAAATGTTTTGACTAGATAGTTCGCGTAATAATCTAGTTGTTTTTCATATTTATCGCTAGCAATATTAAAGAGTTTAAAGTCTATCAAATCAATATGTGTTTGACGAACTATAAAGAGGTCAATAATCCCTTCTAAGTTGGTCGCTTGTTCATAAAATCTATATTCACGATATGCATTTGCCCTAGTCACTCCATTAAATATCTCTAGCGTTAGGACTTTATCGATTTTAGATCTGTCATCGCTGTTTTTGATGAAACTAGTCTCTTTACTTTCTAAGTCGACAACTTCTAAGAAACGATGAAGTGTTTGCCCATAGGTGAGTAGTTCTTGTTCGGGTCTAGAAGTTAAATCTGGTAACACTGAGGCGTGATTTTTAATGTTTTTGACTAAGGTTGATGGAAATGGTTGGAATAAAAATTTTTCACTACTAATTTTGCTATTTTTAGGGGCTTTAATAATTGTACCTAGTTTCACTTCGCGTTTACAAAGATGGTAGTATTTACTTGTTTCTAGTAGATTAAGCAGTGATTTAGCACTTAATTTATTACGGCTAATCGCTTTATCTTTGACGGGAGCGAGGATAATCATCTTTTCCCGTGGTCTTGTTAGACCTACATATAAGAGCCTGATTTCTTCACTAATTAATTGTTGGAGGTTTTCATGATACTCAAGATGATAGTTAATACTGTGTGCCTTATTAACCTTCCCCATAGGCAGAATTAATCCATGATTATTCGAAGCCTTAAAGGTATGAGTCAGCGCTGAAAAATTAAATTGGCTGGAAAAACCAACGAAATAGACAATTGGAAACTCCAAGCCTTTAGAGCCGTGAATGGTCATTAAAGTCACCGCGTCTTCGACATTATCCGCGAGGGTGACTTCTAGTTTTTCATCGTTTTCATCGTAAAAGTTAAAATGTGCAACAATAGCCGCGAAATCCATATCTAGCGCCTCTAGGCTTGCAATCAATTTAATAATAGTCACAAGTGTTTGGCGGTTATTAGCGACATCTCCGAGAGTGATAATCTTCTTGTGGAGCGAAAAACTATTGATAATCGCTTCCGTCACAATTGAAGCTGGTGCATCACTATATTTAGCAACCAGTCCTTTAAATGTCGCAAATAATTCACTATCACGATAGCGAAGCGATTTATTGGCAATGTAGTCGTAAAGTAATTGATCATCCATTTTAACAGCGAATCCGCGGGCAAAACTTGCAAATGCAAGCCGAAATTCATCGCCAAAAACCCCTGTTTTAATCGCTAGAAATATTTGTAAAGCACTCATTAGAACCTGGACAACATTATTAGTTTTTGCATCAACATTATCAGATGTAGAAAGGGGAATTTGTAAGTCGTTAAATATTTGTAAGTATTGACCAAGGAACTTTCGCTTCCGACATAAAATGGTAAAATCACTAAAGCGAGCATTTCTATTTGCTTTTAATTTACCATCATAAACTTGATAACCTGCCTTGATTTTGTTAATAATGTCGATGCCAACGAGGTAAGCTTCTTGCTGGTCATTATCCATGTGTAGTTCATTTTCATAATAGAAGACATCGAGGCCATATGTCTGCGCTTCCACTACATAATTATCGTAAGTTTTATTACCAAAGCCAATTTGATGTGCCTTTTGATATTCCGCTCCGCCAAACTCATTTGTCATGATTTCGTTGAGCATCTGATTGACGCCATCAACAATTTCTGATCTTGAACGGTAATTATCAACTAAATTAATTAAGGTGCCATTTTGAGCTTTATCATAAAGTTCGTACTTACCAGCAAAGATTTTTGGATTAGCGTTTCTAAAGCCGTATATTGATTGTTTAATATCTCCAACCATATAAACGTTATCTTTAGCAATTGCTTGCACAAATGCCTCTTGGATATCACTAGTATCTTGATATTCGTCAACGAGAATGTATTTGTAACTGTTTCTGATACTTTGATTAGCATCAGCGGAGCTAACAATCTGATAAGCAAAGCGTGCGATATCGCTAAATGTGTAAATGTTATGTGTTTGCTTGAAGTGGTCCATTTTGCCTTGGAGTTCTTGGTAAAGACTGACCACAAATTCGGCGACAGCTTTTTCCCGGGCGAAAGCAATTTGATGTTCACTCACAGTCCCAACTAAAAAATACATGCCTAGTTTTTTTGTAATTTTATCTTTAATTTCGGCAATTAAATCTAAATCGTCGAGATAATCTTCCTTGTCTATTTTACGACTAATTTGCTTAAGTTTAAGGGTCGGGATTACTTTTAGATAATCTTCATAGGTTGAAAGACCACTAAGTTCTAAGGCCCATTCTTCAAAAGGAATCCGCGCCTCATCATTATCGATGAGATTAATTAGTTCAAAAATTTCGTCTAACTTTTGTTTAATCATTGCTGTGTAGTCGCTTAAATTACGTGCAAACGCCTCGTCGCTATAGTTGTTTTTAATGTAGTTTTCAACATATTCTTGTAAATTAATTTCAAGATTGGCTTTTTGATCAAAGTCGATAATTAGAGCGAACAAATCTTCATCATTCGTTTTAAGATAATTACTTACAAATGCTAAAAGCGCTTGATCATTACTCTGATATTTGGCTTGGAGGATTTCTTCAATAAATTGACGACGCTTGATATTATATAAACCTTGATCGAAAACATAAAGATTGGGATTTAAATCAAGAATATAACTATACTTTTTAACAAGTTTAAGTGCAAAACTATCGAATGTTGTGATATCGCTAGCCTCAACTAGACCAGCCATATTCAAAGTATCAGCTTGACCATTGAGTTTTTCTTTAAGCCGGACTTTAAGTTCTTTGGCGGCAAAGTTGGTAAATGTTAAAACGAGTAGTTCGTCAATTTGTGCATCATTGCTACTAAGAATTTCATATAGGCGTTGAATTAAAACCGCCGTTTTTCCGCTTCCGGCTCCTGCTGAAACAAGAACATTACCATCCTTTATTAAAATAGCTTTTTGTTGTTTGGAGGAAAAATCATTCAGTTCCATCGTTATCCTCCTCAGTTGCTTTAGTGTTGACAACAATATAGTCTTCTTTCTTTTTATAGCAAACATTAGCAAAGGGGCAAAAACCACATGCATCATCTTTATCAATTAAAAGTGGCGTGACCACAAAGTCGTTTTTTCTAATTCGTCTTGCTGCCTCAGTGATTTTATCTTTTGCTCTATTTGCGATTTCATCAAAGAAATCAGTTTTAAACACTGGCGCCTTTGCATGAAAACGGCCTTGGGCATTACTATACATAAGCCCGGTCACAAAACTAGAATGTGTTCCCATAAAAGTCGAATCAAATTCTTCAAGTTTGCCTGAATCATCTAACATAATTCCACTCATCTTAAATTGAGACTTAAAATGTTGATATCTTTCTTCTTCGTCTTCACAAATTAGGATTCCTTCTTGCTTAAGTTTTTGTAAAAACAGTCCTAAAATGTATTTGTCTTTAAAACGCTCATCATTAATGCTCATTAGCGCATAAATCGGAAGTTGAAGACTCTTACCATATTCAATTTGGTTCACGTTAAAACGTTTAACGCCAGTCTTATAATCGATTAAGACAAGACCACCATTTTTTAATTCATAAACACGATCAATCCGACCTTTAATTGATGTAAGCTCATCTAATTGTAAATGCACATCTATTTCAGCGTTGGTCTTTTCCATCTTCATTTGTAATTCAAGTTCGCCTTTTAATCTAAGACCAACTTTAAAAATTTCACTCATGCCCCGAATTAACATTTTTTCACGTGCCGCAAATTCATTAGTGCTCAAGAAAGTATCGATTTCAGATTCTAGGTCAATTGGCTTATGATCACTAATTTCCATTAAATGGTGAAACAAATTTCCAATCTCCAAACTTAAAACATTACTAGTTGTTCTTAGTTTCAAAACTCGATCTAGATAGTAACGAAATGGGCAGCCATAAAATGTATCAATTTGCGAAAATGAGAGTGAAAGAGGTGAATCAGCCCGAAAATGATTAACCCCTGTAAACTTATTGTCATAGGTTGAATAATTGTTTTCACTTAACAAGGGATAAAGTAGATCGATTTTGCTGTCAAAGGCATTATATTTACGTAGATTGTCGACGAGACTGGCATAATAACTCTCTAAATACGTTTTATTGTAAAAAACACGAGGAACATTGTCTGTAACAACTTCCATTTTAAATTCTTCAACAAGATCACTAAGGATTTGTTTTTGGCCCTCGACACTTTGCGAAAATGAAAGATGAAAATAATTATCTGTTGTTAGTACTTGTCTAAGTAAATCATTGTTTATTTCATTTGTTAATTTAGAAGTATTGAGGCCAACCGCAGATTTCTCTTTGTCGGAAATAAATTCATTATCAAGTGAAACAAGCGGATATCGCCCTTTGCTAAAGCCGAGAATAAAGATATGTTTTTCACTTAAAAATAGCGGTAAAGTTTGAAGGGTAGGAAGCGAGTTCGCGTAGTCGCTTATAATTAGTTCTTTCTTACTAATCTGGTCTTTAAGTAATTCTAAATAAAGCTTCAAGGTCAGGTTTTTTTGGGGAAAGCGCCCGATAATTTTTAGCGTTTCCACTAATTCTGGTGCTAATTTAGTCTGGTTGAATTTCTCGTTTAAAAAAACTTCTAAATCAGGTCCATGCTCACCAATTTGCCTGAATAAATCCTGGACAAGTGGAAAGTTATAAAGTGGTTTCGTGTTAAAAACATTGAGTGGGATGTTATATTCCTGCACCCAAAGTTTAAAATCATGTTCATAAGCACTGGCGGGCGTAAAAACGTAGATATCTTGGGGCGCTACTCCATTGGCTAATAGTTCCGCTACTTGGTTAAAAAAGAATTGCGTTTCTTGACCAACATCTGAGAATGTTCTAATTTGCATCGTCTTAGTTTTTGCTGCAACCTGATAAAATTCATGTCTAATTTCAAGCTTATTTAGAGTTGAGATTAACTCGCTATCTAGTGAAGAATAATTGATCAAAAGTGCTGATTTATTTTGATAAACAAAGTTTGTTTCATCGAATTTAACCATTCCTTTGCTTAAAAGATGCTCATAAACGTCAAACATTTCTCTTAATTTTGCGGTCATGTCACTTTTGCTAAAATGTTCTAAGTTATCTAAATAATTCTTCGCCTTTTGATAAGAAAACTGGAAATTTTCAATGATTTCATAAATTGCATCTGCTTCAACTTTAAAAGTTAAACTGTTAATGAGTTCTTCCTTAGAAATAAGTTTAGTTTGTGTACGGGGATTATCGGCTTTTAATCTTAAAATATGCCGATGAAGTTGGACCGGAGCGACAATATAGTCATAAGTAAAGAGTCGTTCATTCATAGATTAATTGTAAGGGAGATGACCCTCTTTTTCAATAAAGAAAAAACAAGAGCAGATGTCTTGTTTCTAATTCTATTCACTAAACATTTGCGTGGCTTTAATTGCCCGTTTCCAGCCATTATATAAAGATACACGCATTGCTTCTTCCATCTTAGGACGATAAATTGTCCCCTCATATTTCAACTTCTTAATTTCATTGATTGAAGTAAAAAATCCTGTTTGCAGTCCGGCGAGAAAAAAGACCCCTAAACTTGTCGTTTCAACGATTTTAGCGACACGAATTTGTGTGGCAAGAATGTCGGCTTGAAACTGCATCAAATAACCGTTTGCCGTCGGGCCACCATCAACTTGAAGACGCTTTAAATCAATTTTCGAAGCACTCTCCATGACACCGAATACATCTTTAGTTTGATAGGCAATTGATTCTAATGTCGCTCTCACAAATTCCGCTTTGCTAGTTCCACGTGTAAGACCAAAGACCGCTCCACGAGTTTTATCATCCCAATAAGGTGTCCCTAAGCCAACAAAGGCAGGTACGACGTAGACACCATCATTTTTAACTGCTTTCGACGCCTCTTTTTCACTATGTTTGGCCGTCTTAATTAAACACATTTCATCGCGCAGCCATTGCACAGCCGCGCCACCAACAAAGACACTACCTTCAAAAGCATACGTGACTTTATTGCCGATTTGCCAAGCAATCGTCGTGAGTAAGCCGCCCTCGGCTAAAAGCGGTTTATTGCCAATATTCATCAGCATAAAGCAACCGGTTCCATACGTCGACTTACTTTCACCTTTGTCTAAACATAAATGACCAAATAAGGAAGCTTGTTGATCCCCCGCCACTCCGGCAATCGGAACAGCTGTCTTTAAAAATTCAGTGTAACCAAACACATAACTAGAAGGATTCACTTTTGGGACCATCGCGGAGGGAATATTGAACAGATTCAGTAATTCATCATCCCAACTTTTTGTAAATATGTTAAACAGCAATGTTCGTGAGGCATTGGAAATATCCGTTGCATGAACACGACCATTGGTGAGCTTATAAATTAACCAACTATCAACCGTACCAAACAAGAGTTCACCGCGTTCGGCCCGAGCTTGTCCATCTTTAATATGGTCAAGAATATAGCGAATTTTAGATGCGCTAAAATATGGGTTAATTGTAAGCCCGGTTTTTTTGAAAATTAAATCTTTTTTTGATTCTAGTTCTTCACAATAACTTGCACTTTGGCGACTTTGCCAAACAATCGCGTTATAAACAGGCATTCCTGTCGTTTTATCCCAAACGATTGTCGTTTCGCGTTGGTTGGTAATGCCAACACTATCAAGAGATTCTAGGGTCAAATTAGCCTTAATCAGCACTTCATTAACAACTGCGAGCACACTCAACCACAGCTCGAGTGCATCAGTTTCGACATAAGAAGGATGGGGATAAATACATTTAACATCTTTAAAAGCACTATGGACAATCTTACCTTGTTGATTAAATAAAATCGCACGAGTCGAGGTTGTTCCTTGATCAATTGTTAAAATATACTTTTCCATCATTACTATTTCCGTTTCATGTATTTTTCGATATCGGCAATTTCTTTGATAATTTCACTTGATAAGTTAAGCGCCCCGTCTTCTGTCACAACGACATCATCTTCAATTCGAATGCCAATTCCGTAGTTAGCAAAATACAGTCCCGGTTCTACGGTAATGACGTTACCTGGAACTAATTTTAGTTCACGAAGTGATTGATCATGGGTGTCTAGTCCTAAATGATGACTGACGTTGTGATAGTAGTATTTAGAGATTTCTTCCTTAGTCTTAATTAAATCGGCGCTTAATAATTTAGCGGCCATGAGTTCAATGGTAAAGGCTTGAAGTTCGGCAAGCGTTAAACCTGGGCGAATAAATTCAATTACGGCTTTATTCGTTGCTAGCACGATTTCATAAATTTGACGTTGGAGTGGATTGAAGACGCCTGCAACTGGATAGGTCCGACTAATATCAGCACGATAGTCGGTCAAATTTGCCCCAAGATCGAGGAGCAATAAATGTCCATCTTCCATCTTACTTGCAAGGTCAACATAGTGAAGAATCGTTGCATTAGCTCCACTAGCGGCAATGGTTGGAAATGAAAGACCGGCTTTTTGATCCTTGATTACATATTCAAAAAGATTAGCAATTTTATATTCATATTGGCCGTCCTTGATTGCCTTCATGACAATATTTAGCGCTTTGTTAGTAAGGCTAATACTTTCTTTTAGTGCCTTAATTTCTTCATCGTCCTTAATCATCCGTAATTTAACAATTTCTGGGAAAACGTTTTCAACATTAACGTGATATTTATTTTCTAATTCGAGTTTGTATTCATGGGTTGTAATCTTTTTGGCGATAAATAGTTCTGGTTCTAAATCTAAATAAACATGAGCAACCTCACCATATGTAGAAGTGTTTAGTAAGAAATCATCCGTTTTACTTTCAAGGTGATCGGTGAACAAAATGTTTTTAATTCCACTAATTTTGATTGCTTGCTCTGGTTTAAGTTTTTTACCAGTCCATTTTTCTTTGAGTTCATCAAAACTATCGATGAATAAATAGGAAAACCTTTCTTGATCGATTTTAGCCAGGACAAGGACACTATGCTCTTGTTTAATGCCTGTTAGATAAAGAAAGTTCGTATTAACTTGGAATGGATATTCGGCGTCTGCGCTTGCCTTATGTGGGACTCCGGCAAAGACGATGACGAGGCTATTATCTGGCAATTTGTCTAGTAGTGCTTCTCTTCTTTTTGAAAATGATTTATTGTTCATCCTTAGTTTCCTCTTTTTGTAATTTTTTGCGCGATGGCTGTGAAGTCATCTTTAACTAAATTTTGATAGTCGCCTTGATCAAAGGCTTTAACGTTACCAGGAATTAGTCGGACTTCTCCAAGGAGCGGAATCCCTAGTTGTTCTTCGATGTGCTTTTGACTGTTCTCGCCATAAATATATATCTTTTCATTGCAATTTGGACATTCCATATAAGCCATATTGTTAACGGCCCCTAGAATTGGAACATTTAATTTTTGCGCCATATTAATAGCTTTTTTAACAATGATTCCGACCATATCTTGGGGGGTCGTGACAATTACGAGTCCATCTAGCGGGAGCGACTGCATTGCCGTTAGGGCCACGTCACTTGTGCCTGGTGGGAAATCAACTAATAGATAATCTAATTCCCCCCAATTGACAATGTTATAAAATTGTTTAATTAAATCGCTAATTAATGGCCCGCGCCAAATAAGCGGATCTTCGTTGTCCTCTAAAAGCATCGCGGCGGAGATAATTTTGATTCCTAATTCATCAACAACATGCGGATAAATCGAAGTTTGATCGCCATAAGCTTTCTCCGTCACTTTAAACATGTGTGGAATTGAGGGACCGGTAATATCGGCATCCAAAATTCCTACTTCAAAACCCAATTCATTAAGGCTTAAGGCGAGCATAGCCGTAGTATATGATTTACCAACTCCACCTTTACCTGAAATTATTCCAATGAGTTTTTTTACGTTACTTTGCTCATTTGTTTTCTCTTTTTTTACTTGATGTTGCATCTTATTCCTCTTTTCTATAAAGTTTACTTCGCTCAAGTTTAATTGCTTGAAGGTTGTAGACTTTTTCAACATCTAAACCTACTTCGGCATTAAATGTTAGTCTGACCTCTTCACCATTATATTCCCGTTTGATAATTTCGACCTTGTTTTTAGCAAGCAAATATTCAATTTGTCCCAAATCGGCACTCTTAATATTTGCTTCATAAATTTGACTCTCAATCACGATATATTTATCAAGTAAATTTAACGCTTGATTTGCTGTATCCACATAAGTTCTTAGAAGCCGGCCAGCACCTAATAATGTTCCTCCAAAGTAGCGGACCACAATTAAAGCAAGATTGTTCAAATTGTGATTGTTAATTAGTTCTAATAAAGGTCGCCCTGCGGTCCCACTAGGTTCACCATCATCACTTGCTCTTGCTGTCGATTCGTAGCTATAAGCATAAGGATAATGGCGTGCGCCAGGGGCATCCTTTTTTACATTCTTTTTAAAACTCACAAAATCTTCCTCACTATTTATCGGGCTTATATAGGCGATAAATCGTGACTTTTCGACAATCAATTCATGTTTTGCCGTATCTATAATAACAAAATTTAACATATATAAAGTTTAACAC
>DATESG010000041.1:0-2344 GCA_035270925.1 Bacilli bacterium | reverse complement strand
CCCTCAAGCGTGTCACCGAGTTCACCGCGAAGATAACCCTTAAGCGTCCGGTTTGATTTCTCCATGGCCGCCTTGTTAAAGTAGCGACCAGTGGTATCACCTAGTAAAATAAGTTGTAAAGCATCAATTAAAGTTGATTTTCCGCTGGCATTAAGTCCGGTAAGAAAAACGATTGGTTCAATATTAATCGTCTCATTCCAAAAATAGTGCCAATTAATAATTTTGACTTTTTTTAGACTTCTCATTCACTGTCCTCCAAACCCGAACCGAGATTGGTTCCGTTTAACTTATCGAGCGCTTCGGAAATTGCGACGATCTTTTGTTGATCAACCGCAAAAAGAATTGAAGGTAATAAATAGAAAGTTGCATTTCCTTCATCATAGGACCCACTAACTTTTGTGACGATATTGTGATCAGATAAAACCTTGAGTGCGCGGCCAATTAGTCGGCCATTAAGTTTCTTATTAGGAATGCTAATACTGCGTTCATACATGACCTTTAGCACGAGTGGCGTCGTTAAGTAAATTGATTCACTTGTTTGGTTGGATTGACTTTTTTCGGTTTCATAGATGAGACGTAAGACGAATAGAACGAGCGAGACATCACGGTCAAATCTAATTCTATTATCTTCAAACTCATTAAGAATATAAAAGACCCCGGCGAGTAAATCTTTTTCTAAACGCCAGCCACTATAGGCAAAATAGGAGGCAATCATGTCATAATAACGTTCTAGAAAGCGAAACTGCGGATTAATTTTGATTGTTTTCTCACGACGGTCAAAATAATCGCGCACACAAAATGAACTCAACAATAAACTGTTGACAACTTTGGCGAACTGATCTTGGTCGACTCGTGATAGTTTTAATAAATCTTCTTCAAACATTATGCTTCAAGTTCCTTTCTGATAAACGTTAGTTTCGGCAGACGATATCCATAATTAATTGTGTGACCTTCATGTGATTCAATCTCATAGAAGCACTTTTCATCACTTGTTTTTATACTTGCAAGGATGAGAAGGATGAAGGCATCGAAGTCGGGAAGTGGAATATCTT
Source organism: Bacilli bacterium (assembly GCA_035270925.1). Lineage (GTDB taxonomy): Bacteria > Bacillota_I > Bacilli_A > RFN20 > CAG-826 > DATESG01. The sequence continues at coordinate 1,292 of DATESG010000041.1, read as the reverse complement.
CAATCTGTAATTCGTGTTCGTTAGCAAATGCTAACTCCATAAATTCGAAGATGCGCTTATCGGTAAATGTATTTCTGGTTCCGTCAAGGAAGCCTTCCATCAACATTTCACTAATATCTTCAAAATCATAAATTTCAAGTGCTGAGCCTTCAACTTTATATTTTCTTAAAATTGGAAGACCAACTGAATCTGGTGTAATGTAACCTTGATGGGACATATTGATTGCTTCACGGATTCCACTTATTAGTGGCCGCATGTTTTCATCGTTTTGGGCCATTTCGGCGTAGTGTTTAAAGATGTTATCTAGATGGCCCTTAACTGTCTTATCAGAGTTATTAAGATATAAAATTTTACTAGCACTAGCTTTGGTATATTCTTGGTGTTTATTGTCGATTTGTTCAATCATCTCATCAAGCGTGTCATACATATCACAAATATAGTTAATCTTGGCGATGATGTCTTTTTCGGCCTCGACTCTATTAATATTTCGGGTCCACATTAGCGATTGCATCACTAATTGCGATCTAACTTCCTCATCACGTAACCAGTTTTGTAAAATCGCAATAATTGGCCGTTTAAATTTAGCAACACTATCAAAAGTTTTAAGGGGGTGATAGTAGCGGTCACTGACACGCGATTTATATTGATCAAAATAATCAGCAAGAATGGAGTTGGTGGAAAAAACTCGGCCTAGTCTGTTTTGGAAAATACGAATACTATGTCCCAGCGTTACAAGTTCAGTTTTGAGTTTTCTTGTCGACTCATAAGCTCTAATAAGCGTGGCGTAAAGAAATTCATCGCGCTCCTCATCTTCGCTTTTAAGTTCGGTGTAGGTCGCGTGGACAAGCGAGATATATTCGCCGCTATCTTCACTAGTTAGTTCATCAAGCAAAGTTAAAAATAAGATCGTATAACTTGGTAGCGCTAGATATTCTTCAAAAGTATTAGAATCAATTTCAACGTCGATCCAGCCGCACTCTTCTAAACGCCTAACCACCAAGGCGGCTTTTGCGGGGAGATCTTCACTTTTAAAGTCGTCACTATCTTCCTCAGAATTTTCTTCTTCTTCGCTTACATCGAGCGCAAGAATAATATCACGATATTTATCGCGCAATGTTCTTATAAAGTCACTTTTCTTGATTGCGAGTTCATCAGTTTGCAAAGAATGATAAAGCACAAGTAATGCCTCAGCATAAATATCTTTGTTTTTACTCGCAAGAATGGAAAAGAAATTATCAGGTAAAATTGTAAATAAGCGCAAAATGTAATCTCCTGTTTCAATATCTATATAT
>DATESG010000040.1:0-17481 GCA_035270925.1 Bacilli bacterium | reverse complement strand
TAATTAGAAATAACAATTTTGATGGTTTTTTCATATTTCCTCCTTTATCAAATTGTGTTTTATATTTACTGAGTGCTTACAAACTCAGTTTCAGCCTAAGTAGTTAGTCTAGTAATAATCGGGAAACCGGTCATTGAGTGCTTTGATGATTTTAGGGTCAACTTTGGGCTTGCGCTCATAAGTCAGTAGCCCATTAACTTCAACCTCAACATCATATAATTGCGTGTAGCAATAGCCCGCTAGCACCGAAGAATTTGCGATATCATCAAGAATACGGCCGTATTCTTCAATTAACGTTTGCGCATTATGTACCGAGGTGTAACCCCAGCCTTCACCATCAACAACAAGACTGATGCCCCCAAACTCTGTGAGCATAATTGGTTCGCCTTGATGGCGATATCCATCAGCGTAAATAGGTTTATCAGCCGGAGTTGAGGCAAGAATCGCTTCTTTACTACTAAGATCGTGGCGGAATTTTTTGCGCGTCACTTCGTCATCGAGCGCTCCATGTCTATAGTTGTGGATGGCGCATATATCAGTGGTTGTTAACTCCCAGCCATCATTAGATATTACAAGGCGGGTTGGGTCATATCTCTTAATGTAGTTATATAAGTCAAGGGCGTGTTGTTGCTGTTGCTTGTCGGTCCGAATCTCTGGAACACCCCATGATTCATTAAGCGGAACCCAAGCAATAATGCAGGGGTGGTTGTAATCGCGAGGCAAAACTTGTTTCCACTCATTCATATCACGTTCCGCACTTAATTCACTAAACTTGATTGAACTAGCCATCTCACCCCAAACAAGAAAGCCAAGTTGGTCAGCATAATATAAATAATATTTATCTTCGACCTTTTGATGTTTACGCGCCCCATTAAAGCCAAGGCGTTTAGCAATCAAAATATCATCTTTGAGAATCTCCGTGGTTGGTGGTGTGAGCAGTCCTTCTTTAAAGTAGCCTTGATCGAGCGCGAGCTTTAAATAGTAGCGGCGGTTATTAAGATAAATGTGCCCATCTTTAGCCGAAATTTTTCGCATACCGAAGTAGGTTTTAACCTGGTCTAGTCCATAATTGATGACTAAATCAAATAAATAAGGATTATCCGGACACCAAGATTTCATTTCAATATCTTGTTGTTTCTTAAACACTTGATAGCGCGCCACGAGATGGTTATCATCATTTTTAACAAAATCAACTGCGACTTTTTCCCCGGCAATCACTAGTGTTGGTAAAATCGCTACATTTGTAACCTCAAGGGCGATTTCAACTTTTCCGTCATCGTATAGAGGCGTTATTTTAACTGACTTTACATAGTCGGTTTCCACTGCTGATAGCCAGACACTTTGCCAAATTCCTGATGTACGGTTATACCAAATTGATTCGGGTTTTTCCTTCCAATATTGCTTACCGCGCGGCAAGTATTCATCTTCTGATGGATCGTGGCAGAACACAGTAACGATTTCTTGTTCCCATGTTAGATATTTACTGATATCCAAACTAAAGCCAGTTTGCCCGCCAGTGTGGGTGCCAACAAACTGCCCGTTGACGTAAACTTCACAAAAGTAATCAACTGCCTCAAAATTTAAGAGGACACGTTTACCTTTCATCGTATCAGGGACTTTAATGTTTTTTTGATACCACATATCATCATGAAAACTCGGGTCGTTAATACCGCTTAAAATTGTTTGAAAGGCAAAAGGTACGTTGATATCTTTATCAAAATCTTTACCCAAAAACCATTTTTGCTTGTGACCAACTTTGTCGTCATCAAACGCAAACTTCCACGGCCCATTTAAACTCATCCAGTTGTCGCGGACAAAATCTGGCCGCGGATATTCATTGCGATAAATCATATTTTACTCTCCTACTTGAATCCGGTGTGCGAGACACCTTCAATAATTTTATCTTGCACAAACATATAAACAATTAGTACAGGAATGATTGAAACAATGGCAGCAGCCATCGTTTGTCCATATTCATAGTTCGTATTACTTTGCATCGTCGCGAGACCCGTTTGCAATGTATAAAACTGTGGATTTTGAATGACTGAGGCAATAATTGAAGGCCATAAATAATCATTCCATGTCGCCATAAAGGCAAATAAGCCCGCAACCATCAACGCTGATTTTCCTAAAGGTAAAACAAGCTTAAAGAAAATTCCCGCATGCCCTAAGCCTTCTAATTTTGCACTCTCAATTAGCTCATAGGGAATGCCTAGGAAGAATTGACGGACAATAAACAGACCAAACACACCACCAAGACCTGGCATAATTAGCGCCAAGAAGGAAGTAATGTCAAAGTCTAACCAGCCAAATTCAATGACCATCGAAAAGACCGGGATCGTATTAATAACGCCAGGAATCATCATCGTTGCAAGAATAATTCCGAAAATGAAATTACGACCCTTCCAGCGTGCGACTCCAAAAGCATAAGCGGCCATACTAATAATAAAAACATATAAAAGTGTATGAATTGTCGCAACTAAAAAGGAATTGCGTAACCAACTAAAGATTGGATAAACATCATAATTAGCAAATAGATTCCTATAGTTATCAAAGGTAAACTTATTAGGGATAATTGCGAGGACATTATTAGTTATTTCTTGGGTTGATTTAAATGAGGTGCCAAGGGCCCATAAAAGTGGGAAGATCCAAATAATTGCTAAAACAAGCAAAATCCAGAAAGCGACAATTTTCCGTCTTTTTTTCGATGCTCTAATTGCCATATTTATGCCGCCCCTTTCTTTTTATTGTAAATGGCCTGCGCACTGCCCACCGCCATAATTAACAGCCCGAAAAGAATGGCCATCGCGGTGGCAAGTCCTGGTTGGGCATTGGCTCCGGTTAATAATCCGCGGATGACCATCATCATCACGGTTGTCGAACGATCAGGTCCGCCTGCCGTGAGAATTTCTGCTTGACCATAAATACCAAAACTTGCAATTGTCGTGTTAATCATCGCCAGAAACATCTGCGGGCGAATACTTGGTAACGAGATGTACCATAACACCTGCGGATAGTTGCAGCCTTCTAATTCAGCGGCCTCATACATTTGTTTATCAACTTCTTTTAAGCCCGCACTAAAGATAACGGTGTTAGTGCCAATCGTCCACCAAACAGTGGTGACAAGAATTGCAATCCACGCTCCGGGTTGAGAGTTAAGCCAACTAACACGGTCAAAGCCAAATAATTCAATAAACGCGTTAACAAATCCATTGTTGGTATCAAATTGCCACTTAAAAATAATTGCCACCGCCGAAACGGAAAGAATCGTTGGAAGAAAGAATAATACTCTGAACAATTTATAAAAACGTGGTTCAAGGTCAAGTAAGATTGCGATAAAAAGTGGAATCGTAATAAGCAGAAAGACACTAAAAACAACGAAAATAAGTGTGTTTTTAAGTGCATTCCAAAAGTATTGCGACCATAAAGTAATCTCACCGACGCCAAAGAGAATCTTTTGATAATTCTCGAGACCGACAAAGACGGAAGCCGAGCTGTCAAATAAATTCCATTTAAAGAGACTAATGTAGGCACCATAGAAAAGTGGGTAAACAAAGAAGACGGCAAACATTACTAAAAATGGTGCCGCGAGGAGGGCAATCACCCAGTTCTTCTTAGCAATTACTAAGAGGCGCTTTAATTTAGACTTTTTTGGTTTAACTCTAGCTTCCATCATGATTAACTCCTTAGGAGGATTTAGCCTCAAGGACTAATTGACGACCTTCTGAAGCGGCTTGATTAAGTAATTCAAGCGCATTGTAACTAGGCGTTTGTAAGGCTTTAGTTACTTGTTGGAAAACCGGAGAAAAAGCTTCGTAGTAATATGGTGAAGTTGGATTTAATTTGAAATCAAGAACATTTCCGTAATCTGCGTGATGGGGAAGGGCTAAATATTCTTCACTTTCACGGGCAATATTACTGGCAGGGACGTGACCGCCACCTTCTGCCCAAATATAAGCATGTTCGGTCATCCATTTCATGAAGGTCAGTGAGGCTTGTTGTTTAAGGGTTTGATTACGACCTTGTGGCAGGACGAATGTATGGGCGCGACTGGCCATTTTATCCGCGGATGCGCCTGTTTCGTTAAACATCTTTGAAAGCGAAGTGACGCCAAAATTGATGCCTGATTCTTTCATGCTATTAATCATCCAGTCCCCGTTAATATGGAACATGGCTTTACCTTGATTAAATAACATTAAGTCACTATCAACCGAAACATTAAGGGGTGAGATTTTTTCAACGTGGATTAAATCCGCGACTGATTTAAGTGCATCAACCCCGATTTGATTGTTATATGATGGATTAGCTTCACTATCAATTTCGACCCCGCCAAATTGATAAAAGGCGGTTGTATAAATATATTCGCTCGGCCATGCCGCGGCAAGTGGCATTCCCCAGCCACCCGCATTGGTGTTAGGCATTTTTTTTGCGGCGGCGATGAGCTCGCTGCGTTTAGTTGGTACCGTTGCTGAATATTGATCAAGTAAATCCTGATTGTAATAAAGTACGGTTGTATGAATATCAAGGGGGACTCCGTATAGTTGCTCATCAAATAACATTGAATCAAATACGTCTGGTAAGTAATCTTCGCGCGAAATTTCAATTTTGGCTTCTTCAATTAAATCTGCAATTGGAAAGAGCAAATTTTTATTGGCAAAAGCCGCAACTTTATATGAGTGAACAAGGGCCACGTCATACGCGCGTTTCATTGGAATTGTGATATTGAGTGATTCGTAATATTCTAGTTCCGACATAAAGGTTTCTTGAACGTTAATTTGTCCCTCGAATTCAGCGTTGAATTCACGGACGAGTCTTCTCATTGCCGTCCCGTCACTACCCGTAATCGGATTACCATAAGTGATTTGCACATCGTTAAAGATGATGTTCCCTTCACTATCCATCGAAACTGGTTCTTGCGAGATACTCTCACCTGGGGTTGGACCACAGGCACTAAGAAGTAAAACTCCTAGTAAGCCAAACAAGCTAATATTTTTAGTTTTCATAGTTCCTCCTATAAATTTATGTAAGGTTTTGTGGCGCTACTGCTAGCACCTTGATTCTGCACATAGGGCCATCCATCGTTAGTCCACTCCAACTTATCAATTAGCAGTGTTCTACGGTTGGTGGTTCCGTATTGGGCTTCTTTAGTTGTATCAAAGCCGTGATAGAGAATCCAATAATCACCGGCATCATCTTCGATAATTGAATTATGTCCGACCCCAACAAAGCGTTCATTGCCGGATACGACTGGCGAACCGCGATTTTGGGCATTGGCCATCGCTAGATTATTGTGGTCAACATAGGGCCCTAGCAAGTTTTCACTACGGGCAACGAGGACACGATATGAAGAATTTAGACCCTGACAACACGTCCCGGTTGAAAGAAACATGTAGTAGTAGCCATTGATTTTTTTAAAGTAGACTCCTTCATGATTGTTAATATCCCAACGACCGTTATCAATTCCCGCGAGGAGAATCTTATCAGTCTTAGCCGTGGCCGGATTTAATAAGCCTAAGCCATCTGCGGTTAACTCAATCGCATAAATACCAATGAATGAACCCCAGGCCATAAAGACACGACCATCCTCAACGACTACGGCCGCATCAATGGAGTTACCAACACCGACTTCACTAGAAGTAAATACTTTGCCGTGATCTGTCCACGGTCCAAGCGGAGCATTGCTACTAGCAACCCCAATTCCTGGGTCAGGATCACCCCAAGTTGAGAGTGAATAATAATATAAGTACTTATCACCTAATTTGATCACATCAGGCGCCCAAATACCCGCGCCGAGTGTCCCCCAATTAGGGAGGGTTGAAACTTTAAAGACAGCATCTTCATAAGTCCAATTTACAAGATCCGGACTTGAGAGAATTGGTCCATACTTGACGCCATAATACTCACCCCATAATGCATTATCTTGTGTGCCGTAAGCATAGAAGATTCCGTCATCACCACGAATAATCGAAGGGTCCGCTAAAACGGGTTCAAAGACCGGGTTGGTGTAGTTAGGATTCACTACTTCGCTAGAAATGGGGTTGCTTTCCTCACTAGTTGAGACTTGTTCACTAGGCACTGGGCCACAACCCGTCAAAATCATGCTAAACAAGAGCGGAGTAATGATTAAGCGTAAGCGCCCTTTCATCTTAAGCAACCGTGACAAGCAATGAGTGGACAGTAATTGTTGAAATATCACTCAAGCCAATCAGCAGACTAATTTTGCCTGTGTTATATGCCACTGTTGGGCTAAACGATGTGGTAAAAGATGATTTTGTTGAGGTGACGGCAATCGAGGTTTTAACTAATGTTTGGTTGATACTATCAGGCCCAGTCATCACGTTGACTGCTTCTAAGGCGAGTGTCGTGGGCAGGGTTGCTTCGATTTCAACCGTAATCGTATAGGTTTTCCCCGCGGCGAACTTACGGCCATCTTGGGATATTTGTGCGTGCCAATCAGCGGTCGAACCATTAATCACATCGAGGATTACGCTATTATTAGCACGATCTTCGGTGAAGACAATGTCAGCACCATATGTTGCTTCTTTACTCCAAGCATAGAAGCCATAATTGAAATCGCCATTGACGACTTGATAATCTTGATAAGTTCTAAAGTCGATTGTCGTTGCTTCTCCAGCGGTGATTTCTTCGTTTTCAAAGCGATCAATACTCACAGTATTTGCGCCTTGTCCACCTAAGAGAAGAGAGAATTTCGCGTTAGTGGAAACACTAGCTTTAAATTCGAGAACGAAGGTTTGAAACTCCGTAGTTAACTCAAGCAAGTCTGAAGCAACTTTAGCAAAACTTTGGGCCGGATTAGAAATTTCGATTGTCATTCTTCGGGCGACTGAAGCTTTAGCGACAATCGTCGTCCGATAAATTTTGCCACTATTAATGCTGATTCCTTGTTGATAAAGTTGAATATGCCAGTTGTCATTACTACCATTGCTAATTTTGACATCCATTTGACCTTCAACGGCTTCGAAATCGGCCTTCGCGGTTCCGTTTGTTTGGTTTACATCAGCAACCCAACCTTGGAAACCATTAGTGAAATCACTATTAATTAAATTGTAAGGATGAGCTTTGGCGATTGAATAATGAATACTACGGTTATGGAACGAGAAGTTTCCTTCATCATCAACAACACGGTAAGAAATCATCATTCTTGTATTAGCATTAACCGAAATTGGAACTGCACCCCAAATTTCGACACGGTCTGTAATGTCATTACCTTGATAATCGACAACGCTTGCCGGTGCTAGTAAATCAAATTGGTCTTTACTAGAAATGCTCACGTCGGCCACGTTAGTGAATGTTGCACGCTTTTCTGTTGGCGCAACTTCGACTTGTCTGACGCGAATATCATCAAGTGTCAAATCAATTGGATTAGTATTTGACGCGGTCGCATCAATTGGGAGGTTTTGGCCGATGTAAATAACGGCCTTAACAAAGCCTACTGCCGCCGTTGTCGTGGCATAGACTGAATATTTCGTATACTCACTCGTTAGTTCAACGGCTTGATAGCCGGGAACCATCATCGAATAGTTATTAGAAACGTTTTCAAAGCCCGCACTAATTGAGCGTCCATAATTACTCTTGGCCTTAAATGATAATTCATAGGTTGTATTGGCTTCGAACTGGATGCCTGTTTGATAAAGTTGCAGCGCCCAGGCTTCGGTTCCCGCCCGGGTCACACTAATATGAGCTTCTTCATTGCTCACAGTAAAAGTCCCCGTGCCACCAGGTTGATCAAAAGTCCAATAAGCTTTTTGAAATTCAAAGCTACCATTTTGGACGTTAACACCTTTAACAACGTTTATGCTGCGATATTGAATTGATTTTGTATTAACAGAGTTGGTCGCACTATAGGTAATTGTGTAACCTGAAACGTAGTTAGGCGTAAAGAAATCATCTTCTTCAATCACTACTTCTAACTCGCCGTCAATCCCGTCATAAGCCTTAACACCTTCAAGTAGGTCGAACTCATCACCTAATTGAACGACGGTACTTTCAATCCCACTCCACGTAATTCCGTGTTGACCTTGTGAGCTAGGTAGCGAATCTTGCGAGTCATTGCCTGAAATCTGTTCTGAAGTTGTTGATGAGTTTTCACTTTCTTGCGATGACACATTCGGTCCACACGCACTTAAAGTCAACATCATCATCAGTGGTAATAGTAGTAGTTTCTTATTTTTCATACTGCCTCCTTAATTGTTTTTTCAGTAATCTTAATTATCTGTTAGCGTAGTCAAATATAGTTTTGGCCCAGGTTTGCGGTTATTACTTGCCGTATATCCTAATGTGTGGGGGAAGCCATCTTCATCCCACATTAATTGGTCGAGCAACATTACGCGGCGATTAGTGACGTTTTCCGGATAGCCATGATATAGCATCCAATACGTACCCTCATCGTCAATGACCACGGAGTTATGACCGGTCGCCTTAAATTGTGTTGAACCATAAACAACATATGTTCCCACATCCCCGGCTTTTAAGTCACGATTTAGTTTGTCTTTATAAACTCCTAATACGCTAGTTGAACGGCCGACCCGTACATTATAAGAATAGGCGCCGCCACAACATTGACCATTACTGACAAATAAGTAATAATATTGACCTTTTTTGATGATATATGGCGCTTCATAAGTATTTACCTCGAGAGGACGCGAAGTCTCATAACCAGCGACCAGAACTTTATTAGCCGCGGCACTACTTACTTCTCCATCAATAAAGCCTAGACCGTCACTTGTAAGTTCAATCCCGTATAAACCGCGGAATGAACCCCAAATCAAATAGACGCGTCCCTCATCGACAAAGGCAACAGGATCAATCGAGTTATTAACCCCGATTTCTAGTGAATTGAATAATTTTCCATGGTCAGTCCATGGTCCGGCCGGGTGTGGGGCGGTCGCGACACCGATGCCAGGATTTGGATCATCCCAAACTGATAGTGAATAATACATTACATATTGTTCCCCAATTTGTTTAACTTCTGGGGCCCAAATTGCAGCGTTTTTGCTTCCCCAAGTTGGCCGCGAAATAGCATTGCCAATTAGTTCCCATGTTCCTAAATCACGTGATTTTGCCATCTTCGCTCCGGTGGCAAACGCGTAAAAATATCCGTCTTCATCACGAACGACAGAAGGATCAGGAAAATCTGTGGCAATCACCGGGTTTTGATAAAGCGATTGACTAAGTTCGACGCTTGCAATAGCTTCACTGCTACTTGGTGGATTAGCAGTTGTTTCAATATCAGATGAGCTTTCAATAAAATTAGAGGTTTGCTCTGTGTTAGATGGTTGGGAACTAGTTGTTCCTCCACATGACACTAAGAGGATTGTTGAAACATATAATAATAAGGATAGTTTTTTCATCAATTGCTCCTTTCTTTATTGCAAATAGATAGGACCAGCTAGATTGGAATTAGATGGCTCAAGATTTTCAATATACGGCCAGCCTTGTTGGTCCCAAATAATTTTATCCATCATTAAGACACGATTATTACCGCTAGTTTTCGTAAACGCGTGATAATACATCCAATAATCACCCTCACGGTCTTGTAAGATTGTGTGGTGTCCAGGGCCAAAAAACGCATCATTGCCCTTTAACATTAATTTTCCACGGTCGCGACCTCGTAGGTCAAGGCCATTATTATCTAGATATGGTCCCGTCGGCGTTGGCGAACGGCCAACGACCACATTATAAGTTGAATTAACTCCTTGACAGCAAGTTCCCTTGGAAAGCATCAAGTAATAATACCCATTATGCCATAACACATAGGCACCTTCATAGGTTTCCACTGTCCATCCAACCGAAGTATCAAGACCCGCAACCCGGATTTTTGTTTTATTCGCTTCGGCAACGGAACCATCTTTGAGGTTAAGACCGTCACTAGTAAGTTCAACAATATAGTTGCCGCGCATTGAACCCCAAACAAGAAACACCTTGTTTTCTTGAGTAACAAAAGCATGGGCATCAATTGAATTGTTGACACCAATTGCTTGTGAACGGAATAATTCACCGTTATCAATCCAAGGTCCTTCCGGACTATACGCATAGGCAACCCCAATTCCGGGATTAGCATCTCCCCAGGTCGAAAGTGAATAATACATTACGTATTTATCGGCAACTTTAGTCACATCCGGTGCCCATAAACCAGCACCTGGAGTTCCCCAATTTGGCAATGGATTAAAAGCAACTCCATATGGATACCAATTGACCATATCGACTGATTTAAGTGTTCTGCCTCCAGTGGCAAATAACCAATAGGTATTACTAACTTCGTCATAAACTCCGGTTGGGTCAGCGAATTCGCCATTCGTGTACCGGGGATTAGAGTAATTAACTTGAGCTTTACTCATTTCAACTGACTCCTGCATATTTTCACTAGACTCTTGATGAGTTTCACTAGTTGTCGAACTTATTTCTTCACTAACTGGCATGGTCGAGCCATCACTACTACTAAAGTTTTCGCTCGAGGTGATTTCCGTGTGTTCTGATGATGATGATGAAAAACTCTCCACTGGGTTTTGACAACCAGTGAGAATTAAGGATGTAATCGTGAGCATCATCATTGTTTTATTCATGGGACTCCTTTATAACAGCTAATCGCAGAAAAGCCAATTATTTTGTGATTATAAATTATGTAACGATAGAGTTTCGATTAAAGCTATGTTCTTTTAACAATTTCATTATAAGCGAAGGCAAGTAGGAATTTGGCATCTGATTTTCAATTCTATAAAAATGCTTCTATTTTTTCGAAAGTTATCGAAGTTCACCTCTTAATTAAGTGTTATAATTAAAAAAACTATCAGTAAGGAGCAATTAACATATGCGCAAACTCACTTTAACTTTACTAGACGACAAACAACTAGAAAAAATCGGTGATTCCCTCTCTTCAGCGGTCCGCAGAAAAATTTTGCTACTTGTTTCGCATAGTTCATATACATTAATGGAACTGGCCGAACAATTAGGCGTGGCACTTTCGACTACTTCTTTTCATGTCAAGATTTTAAAAGAAGCTGGATTAATTAAAGTTTTGGCCAGCCCCTCGCGAAAAGGCAACGAAAAGAATATTTCAATTGATTGTGATTCGATGCTTTTATATTTTAATGGGGTCGTTGATGTTAGTAATTTACGCGAAGTCGTTAATATTCCGCTTGGAAGTTTTATTGAGGCCAACATCAAAGCTCCGTGCGCAATATGTACGAGTGAAAAAGTCCTAGAACCGCTTGATGATATCAATGTATTCGCGAGTCCAATGCGGATTAACGCACAGTTAATTTCCTTTTATCAAGGATATATCACCTACCCGTTGCCGCTGAATAATGCAAGTATGGCAAAAGTTAGTTCGATTTCGATTTTCTTAGAGCTTTGCAGTGAGTGCCCTAACTATAACAATAGTTGGAAAAGTCATATTACTTTTTGGCTTAATGATGTCGAGATTGCGACATATTTGTCTCCTGGTGATTATGGTGATCGTCGTGGTAACTATACCCCAAATTGGTGGCCTGATGGCTCAACCCAATACGGAATGCCGACCACCATTACAATAAATAGTTCCGGCTCCTTTATTAATGGGGCTTTAGCTTCCGCGACGACAATTGCCGACCTAGGTTTAACCTTAAAACAAATTAACAAACTCAAAATCGGTTTAAAAGACGACTCTAAATATATAGGGGGTGTTAACTTATTCGGCGCCAAGTTTGGTGACATTGACGAAGATATTATTGTCACTGTTACTTACGAACAACCCGCCAAATAATGTAAAAGGTGCCCGATAAATCGAGCACCTTATTTTTATAGAAAATAGTTTAAAGTGCGAGACCAACAACTTCTCCCCGCCAATAATCGCCACTTGGAGCAGGATCTTGAACTTGGCGACGAGAAATTAGCGTTACATACAAATCTAGTGTCTCGCCAACATTATCATCAGCAATGGGGTTCGCGGCACTAGTGTTGCCTGTACTGTAGAGCATCAAATTTGTTCCAGTCATATTTTCTGGATCATTTAAGTAGATGTTTGGATACATCCCTGTTGTTTTAGTAATTGTGACATTAACGCGATAGACCTTGGAAGTTATGTTATCTTCGACGGTTTTCAGTAAAAGATTGGTTAGTGAAATCGTTTCAATCGCATCTTCATTAACTTCATGAACTTTATAGTCTTGGAAAACAATTTCAGCAGCATCTAAAGATAAGCCCGCTCTAGTTGAAAGCGTGACTTTGCCACTGACGACGACATGTTCAGATAATGATAGATAGCTAATATCACTAACCGTTTTTAGATAAACAACGATTTGTGAAGTTTCATCTCCAAGATAAAAACCAAGGATACTGCCACTGCCATAGTGGGCCCAACCTAGTATGTTACCTTGAATCAAAGCGTCGGTTCCACTTGCGAGGCTGCGAGCACTTGCAATTGAAACAGTGTCAAATTCAGGCATTTCATCTAAAATAACGGTTGCAACTTTCATAGCGGTCACGTCATTAAATATAACTGTAATCGTCACTTCGACGCTAACTGCAGCGGTAATTTTAATTTCCGCGCTCAGTTGTCCCTCAAAACTAACAATATTTATTCCCGCATTGTTTGAGACATAAGAGATTGTGGCATTTGGAACTTGAACATCGCTATTTGCAAGTTCAAGGTTTACATCAGCCTCATATTTATCTTTGAATTGCGTAAGTAAACGATCAAGGGCAAAATCGACTAATTCGCTATCTGTTGGTGTATATTGTGCAAGCACATTTACTGGGGTAATGCGCCAGACACCATCACTAACGACCCGAGCATTGTGAACAATAAATGTCATAACCCGCGTTTGTCCAACATATGGATCAAGCCAGTTATGATCTTTGCCATTGGCGGATGTATAAAGCAATAATTTTTCATCTTGATTACCAGAAACATCACCTAGGTAATAAGTAACAAAGCCCATTCCTTGGACTTTTTCAATAATGGCTGGAGCTTCAAAATAAGTCGAGGTTAAATCTTCAGTTCTTGCAGTGTTAACAACATCGCGAATCCGCACTTGTTGGACACCACCATTAGGAATTGGATGGATAGTTTTATCATTGGCTAAGATTGTTGGTTCTGAAAGCTGAATCGCTCCATCATAACCATAAGTAAGCGCTCCGTTAACATCTGTATCAAGTAAGAAATAAATTAGCATGCCACTAACTTTGACTTGATTACCTAATTGGACTGTTTTAGCGGAAACTTCACCAAAAACAAATAGCACGGCGTCTTCATCAAATAAATAGAATCCTTGCGGCACGACTGCCGTTGTCCCGTACCATACTTTTCCGACGATTCCTTGAACAACAACTGTACTATCAACTTGGCCGTGGCGAGCAACGCTTACACTAACAAAAGGTGTTGTATCTTCACTGAGTGATGATTCTTGACTGACCGGGGGTAAGTCTTCGTCACTAATTGAAGTAACAATGTCACTTTCAGAAGGGGGTTGACTACTTTGTGATGTCTCTACACTAGTGTTAGCGACACCACAGGAACCAAGAAATAGTGAAAACAAAATAGCTAGCTGCCAAAATCTTTTTTTCATATATTACCTCCTATATGTTGTTTGGCATATTTTTGATTTATTGTGGTAAATAAAAAACCCCTGAAAAAACCAAAAATATATGGTTTCAGTTCATCCGCTTAGATGAACTGGGGGTAGTTGTGTTTGTTAAGTATAAACTCAACAATTACTTCTAAATAAATTGTATCACATATATTTAATCATACAATTAAAAAATTGAGACGATGTTCTAAGCCTTAAAAAGATAGAGTTTTATCGTTAAAACGAGCTAAAACTGTATTTTCTTCTTTTCGCCTACTCTTCCTTATCATGAAAGTTAAGGATGTGACCCATTTTTTCTTTTTTGGTTCGCATATAAAATTCATTACGTTCATTATGATTTAATTGAATCTTGACGCGATGATTAATTTTTATTCCATAGCCGGAAAGTCCAGATATTTTTGCAGGGTTATTTGTCATAAGTTCTATACTTTTGACCCCAAGTTGTTGTAATATTTGCGCGCCAATACCGTAGTCTCTCAGATCATCAGGAAAACCTAAGGCAATATTTGCTTCAACAGTATCTAGACCTTGATCTTGGAGCGCATAGGCCTTGATCTTATTAATAAGTCCAATACCGCGACCTTCTTGACGCATATATAAAACAATTCCCCGACCTTTTTTCTCAATTCGCCGCATCGCGGTGTGTAGTTGTTCACCACAGTCGCAGCGCATTGAACCAAATGAGTCGCCAGTTAAACATTCAGAGTGAACGCGAACTAGAACTGGTTCTTCGGTTGTAACATCACCTTTTACTAACGCAACATGGTGTTCACCATTAAGTTGGTTAACAAAGCCTACCATTAAAAATTCACCATATTTAGTCGGCATTTTCGCCTGCGATACAAGTGTGACAAGTGATTCATTTTTACGTCTATACTCTATAACATCAGCGATTTTTAGGACATTACTCATTTCTTGAGATTGTTGCAAATCTTCAACATGGATAACTTTTCCCTCCATTATTAAAGGTTGATATGCACCAATTAAAGGTACATTAGCAATTCTTGCAAGATCAATCAGGGCTTCCCCGACCGCGGCCCGTTTTAAAACACCGCCATTGCGGGTTGGGACTAGATTGTATCCACTGCCAAAAGTTAGCATCTCTTTAGCGGTTGGTTGAATTTTTAAATGCTCTACAAGGGCAAATAGTGAAGGGTTATTACTAACTTTTGCGGCCAGATAAGTCAAATCATATTCCATATAGGCGTTTTTCATTTGCCCGGTCGCCTTGCCAAACAAATCATAATCAAGGGCAATAAACAATTCATCTTCGTTTTCTAAAGCCTTAGTTTCTTGCTTAGATAAGATATCTAAAAGATAAGCCGTATTAACAACTTCTTGGTTTTCACCATCATCAACTAGATAAAGCGGCAGACCGTTTCTTAGACGAATAAGTGCTCCCTCAACTGTTAGGTAATTAATCATTTGTTTGATCCTTTCTTTAAAGGGCGCATTGTCATGACAATATCGCGTCCTAGCCTTTTGGTGGCGCTAAATTCAACATTCGTCGCATCTTTTAAGTACGCAAATCCCTCTCCTCCAACTGCGGAGGGAGAGGTAATACCACCAATAATGATTGGTGAGATATATGCATATATTATATTAAACAAGTTTTGGGAAATAAAAGCAAAGTGAATGGTTGCCCCACCCTCAACAAATATCGAGTCAATTCCCAGTTCATACAGTTTAGCAATCGTATCAACCAGGGAGACGTGTCCTTGTTCTTCTTCAACTTCGAGGACAATTGCTCCTAAATCTAAGAGTGCTTGCTTTTTTGCTAAATCAACATTCTTCAGCGCGACAATTATCGTTTTCGCTTTGGAGTCTAGATGGAGGATAGGTTCATCTAGTGCGATTGAGAGGCGTGAATCTAAAACAACTCGTATCGGATCAAGGGCGACTCTCCCTCTTAAGCGCGCGGTTAGCCGTGGATGATCAACTCTCACGGTATTAATACCCACAAGAATTGCTTGATATCGATCTCTAAGTTTATGGACTAAGGCTCTGGCTTGGGGACCAGATATATAGCGAGAATCACCAGTTTTTGTTGCAATTTTGCCATCAATTGACATACCAAAACTTAAAGCAATAAAAGGTTTGTTCGTTTGCTCATTATATAAATAAACTTCATTAAACCTCTTCGCCGCTTCACCTTCGATCCCGCGAATTATTTCAACGTTACGAGAACTAAAGATGTTAGCCACGCCGTTATTATTAACATTATCGACACCAATATAAACTTTGCTAATCGCTACGTGTTTAAGGGCTGCGTCTAGATTGGAATTCCCATCGAGTTCGTATGGCAAATATAGGTCATAAGTTATAGGCAAAAGCGTAGAAAAACAATCATCTACAATCTGTTTCTCATTTAAGAAAAAGCCTCTATCGTGGGCATTATTATCCTTAGCAAAGAAATACATCACTAAAAAAGGTCGACCTTCGCCTTTTCTGGCTAGTTTTTGACCGAATTTAATCGCTGTTTTCATTCTCTTCGAAATAATGGTTTTCATATTTACCTGATACTTCTCATATTTTATCTTAACAGTGACTAGTTATAATAATAAATGCTCGTAAAATAAGAATTATTGTTTGTAATCGCTAATCATTTAAGTTTTCATCTCGACAAAATCACTGGCTTCAATAAGCACGGCAAGGCTTTGTTTAACGGAAGCCCCAATTGCTTGCTCAAGATTATCTTCACTTACTCCTAAATAAAGTGCCGCTAATTCACGGTCAATAAATTGATTTGAACACTGCATTTTGACAAATTCTGGTAAATCGAGTCCACCTTCAAATCCCGCTTTTACTTTCCGTCGCTTAATTATTTTCGCCGCAATCTTGAAGGTGAAATTTGGAACAGTAATGATTGGTTTCTTAGGACTACCCATATACTTATTAAATAACTTAAATAATTGGTGCCAGGTTAAATTGTAATAACCCAGCGGATAAACTCTTCCACCAGTTGTTTTTTCTAAGGCTCCAACAATTGCTTGACCTACTTGTCTGACCGTCACAATCGCGGTTCCACCCCTAGGAAAAAATGTCGCACCTTTCATCTTCTTAAGCATTTTAACGAGGAAAACCCAGACAGGTTTCCGCCCTGGTTGCGTGCCAAAGATATATGGAAGTTCTAAAACAGCGACACTAAAATCCTGACTTGCTTCCGCAAGCGCCATTTGTTTTTGTAAAGCACGACTTGCAATATAGGGATGGTGTTTGCTTAATTCGAGCTTCGGACGACTATGGTCAAAATAAGTAAAATATGAACCTAAAACAACGCTATGTTTTAATCCATGTTTTTTAGCAAACGAAAACATTCGCCGAAGGGGATCAACGTTGTATTTGTTAAAGGTGTTATATGCTGGTGGTGCAATATCAATTCGCTCGTCAATTCCAGCAGCAAAAATAAAGGCATCCATGTCTAAAAACAAGCTATCTAAAAACTCATCACTAGCCGTAATGTAGTTGCCGAAAATTATTTCAATCTCAGTGGGCAGATTTAATCCATTAGGGATAGGTGGGAGGGCAAGCCCTCTAACTTTATGACCCTTTTGAATCAACTGTCCCGCGGCTTCACTTCCCAGTAAGCCCGTTACGCCTATAACAAGCACGTTCATAAAACTATTTGCCGTTTTTATTACGACTTATTGTAGCACCACGATTACCTTTGACTTGAGAGTTTTGCCGGTTTTTTCCGTTGATCCCTTTGTTAAGATTTTTCACACTTGCCATGTTATTGAGCAATGAAGTTGGTTTTTTTGGTTTTTCCATATGATTTGCCTCCTTGAAGATTGATGAATAATCAAGTTATCTCGAACATTCTTCTTTCTACCTAAATTATAACAAAAAAACAGCATAAGTTACGCATAGTAATCAAACTCGCAACAATATATAT
>DATESG010000039.1:0-9033 GCA_035270925.1 Bacilli bacterium | reverse complement strand
TCGTAATATAGCATGGCGTTAATTTGGCTTTTGGCGCTGTCACAATAAATACACTCATAAATTGCTTAATTTTATAAAAGACATCTAAATGCACTTTCTCGAGTTATAAAAATTTTTATGTGCTAGTCTATAAAAAACCATGCGAGGTTCACTATGCAAACTTATCTACAATTATGCCGGGATGTCTTAACTAAAGGCACACTTAAAAGCGACCGGACTGGCACCGGCACTAAATCATATTTTGGCTATCAAATGCGCTTTCCACAAGCAGCGGGGTTTCCGCTACTGACAACCAAAAAAGTCCACTTTCACTCAGTTTTGGGTGAACTTCTATGGTTTATTGCGGGCGAGACCAACATTAGGCCCTTAGTACTCCAAAACATTAGAATTTGGAATGAATGGCCTTACGTTAAATACAGCCAATCCGCAGACTTTAAGGGTGAAGACATGTCCACCTTTATTGATAAAATCAAAAATGATGAGGCCTTCGCCAAAAAATATGGTGAACTGGGACCGGTCTACGGCAAACAATGGCGCGATTTTAATGGTGTTGATCAACTCCTACAAATTGAGAATGAAATAAAGACCAATCCCCATTCACGTCGCCTTTTAATTTCCGCGTGGAATCCACCACAAATAAAAGATATGCTCTTGCCACCCTGCCACTTATTAATGCAATTTTATGTGAGCGCTGATGAAACGACGCTCTCACTCCAACTTTATCAACGTAGCGCGGACATCTTTCTTGGTGTTCCCTTTAATATTGCCTCTTATTCACTTCTTCTTCATATGATGGCGCACGCGACTGGCAAAATCCCTGGTGACTTTGTGATGACGATAGGCGATGCCCATATATATTGCGATCACTTTCCGCAAGTTGAAGAACAATTAAGTCGGCAACCTCTTGCACTATCTAGAATAAACATTAAGCGTAAGGTTAATTCAATTGTCGACCTCCGTTATGAAGATATTGAACTGCTAGATTATAACCATCACCCAGCGATTAAAGCAAAAGTGAGTGTATAAAAATAAAAGCTACTCGAAAGTAGCTTTTTTTAATCAAAAGGAAAGGCTGTAATTTTACTTACAGCCTACTTTTTTAGTTGTTTTCGTAGATATTATCAATGGCGTTAATGTGATCCATCACATCAAAGTCTTCGAGTAAATCTTCTTCGTCTTGTAAGCCTAGGATCCCGCGACCAGCTGGAATTAATTTACCAGTGATAACGTTTTCTTTAAGCCCAAATAGTGGATCGGTCTTGCCCTTAATTGTCGCATCAGTGAGGATTCTTGTTGTTTCTTGGAATGAAGCCGCACTGAGGAATGAATCAGAGGCAAGTGCTGCTTTGGTAATCCCAAGGATTAGAGGAATCGCCACGGCTGGACGTCTGTTGGATAAGAGTAATTCACCGTTGATTTCCGTAAAGGTGTTGAGTGAAACTTTCATTCCTGGAATGAGTTCGGAATCACCACCATCAATAATGGAAACACGATTTAACATTTGTTTAACGATAACTTCTAAGTGTTTGTCGCCAATTTTAACACCAGCTGATAGCCGGTATACTTTTTGAACTTCGTTAAGGATATAGTTTTGAACAGTTGTCACATCACTGGCCGCTAAAAGTTCGCGTGGGAACACGGAACCATCAGTTAAGCGTTCACCATTTTTGAGAACATCACCAACTTTGACACGAAGCGTTTGAGCATAATCGGTTTCAAACATCTTCTCTTCAAGTTTGTTGGCCACAGTCACAAGATAGCGACGATCTTTTTCTTCAATGTGTGTCACAGTACCGGCAATGTCACTAATGTTGGCTTTACGTTTTGGTTCACGTGATTCAAGTAATTCTTGAACACGTGGAAGACCTTGCGTAACGTCTTCAGTTGTGGCGACCCCACCAGTATGGAAGGTTCTCATCGTAAGTTGGGTACCAGGTTCGCCAATTGATTGGGCAGCCATGATTCCAACGGCATCACCAATTTTGACTTGTTTGCCGGTTGCAAGCGAGATTCCGTAACAGTGAGCACAAACGCCGGCCTTAGTTTCACAACCAAAGAGTGAGCGAATTTCAACTGATTCGACTTCGGCTTTTTCAACAATAGCAGCCATATCTTCAGTAATCATTGTATTACGGTGTACAAGCACTTCGCCTGTTTTTGGATCAACAATATCATTAACTGAATAGCGACCATTAATACGGTCAGACAAGAGGACAACTGGTCGGTCTGAGTTTTCTTTTTTATCATAAATTGCGCTAACGATGAACCCGTGATCACTACCACAGTCAAGTTCACGCACGATTACGTCTTGGGCAACGTCAACTAAACGTCTCGTTAAGTAGCCTGAGTCAGCGGTCTTTAGCGCTGTATCGGCGCCACCCTTACGGGAACCGTGGGAAGCGATAAAGAATTCACTAACGCTAATACCTTCACGGAAGTTAGCTTTAACTGGAATCTCGATTTCTCCACGTGGTGAAGCCATCAAGCCCCGCATCCCCTTAAGTTGTAAGAAGTTATCTTCTTTACCACGCGCGCCACTATCAAACATGATGTAGAGTGAGTTGCGTTTTTCTAGGGAGAATTGTTCGCGGAGTTTATCTTTAACGAGTTTTTTGACATCATTCCATGTCTTAATGACAGCATTATAGCGGTCGTTATCGTTATAAAGACCACGCCGGAAGGCATTATTAATGCTTCTAACTTTGACATCACCCTCGGCAATAATCTCATCTTTTCCGACGACTGGTGTGATGTCCGATAAGGCAACAGTCAAACCAGCAAGCGTTGAGAATTTGAATCCTTGGTCTTTGATCTTATCTAAGACAACACTGGTTTCAACAGTCGAGTGATGTTTGAAGACTTCATTAACGACGCTTTCGAGGTTGCTCTTCTTGATTGGTTCAAGTAAAGGCATCCCGGCGATATAATCGCGGATGTGAGTCCCAGCTGGAACAAAGTTTGAAATTTGATCTTGATGGGAACTGATATGCGCCGCATTATTAATATATGGGAAATCAGTTGGGAAAACTTCGTTGAAGAAGACTTTACCAACAGTCGTAATTAAGTAGGATTTATTCATTGTTTCAGTGAATGTTTTCTTCGCAACAACGTATCCTTTAACCGCGATACGGTTGTGAACGTGAATTTGTTGGGTTTGGAATGCTAATTTGATTTCATCAATGCTCGCGAAGACACGGCCTTCACTTTCAGCATATAAACGATTTAATCTTTCGCCTTCATTATCACCAATTGCAGCAGCTTCCGCAGCTCTACCTAAGAAATCAGCTTTACTCTCTTCTTGGGTTAGGTAATAGTTACCAATAACCATGTCTTGAGATGGGGTCGCAATTGGACGGCCATCTTTAGGACCAAGAATGTTGTTAGAGGCTAACATTAAAGTAATTGCTTCTTCTTGAGCGGCCTTACTTAATGGCACGTGAACGGCCATTTGGTCACCATCAAAGTCAGCGTTAAAGCCCGTACAAACTAGTGGGTGGAGCCGAATTGCCCGGCCACTAACAAGAACTGGTTGGAACGCTTGAATACCTAAACGGTGAAGGGTCGGCGCGCGGTTTAAGAGGACTGGATGTTCGCTAATGATGCCTTCTAGAATGTCAAACACTCTTTCGACCATCGCGTCGATCATGCGGTCAGCTTGAGTATGGTTAGTTGCATCGCCATCTTTAATTAAGACGTGAGCAATAAAGGGACGGAATAGTTGGACGGCCATTTCACGAGGAATTCCGCATTGGTACATCTTGAGTTCAGGGCCAACTGCAATAACGCTACGGCCTGAGTAGTCAACACGTTTACCAAGTAAGTTTTGACGGAAACGCCCTTGTTTGCCCTTAAGTGCACTACTTAGTGACTTGAGTGGACGACGGTTTGCACCTTGGACAGGTTTGCCGCGACGACCATTATCAATCAGTGCGTCAACTGCTTCTTGAAGCATACGTTGACCGTTCATCAAGATAACTTTAGGAGCATTCATTTGCAGTAATTGTTTGTAACGATTGTTACGTGAAATCACCCGGCGATAGAGATCATTAATATCACTTGTGGCAAAACGTCCGCCATCAAGTTGTAACATTGGCCGTAAATCTGGGGGGATTACCGGCACAACATCTAGGACCATCCATTCAGGTTTGTTGTTGGAATTACGGAATGATTGAACGACATCAAGCCGTTTTTGTAAGCGTAAAACTTTTTGCTTACTTTCGGTTTTGATTAATTCTTTAATTGTTTCTAATTCTTCATCAAGATTAATTTCTTTAAGTAATTGTTTGACAGCTTCGGCGCCTTCGCCAAATTCCGCACCAGTATATTTACTGATGAGGCTGGCGACGGTGAAGAAATCAAATGGTTGATTTGACGAAGTCATGCGATCAATTAGGGCTTCGCAACGAGCATTATCAAAATCACTCAAAGTTTGGGTTGCTTGAATTTCTTTAATTGCTTCGACGAAAACAGATTTTGACGCTGCTTCATCGAGGAATTGTTTGTAATAAAGGGCGGTCGAAGTACCTGGTTTTAAAACGACGTGAGAAATAAAGTAAATTACTTCCTCTAGTTGTTTTGCTGTCATATCTAGCAGTAATGCTAAACGTGAAGGCGTACCTTTTAGGTACCAAATATGTGTACATGGTGACGCTAATTCAATATGCCCCATCCGTTCACGGCGCACGTACTTGGAGATAACTTCAACGTGACACTTTTCACAAGTTACACCTTTATATCTAATTTTGCGGTATTTACCACAGTGACATTCATAGTCTTTGCTTGGACCGAAAATGACTTCACAGAAAAGTCCATCAGTTTCAGGCTTTTGACTACGGTAGTTAATTGTTTCTGGTTTAGTGACTTCACCATGACTCCATTCACGGATTCTTTCTGGTGAAGCAAGACCAACTTTGACCTTACTTAGTTCACTGATTGTGAATGCTTGTTTACGTGCCATAAATTAGTCCTCTCTTTCTTCGGAGCGTTCTTTGTTATAACTAACACCTTCAAATTCGTTTTCGATTACTTCTTCTTCTGGACGAATTCTTGTGGCTTTACGAGCGCGGCGAATTTCGGCGTCCTGATCTTTGGCTAATTCATCAAGATCAATTTTATTGCCTTCTTGATTAATTAAGTCGACATCAATCGCTAAACCTTGCAGTTCGCGGGTTAATACTTTGAAAGCTTCAGGAATTCCTGGTTCTGGAAGTGGAAGACCTTTAACAATTGCTTCATAAGTACGTTTACGGCCGACACGGTCATCAGATTTAATTGTCATCATTTCTTGGAGAATATGAGCAGCCCCATATGCTTCAAGGGCCCAGACTTCCATTTCTCCAAATCTTTGACCACCATTTTGGGCTTTTCCGCCTAAAGGTTGTTGGGTCACAAGACTATAAGGACCAGTTGCGCGAGCATGTAATTTATCATCAACCATGTGGACTAGTTTAATCATATACATAACACCAACACTAATGCGTTCGTCGAAACGTTCGCCGGTGCGGCCATCAAATAAGATTTGTTTGCCATCTTTATGCATTTTGGCAGCTTCCATTAATTCAAGAATTTCTTCATTGGTCATCCCATCAAAAACTGGAGTGGCAATTTTAATGCCAAGTTTCTTACAGGCTAAACCTAAGTGAACTTCAAGTACTTGCCCGATATTCATCCGACTTGGGACGCCTAATGGGTTAAGCATAATGTCGACTGGGGTTCCATCTTCCATAAACGGCATATCAGCTTCAGGAAGAATTCGTGAGATGACACCCTTGTTACCATGACGGCCACTCATTTTATCCCCTTCACTAATCTTACGTTTTTGGGCAATATAAACGCTAACGGATTTCTTCACGCCTGGAGGTAATTCATCACCCTTTTCGCGTGAAAAGATTTTGACTTCAACAACAGTACCTGATCCACCATGTGGAACACGAAGTGAAGTATCTTTAACGTCTTTTACTTTTTCCGCAAAAATTGCTTGGAGTAATTTATCTTCAGCGGTTGGTTCAACAACACCTTTAGGGGTCACGCGACCGACTAAAATGTCGCCTTCTTTAACTTCTGCACCCGGAATCACAATTCCATCAGCATCAAGGAATCCCTTCGCGGCTTCACTAATGTTAGGAATGTCGCGGACGATTTCTTCTGGTCCTGATTTGGTATCACGAGTTTCAATTTTGTGTTCTTCAATATGAATCGAAGTATAGACATCTTCTTTGACAAGGCGTTCATTCATAATGACCGCATCTTCAAAGTTATAACCATTCCAAGTCATGAATGCGATTGTCACGTTACGACCAAGGGCCAATTCACCGTTTTGCATTGCAGGACCATCAGCAAGAACTTGTCCAGCTTTAATGATTTGTCCAGTTTTAACAATTGGAGTTTGGTTAAAACACGTACCTTGGTTACTACGGGTGAATTTTTGTAAGAGGTAATTGAATACTTCCCCTTCAGCATCTTTGACAACAATTTTCTTGCTATCAACGTAACTGACAACCCCGTCGAAGTTGGCGACAACAGCAGAGCCACTATCGTGGGCAATTTTGGTTTCTAAACCAGTTGCAACGTATGGTGATTCTGGGTTTAAGAGTGGTAAGGCTTGACGTTGCATGTTAGCACCCATCAGGGCTCTCATCGCGTCATCGTTTTCAAGGAACGGAATTGAGGCCGCAGCAATGGAAACGATTTGTTTTGGTGAAACGTCAATATAATCGACTTTATCAGGAGTAACAACAATGTTTTCGCCTCTAAAACGGGCAATAACTTCGGTGTTTGTAATAATTTTATTCTCGTCTAATTGGACGTTAGCTTCGGCAATGACGTATTCTCTTTCTTCATTGGCAGAGAAGTAAACAGTTTGTTCACTCACGCGGCCAAATGGTTTGTCAACTTTACGATATGGGGTTTCAAGGAATCCATATTTGTTTACGCGTGCATAGCAGGCGAGATTGTTAATCAGCCCAATGTTTTGACCTTCAGGGGTTTCAATTGGACAAATCCGACCATAGTGAGAATAGTGAACGTCACGAACAGCAAAACTAGCGCGATCACGGGTTAAACCCCCAGGGCCAAGTGAGCTTATTCTCCGTTTGTTCGTTAACTCTGCTAATGGATTTACTTGATCCATAAATTGTGAAAGTTGACTGGTTGCGAAGAAATCACGGATGGCCGTGGAAACATGACGCACGTTGAATAATCTTTGAGGGACTAATTCTTCGGTGTTAGAAATTGAAGTGTTATCGCGAATGGCTTTGGCCATCTTGCTAAGTCCGACGCGGAATTGATTTTGAATTAATTCACCAACACAGCGGACCCGACGGTTGCTTAGATGGTCAATATCATCAAAACTGCCAATACCAAATTGGACGTTCATAAAGTATGAGAAAGTCGCAATGATATCAGGGATTGTAACAATTTTGTCCTCAATATTTAAATCAGTGCCGACGATGTTAATCGTGTGGGTTCTATCATCATTAGTATAGATGCTAACAACATTGACATTTTTATTGCTATCAAGTCTTTCGTTAACCTTGAGTTGGACGGTATGCGCGCCTTCTTCAAAGAAACGTTTTTCTTTTAAGCCATCAACAATATCTTTGGTCATAACTGTGTCTTTTTCAAACACAACTTCGCCTGTAACATCAACGAGGTTTTCAGCGATTGTGGCTCCAAGGAGTCGGTCGTAGATTCCTAGTTTGGTGTTAAATTTATAGCGACCAGCTTTTCCTAAGTCATAACGTTTTGGATCAAAGAACTTTTGGTAAAGATGGGAAACAATTCCCTCTTCGCTAATTGGTTCACCTGGTTTGAGTTTTCTAAAAATTGTTTCTAGAGCATCAAGTTCGGTTACGAAATTTTCGTCCTTTTGCAGCGTGAGCTCTAAAGCACTTAATTCTTTTTCTTGTCCTTTGCGTGTTTTAACCTTACGAGTGGCTTTGGCATCAAAGAGATCAATAATCGTTTTGGTGTCAGTAAGTCCTAAGGCCTTTAGTAAAAGCGTAGCATTCATTTTCTTTTGACGGTCAATCCGTAAAGAAAGAATGTTCTTGGTATCATTTTCAAAATTAAGCCATGTTCCACGTGATGGATTGAGGTCGGCCGTATATAAATAATGGCCGGACTTGTCTAAATCACGACTCATGTAGGAACCTGGGGAACGGACGATTTGGCTGACAATAACTCTTTCGGCACCGTTAACAATAAAGGTTCCGGATTGAGTCATTAGGTTAAGGTCGCACACAAAGATTTCATTTTCTTTAATTTCTCCAGTACTCTTGGACTCTAAAGAAAACTTAACTTTTAGTGGTGCGTTATATGTTAAGCCACGTTGTTTACATTCTAAGAATGTGTATTTTGGTTTTTCAACTCGGTAGGAAATGTAGTTGACGACCATATCCTTATTGTAGGATTGGACAGGAAAAACATCCCTAAATACTTCTTCGATACCTTCGGTTAAAAACCAGTGGTATGAATCATTTTGAATTGAAACTAAGTTTGGTAAAGGGAATTTTCCCGAAACTTTACTATAGTCAATTCGGTCATTAAATAAACGTCTACTTGGATCTTGTAATCTTTTCATAAATGGCCTCACTTTTCATAAATTTGTTATCGCTTTACTGCTTTATAGATATAAAATCCGTGGTGTTTTTTAATAAGTTCACATTTTGCAAAACTTTGCTCAACATGGTTTTTCGCACTAAGAGCACCGTGACTTTTTCTAATTACAAAGTAAAGCGTTCCGCCATCAGTTAAATAATTAAACGCCTCTGATAGGAGGGGGTAATATACTTTTTTCCCCGCCCTAATGGGTGGATTAATTACGATTGTTTGGTATTCGTTTTTTGTCAAAGCCTGATAGGTGCTTCCAACAAATACGTCAGCGTTGTTAATCATATTAGTTCTAATGTTTTTGGCTGTTAATTCGACCGCACGTTCATTTACATCAAACATGCTGACGCTAACCTCCGGGAACAATTTGGCAATTGTGAGACCAAGCGTTCCATAACCACATCCAACATCGAGGATCTTACC
>DATESG010000038.1:0-2914 GCA_035270925.1 Bacilli bacterium | reverse complement strand
TTTGAGTTCAAAGCCCAAATTAGCTATTTGAACAAGGATACACTTGTAATTATCACCCCTTATAAGGATGATAAAAAAGCTTTTTACTATAATCAAAAAATTAACAACCTCATTGCCATGGGCACACTTACTTTTGGCAAGGAAGAATATCAACTGAATAAACTTCAAGGAGTTCTCGACTGGGGACGCGGAGTTTGGACTAGGGACAATACTTGGTATTGGAGCTCGATGTCGACAGTTTTACCTGATGGAAGTCCGTTCGGTTTCAATTTAGGATATGGGTTTGGTGATACAAGCGCAGCCTCAGAAAACATGGCCTTCTATAAAGGTAAGGCTTATAAACTTAATGATGTTGATTTTGGCTTACCACGCGATAATTTCACTGATGATTGGCATTTTCAAAGTGCAGATGGGGCCATTGATCTTATTTTCACGCCGCTTTATGACAATTATAACAAGATTAATCTCTTGTTTTTAAGACAAAATTCTCACCAAGTGTTTGGACACTTCAGTGGGGCAATTAAGATTGCCAAGGATGAGGTGGTCACGATTAACAAAGCATTCGGCTTTGCGGAGAAAGTTCGCAATGTCTGGTAAGTACATCGGTTTATTAACTGGCTATTATGAGGAAGGTTCACTTCCTTTAAGTGAATATCCTCGTCCAAATTTTGTCCGTGATTCTTACCTCAACCTCAATGGAGTCTGGGATTTTGAGATTTCAGAAAACGAGCTTGTTACTGAGTTTACCCAGCAAATAACTGTCCCATTTTCTCCCGAATCAATTTTGTCGGGAGTAAACAAAACCCCACTTGATGGTGAATTCTTATTTTATCGGCGGAGCGTTAACTTACCACCAGGTTTTAGAAAAGATCTGTTAATCCTTCATTTTGGGGCGGTTGATCAAGAAGTGGATATCTATATTAATTCACGCTTTATTAAAGCGCATAAAATTCCCTTTCTGCCCTTTAGTGTTGACCTTAGTGAGGTCGTTGGCACTAAGAGTTTTGAAATTCTTTTAAGAGTTAAAGATAAAACACGCAACTCCGCTCATTTAATTGGTAAACAAAACAAAGAACGCGGGGGGATTTGGTATACACCACAAAGTGGAGTATGGCAAACAGTGTGGCTTGAAAGTTATAACTTAAATCATCTTGAAAAAGTTCAAATCATCTCTGATTTTGATAAAGCCGAAGTTTGTTTTAAACTTAGCAAATTTGGCGTTGGTCAGGTTAATGTCAAAATATTTGATGGTGAGACTTTAATTAAAGAAATCGTTTCAAGTGAGCGCCAAATAAGAACGACAATTGAAAAGTTTAAGGCTTGGAGTCCAGAAAGCCCTAATCTATATGATGTTGAATTTACTTTTGCCGGAGAGACCGTTAAGTCTTATTTTGCTTTTAGAAAAATCGAGCGTCGGCTTGATGAAAAAGGAATAAGCCGCTTTTATTTAAACAATAAAGCCATCTTCCAAAGTGGGGTTCTTGATCAAGGTTATTATAGTGATGGTCTTTTAACTCCGCCAAGTGATAAGGCGATGATTGATGATATTTTACTGCTTAAGAAGATGGGTTTTAATATGCTAAGAAAACATATTAAAGTTGAACCTCTCCGCTTTTATTATCACTGTGATCGACTCGGAATCTTGGTTTGGCAAGACATGATTAATCTCACGCCCTCAGTCAATATAAATAAAAACGCTGTCGACGGGATGATTCTTAATATTCATCATAGTGACATAAACACGGACCGATTCGGTGTCACCTCACCGCAACAAAAAGAAAACTATTATCTTGCACTAAAGAGCATGATTTCCTTGTTATCTTTCTTTCCCTCAATTGTTACATGGGTTCCATTTAATGAAGGTTGGGGACAATTTGATGCTAAAACTGCCGTTACTTTAATCAAAGATATTGATAAATCTCGTCCAATCGATCACGCTAGTGGCTGGAGCGATCAGAAAATCGGTGACTATTATTCGCGCCATATCTACTTTACAAGATTAAGAATTAATCGGTTGGCGATTAAAAAGCGAATCATTGCGATCACTGAATTTGGCGGGTATAGTTTAAAGGTTGATAATCATGTTTTTAATCTCGAAAAGTCCTTTGGTTATAAGGTTTTTAAGACCAAAGCCACATTGCAAACGGCGTTTGATAATTTATATTTAAAACAAGTTAAACCTTTAATTAAAAAGGGTCTAAGCGTAATAATTTACACGCAATTAAGTGATGTTGAGGATGAAATTAATGGCTTAGTCACTTATGATCGTAAGGTTATCAAGATGGATGAAGACAATATTTTAAATATCAATGAGACGCTGACCAAGACCTTTAGCAAACATCTAGTTTAGTTAAACAACTAAATTTGTTCTATTCATAAACTGTTTTTATAGTGTAAATTTATGCAAATTATTCTAGTATCCTACTAGATATTTTTATGTTTATTGTATTTAGGTTATATTAAATTTAGTAAGGAAACTATAACTATGAAAAATGACATCTTTTTAAGTCTCAAAAATATGTATAAAACATATCCTAATGGTGTTCAAGCCGTTCATGATTTTAATCTTGACGTCAAACCCAAAGAGTTTATTGTTTTTGTGGGTCCTTCTGGTTGCGGAAAATCGACAACTTTACGCATGATTGCTGGTTTAGAGGAAATTACCCATGGTGATCTTTATATTGACCAACGCTTAGCAAATAATCTATCACCCAAAGATCGTGATATTGCGATGGTCTTTCAAAGTTATGCTCTTTACCCCCATATGAATGTTTATAACAATCTAGCATTCGGTTTAAGAATGCGAAAAATTCGTGAGAATGTTTTGGATCAAAACGGTAAAATTGTCACTGGCTTTGATCATAAACAAGTTAGACACATTGAAAAAGACTTGCACCATATCGCCCAAGACTTA
>DATESG010000037.1:0-8086 GCA_035270925.1 Bacilli bacterium | reverse complement strand
GTGTAATCGACAAAGTCACCATTACGATAACCGCCTACGATAAGTATAACATTAATTTCTTCGTCCGCGAGGAGCATGTCTTTAGCCATCTTCATCGCGCTAACAGTTGTACAGCAGCGATTGGCAACGTCAATCCCCCAGGCGTTAAGAGCGCCGATGCGGTCTTGGACGTAAAGCGCACTGGTTGTTAACGGATATTCTTTCCATTCTTCACCCACACTCATAATTACATCAATTTTAAGCGGATCAAACCCTGTATTTTTTAATAAATCAAGTGCGGCAAGCGCACCCATTTCTTGTGTGCCGTCTTTGCCATCACGGGGGATAGGTTTTCTTTTTATCCCTAATTTATCGATAATTGCTTGTTCCGTCCATACGCCATTAGTTTGCGCAGAGATTTCCTTTGCAGTCATGTAGTTATCGGGAATATAAATACCGGTCCCAACAATGCCAACTACGTCTTTATTCATTATTATAATCTCATTCCACCGTTAACAGCGAGCGTATGGCCCGTCACGTAACTTGATTCATCACTAGCTAAAAATAGCACGGCATTTGCAATTTCTTCTGGTTGACCTAAACGGCCAAGCATGGTCATTTTTGCAAATTTATCGAGTAAATCTTGGGGAACGGTTTTTAAAATATCAGTCATTACATAACCTGGAGTAATCGCGTTAGCACGAACTGGAACACCTTTACGAGCAAATTCCTTGGCCCATGTTTTGGTCATGCCAATTACGCCAGCCTTAGAAGCTGCATAGTTTGCTTGGCCGATATTGCCGTATTCACCAACAATTGAGGAAATATTAATAATCGAACCGCCACCGGTTTCTTCCATGAGTGGACCAATTTCGCGGGTCATGTTAAAGACACCTTTAAGGTTAACATTAATAACTAAATCCCATTGGTTATCAGTCATTTTGCGGGTCATCGAATCTTGAGTAATACCGGCATTATTGACAAGAATATCAATTTTTCCGTGTTTTTCTTTGATTTCAGCAACAAGAGCTTTAATTTGCTCGACGTCAGTGACATTAAGTTTACGACCAAACACATTGGTAAGTTCATAACTTAAATCGGACATGTCAGCGGCATAAACAATCGCGCCTTCTTGAGCAAAACGTTCACAAATACATTGACCAATTCCTTTAGCTCCACCTGTAACGATTGCGACTTTACCTTCTAATCTTTTCATATTTATATATACTCCCTTTATTTTTCTTTATTTAATACTTTTTAAAACGACCGCAGTTCCCATGCCCCCGCCAATACAGAGACTGGCAAGACCAAGTTTACTACCACGCTTATTCATCTCATGGATAAGGGTAACTAGAATGCGTGATCCGCTATTACCAACAGCGTGACCTAAAGCAATTGCGCCACCATTAACGTTTGTTCGCGCTAAGATGTCGGTAACACTTTCACCGTGTTCGGCGGACAATTCTTTTAAGACCCCTAAACTTTGTGCGGCAAAGGCTTCATTTAATTCAATTAATTCCATATCTTTTAAAGTTAAATGAGCACTCTTTAAAGCTTTATCAATGGCGGGGACTGGCCCTAAACCCATAAACAATGGATCAACACCAGCTTGACCAACCCCAATGATTTCCGCAAGTGGGGTTAAATGATATTTTTTAACAGCTTCTTCACTAGCAAGGAGTAATAAGCTCGCACCATCATTGATGCCGCTTGCGTTACCCGCAGTGACAGAGCCATCTTTTTTAAAGGCGGGGCGTAATTTCGCCATTTTTTCTAAATTAGTGGTCCGATTTGGATATTCGTCATCAGCAAAGCTGACAGTTTCACGGCCGACTTTTACTTCAATTGGAACAATTTCATCCTTAAAGCGCCCGCGATCAATCGCGACAATAGCTTTACGTTGTGATTCCAGTGCAAATACATCTTGTTCTTCACGGGCAATATTGTGTTTAGCTGCGATGTTTTCAGCAGTAATGCCCATGTGGACATCATTAAAGGCATCGGTTAGTGCGTCGACTAAGATATGATCTTTGCTAGTAACATCGCCCATTTTAATTCCGGATCTAATTCCGGCTGGGGAAAGGTAGGGGGCCATGCTCATTGATTCAACGCCTCCGGCCAAAACGAGGTTATGCATTCCGCTACTAATACTTGTGTAAGCATTTAGGACTGCTTTCATCGCGCTCCCACAAAGCATGTTGACGCTATAGGCAGGGACATTAACAGGCACTCCACCATTAACGGCGATTTGACGAGCAATACCTTGACCAAGTCCCGCACTTAAGATGTTGCCCATAATGACTTCATCCAGTTCGGCGCCGGTTAAATTATTAGATTTTAAAATGTCTTTGACGAGGGTTGAACCTAAAACGCTTGGATGTGTGTTCTTTAGTGAGCCCAAAAAAGAGCCGACCGCGGTTCTTTTAGCAGCTACCACAAATACTTTATTCATGTAGTCTCCTCTTTTCTTGTGCTGTTATAATTTAGCACGCGTTGTACTTATAACAATATTTTCACAAACAAAGGTGGTGTTGTCAAGCACAATGTGAATTACTATTCATATTTGTTTTTAAAAGTTATCGTAATCAGTAAGGATGATAAATCGAGACTAGTGGAGAAATAAATACCGATTATATGTGCTAGGAGACATATCTTCCACATATTACAATGATTAGCTCATAGTCTACCTGTTAATAATGGTGTATGTTTTTGGACATTAGATGTGTTGGTAATATTGTGAGCAATCTAGTAGTCATTTTAGCTTTTGTTCGTTTTCTAACTACAAAGGGGCGACTTAAAAAATTAAAAAAAGTCGCTAGCAAACTCAATAAAAATTTGTTAGCGACAAGTGAGTAAAAGAGAACAATATTATTCTTTAATAAAGGCGAGTAAGTCTTTGGCTAATTGATCGGGATTATCGACTAATGGACTATGTCCACAATTCTTATAGGTAATTAAGTGGGCTTTTGATGCTAATGCCCCAACGGTTTCACGCGCCATAAATTCGGGGACGGTTTTATCATCAAGACCATAAACGGCAAGAACTTTAGCTTTCATGTTGACGATGGAGCGGTCACCATCAATCCCGTAGTAGTTAGCGCCAACCCCAATATTAAATTGTGTAAGTGCCCAATCAAGATCAACAAGGCAGCGTTGTTTAAACGTTTCCGCCATATAAAGTTCGTTTTCTTCGACACTTGGTTTCTTGATGTTATAAATCGCTAAATCCCAAATGTAATTCATAAATGCTAGGTCTTTATTTTTAAGGGCATTAGCGACTGGTAAAACTTGAATAGGATCAAGAGCCATTTCTGCTTTTTTCTTATAAAAGGTTCCAATCATTGATTTGCCTGTTGCATCTTTTGCATAGATAGGGAGCCCGCGATAACTCATCGAATCAATTAAAATCACGTGACTTACTAAATCGGGATAATGGGCAGCGAGTGAGAGTGCGACCCCGCCTCCTGCCGACCAACCAGCGACCTTAAGTGGGGTTTTAAGTTTAAGTTTCTTGATAAATAAGACGAGATCCTCCGCTAATTCATCCAGATGATCAAATTCTTTATTGTAACTAGAATCGCCAAATCCACGTAAATCGACACTAATAGTGTGTTGATCTTCCGGGAGTCTAACTAGTAAGGGATGATAGTGCACGCTACTTGATAAATTACCATGAATTAAAAGGAGTGTGTTGTCTCCACTTCCTTGTTCAATATAGGCAAGTTGTTCGCCGTTTTTCAATTTTATAGTTTTTTTATTGTATTTCATCATTCGTTTCCTCACTATAAATACTAATGGAAATGCTCGTAGATAGCAAGTACGACCGGGAAAATGAATGGGAAGATTATAAAATTACAAAATAGATAGATTAACTTT
Organism: Bacilli bacterium; assembly: GCA_035270925.1. GTDB lineage: Bacteria > Bacillota_I > Bacilli_A > RFN20 > CAG-826 > DATESG01. Next base: position 4,231 of record DATESG010000037.1, on the reverse strand, counting down.
GGCAACATTGCTTTTTCAGTTAATTTTACACAAGTGCTATAAATTCAAAAGTATCTAAAACAGCAACACCAAATAAAAAAAGCACGATTGCACGTGCTTAATGTTTTCTATGGTGCCCCCTGCCAGAATCGAACTAGCAACGGATCCTTACCATGGATCTGTTATACCACTTAACTAAGGGGGCGTAATAGACGACTATGTCGGTCGCCTATAATTATAACTAATAAAATTAGTTTAAGTCAACTACAAATTATGCCTTTTAGTGCTTAAGTTAATTAGGCCCAAATTGCATCGGCAAGATAAGGATAATCAATAAATGGATTACGATTATTTTGATAACGTTGAACAGCATCGTTACGTTTGATTTCGCGTGCCTCAGTTGGTGGATATTCACGGTTCCATTCAAGGAGTGTATCTAAATTTCCGTTAACGTTGACGTTAAAGTTCCATTTAATAACCATGTATAATGTCGCCCGCGCAACTTCGCCACGTGCTTCACTACCTGGATCAAAAACGCTACTTTTTCTAGCGGGAGTCTCGCGACCTTTGCTATCTTTAATAAAGGTTCCACTCGTTAGTTTGCCAAATGGAAGGTTACCACGGTCAGCATTAACTTTAGTATCACTTGCAAAGAGATTGTTGTAATCAGTACAAGGTCCGTTGGTGCTTGTGTTGCAGCCCATTTTACTTTGGGGAACAACGTGTTCACGGTTCCAGTTATCAGTGCCACTACCGGCATTTTGTTCACTCTTAGGACGAGTAAAGCGGCTATAAATTTGGATGATGTTGCTTGAGTTGTTTACATCTTCATCACCAACTTTAATTGAGTTCCACGCGCCACCATAACTATCAGACATAAAGTTTAAATTAACACGGGCTTTTAGTGCATTTAATAGCGCAGTCCCCTCTAAATTAAGGTCAACGTTTGTATAATAGCCATTAAATAAGATTGGACCTGACGAAACCGAAGTTGAAGGTTGTTCACTGATTGAAGGTTCTTCGCTCGTAACAACACTAGTAACTTCGCTAGGGAGTGCACTCGTTAGATCACTAGTTAGATCGCTAGCGCTAGTGCTTGTGTTTTCACTAATAGAAGGGGTCGTTCCGCAACTTCCCAATAATAAAAGACTTAGTAATAGTAAATATCTGTTTGTTTTCATTTTTTCCTCAAAAGTAATAGCGTGCAACTGCACGCCATTACCTAATTTTTAATTTTTAACTAGTAGTAATTAAACGCCGCAAGCATTTCTTGTTGATGGATTAACATCAGAGAAAATTTGGCAAGCAAGTTCAGGTCTATCAATAAATGGATTCCGTAAGGTTTGGTATTTTTCTAAACCAGCATTACGTTGCATGTCGCGTTCAACGGTTGCCGGGTGCATAAGGTTCCATGCAAGCATATCGCCTAAGGCAAAGTTTTCACTAATGCTACAGTTTTCCGGATACATAATTAACATATAAAGTTGGGCACGAGCAATTTCACCACGAACTTTTTGAGTTGGAGCAAAGTAGCCACGATAAATGAAGTTATCAGTTCTAGTGCCAAAACCATTGTAAACAGTATATTGTTCATATTTAGCTTCTAAGTCTAAATTGATGAAGGAATAATTACTCCGAACTTCGTTTAGATCATTATCAGCGGCAAAGAGGTTGGCGGCATCACTAGAAATGTTTTTTACGGTGGGTTTAGCTTTTAGCGCATCATCACCATCCGCAAGTTTTGATTGTGGAAAGGTGTGTTCACGGTTCCATTGAAGGTTTTGTTTGTTTTTTGGTAGGGAATGTAAGTCATATAATGACAAGATATTACTTGGATTATTTGGATCTTGGTCCATTTCTTTAATCGCATCCGAAACAGTGTTGTAATCGATTTGTTTAAACCGAGCCCACATGTAGGTGTTTAGGTGGTCTCTAAGTTCTTGACCTACTAAAGTCGTATTAAGTCCGTTCCAGAAAGTTCCGGTATAAGCAGAGGCGGGCGTAAACTCAATCGTTGGACTAACAATCGGATCCTCGTTTGTGGAAACAGATGGGACTGAGACTGGTTCACTAGGTGCGCTCGATACGGCTTCACTCGTAGTTGGAAGGCTAGTGGTTAGTTCGCTTGTAGTTGCTTGACTTGATTCGCTTGGGGTTGGCCCACATGCGGAAAGAATTAAGCCCAAAAACATTAAGCTAACAATTGTTTTTGTTTTCATAATTATTCTCCTTTTTTCTTCTTGTTTTAGTATACGCTATTGTATCGCTTTCTATAACGCTTGTAAACACCGGAAAAGAAAAACCGTAGGCCACCTACGGTTTAAATATGCTAGGCAATCGCGCGGATGCTCAAGTTATCATTCTTTATATCTATTGTATAAGGAATTTTCGTAATAATGTCGCCTCTAACCAATTGTTCAGCAATAAATGTCTCAACACTTTTTTGAATGAATCTTTTTAATGGTCGTGCTCCATAATCAGGGGCATAAGCTTTATTTAAGACAAAATCAACGACGGCTTCCGTATAATCAGCATTGACCCCTTGTTTTTTAACGACGCTCATCAATTCATCTAATAGTTTATGGACAATGAGTTTTTGTGTGTCCCGTGCGAGTGGACGGAAGTAAACAACTTCGTCAATTCGATTGAGAAATTCGGGCTTAAAACTAGCCTTAAGTAAATCATTAACCTTATCGGCTTGATTGTTTAAGAATAGTTCACTCCCTAAGTTACTTGTCATAATAATAATTGTGTTTTTAAAGTTAACAACGCGTCCTTGTGAATCGGTTAAGCGCCCATCATCAAGAACTTGTAATAACAAGTTAAACACTTCGTGATGGGCTTTTTCGATTTCATCAAAAAGAATAATCGAGTAAGGTGCACGTCTGACGGCTTCGGTTAGTTGGCCACCTTCATCATAGCCAACATATCCTGGCGGAGCACCAATGAGCCGCGAAACACTGAATTTCTCCATATATTCACTCATGTCAATGCGGATAACATGGCGTTCATCATCGAATAAAGCTTCAGCGAGGGCCCGCGCGACTTCGGTTTTACCAACCCCGGTTGGCCCTAAGAAGAGGAAACTACCAAGCGGACGATTAGGATTATTTAAGCCCGCCCGTTGACGAATAATTGCATCACTCACGAGTCTTAACGCTTCATCTTGACCTAAAACACGCTTCTTTAAGGTGTCAAACAGTTGTAAAACTTTCTCTTTTTCACTTTCTAAAATTTTATTTAGTGGAATCCCGGTATTACGTGATATTACTTGCGCAATCTCTTCTTCTGTCACCGTTTCCTTTAAGAGACGATTATCCTTAGTTTGGTCTTGGATGCTGATCAACTTCTTTTCTAATTCGGGAATATCCTTATATTGTAAGGTACTAGCTTTTTGGAAGTCACCTTCATTAAAAGCAACTGAAAGATTGAATTTAGCACTATCTAGTTCTTTTTTAACGCGATTTATTTCACTAAGTTCATGCCGTTCTTCATCCCATTGCGAGGTTACACGTGCATCTTCTTTTTTAAGTTTATTAATTTCTGCACTAACTTTTTCTAGATTTGCAAAACTTAGTTCATCTTTTTCTTTACTAAGTGCCACTTTTTCAATTTCAAGTTGCCGTAGTTTCCGGCGAATTTCATCGAGTTCAACCGGCAGACTTTCGACTTCAATTCTAATCGCACTACAAGCCTCATCAATTAAGTCAAGCGCCTTATCTGGTAGAAAGCGATCTGTAATATAGCGATCACTTAAAATAACGGCATTAACTAAAGCCGCATCATTGATTTTGACGCCGTGATGCGTTTCATATCTTTCTTTCAAACCTCTTAAAATTGAGATCGTGTCTTCGACGGTTGGTTCTTGAACGATTAGTGGTTGAAACCTTCTTTCAAGGGCCCGGTCTTTTTCAATATAGTTACGGTATTCACCTAAAGTAGTCGCGCCGATTGTATCAATCTCCCCACGCGCTAATAACGGTTTAAGTAAATTGCCAGCGTCCATCGCGCCTTCAGTGCGCCCGGCCCCAACAATCATGTGAATCTCATCAATAAACAAGATAATTTTATGGTCACTCTCCTTGATTTTAGCCAAGACTGCCTTAAGTCTTTCTTCAAACTCTCCACGAAACTTTGAGCCGGCGACAAGCGCCCCCATATCAAGTTCGTAGACTTGTTTATCTTTAAGCGATTGCGGCACATCTCCAGCAACAATACGTTGGGCTAAACCTTCGATAATTGCTGTTTTACC
>DATESG010000036.1:0-7957 GCA_035270925.1 Bacilli bacterium | reverse complement strand
GTATAGAAACAAAAAGGGAGGTAATTTATATGAAATTACAAGAAAAATTAAACGTTTTTGTAGCAAACCAAACTGTTCTATATACAAAGCTACACAATTTACACTGGTATGTAACCGGACCTACATTCTTCGTCCTACATGCAAAATTTGAAGAACTTTACGATGAAACCACTGAAGTCATGGATGAAGTCGCCGAAAGACTCCTCGCAATTGGTGGTAAACCAGTTGCTAGCCTTAAAGAAGTTCTTGCACTTACGACTATTCAAGAGTTTGTTGGCAAAGACATCGTTGGTAAAGATGCCGTTCAAGTTATCCTTGCAGACTATAAAGCATTGCTTAAAGACGCTAAGGAATTGCGCAACTTAGCTGCTGAAGCTGATGATCCTTCAACCGAAGACCTCTTCATTGGCTACCGTGCTAATTACGAAAAAACAATTTGGATGCTCGAAGCTCTACTTAAGTAGAAACTCAGCAAATTCAGCCAAATAAGGAGTGGAAACACTCCTTTTTTTATACAAAAAAACTGGTTTACTTGCAAAAACCAGTCTTCCCGAAACATTAAGAGTTAATGTCCTTAGGGTACATTATATACCCATATTCTAAATGATAGTATTATAAACAACCATTGTCAAACTAATAGTCCACGCCTCATTTTGCCTAGTCTATAATAAAACAATGAATATCATGGATAAAATAAAAAGATTAAGAGAAGCGCGTGGTATCACGCAAAAAGAAATGGGATCCCTGTTAGGAATTGCCAAAGAAACATATCGAAATATTGAAAATGGTCTCATCAGGTTAAAATTAGATGACTATTTAGAAATTTGTACTTTTTTAAATGTAGCACCCTCATATTTTCTTTCTGAATACGATCAAAAATATGCCATCGCGCCTAAAGAGCAACTAAATTCACTATTTGCCCTCGTTGATCAACTCCAAACAATTAAAGCCGATATAAAAATCCTGGGGTTTGATCAAGTAAAAGACAACTTACTATACATGTCTGATAGTGTTGAAGACAATGAATAAAAAATAGAGACCAGAAGGTCTCTATTTCATATAATTATAGTTTTCTTTGAGAGTTTTTTCCGCAACGCGAATTTCTTCTTTGCTTGGTTCGGCGATATCACCTAGTTCGTACTTTACGCCAAGTTTATCCCACTTGATTGTCCCAGCCTTATGATAAGGGAGAATGTCGATACCCACAATATTATTGAGCCCATCAATAAACTGACGTAACTTTGTTAAGTTAGCTTCATCAGCGTTAATGTTGGGTAATAAGACGTGTCTAATAATAGTTTTAACTTTGAGTTCATCAAGATACTTTGCAAAATCAAGTACTTGGTGGTTGGATATTCCCACAAGCCAGCGATGTGTTTCATTATCAATGTGCTTAATGTCGAGCAACACTAGATCAGTGTAACGTAATAACTCTGCATGCTTTTCTCTACTTCTGGTTGAGAATGTGCCCGCACTAGTGTCGAGACAAGTGTGAATACCCTCGTTTTTGCAGGCTTTAAATAACTCAGTCACAAATTCAATTTGTAAAGTCGGTTCACCGCCACTGACAGTAATACCACCGCGCCGATAATAAGATTGATATTTTTTAAAATCGGCAAGTACTTCATTGACACTCATCGTGATATTTTGCTCAGTGCTCCAAGAATCGCGATTATGACAAAACTTACATTTTAATGGACAACCTTGCATGAATAAAACATACCGTAATCCGGGTCCATCAAAGGCCCCCATTGTTTCGATAAAGTAAATATTACCTTTTAGTTCCAAATTACATTTGACCATGGAATGTACGACTCATGACCTCTAATTTTTGCTCGTTAGTTAGTAAGGAAAAATTAACAGCATAACCAGAAACTCTAATTGTTAGATTAGGAAATAGTTCGGGATTATCATAGGCGTTTTTAAGCAGTTCGCGATTAAAGACATTAACGTTAACATGATAACCTCCTTGGGAAATATAGCCATCAAGAATATCAACGAGATTTTCAGCTTGAATATCAACGTGGAAGTTGATCGAGCCTTCGACTTCAACCTTTTTTCCAAGTGCCGCCGGAATAATTGTAAACGTATTGGAAATGCCGTCTCTTGCATCAGCGTATGGAAGTTTGGCAACACTTGATAATGATTTAAGAGCGCCACTCTTGTCACGACCATGCATAGGGTTTGCACCTGGCGCGAAGGGTTCACCTTTACGGCGACCATCAGGAGTATTACCAGTGTTTTTGCCGTAAACAACATTACTAGTAATTGTTAAAATTGACATTGTCGGAATGGCATCACGATATGTTTGATTGTTCCTAATCTTGGCCATAAATGTTTCAACTAATTTGACGGCGATATCATCAACACGGTTATCGTCGTTTCCAAAGCATGGGAATTCACCTTCAGTTTTATAATCGACAATCACACCCTTTTCTTCATCAAAAACAGGGGCCACTTTAGCATATTTAATTGCACTAAGACTGTCAGCGACAACACTTAAGCCTGCAATTCCCGTTGCAAATGTACGAATTACTTCGGTGTCGTGTAGCGCCATTTCTAGTTTTTCATAAGCATATTTATCGTGCATATAGTGAATGACATTAAGGGCATTAACATATATTTCTGCTAATTCATCAAGCGTTTCATCTAAACGAGCCCAGACTTCTTCATAGTTTAGAATTGGTCCAGTTAAGACGTCTTTTTTTGTTCTGAAGAAAATTTGTTCGCCAGTTAGTTCGTCTCTTCCGCCATTGATTGCGTATAAAAGCGCCTTGGCCAAGTTAGTTCTTGCACCGAAGAATTGCATTTCTTTACCAATTTCCATTGGTGAGACACAACAAGCAATTGCGTAATCACTCCCGTGATTTGGTTCGATTGCGATATCACTTTCATATTGAATCGATGATGTATCAATACTTACTTTAGCGGCAAATTCTTTAAAAGCATCTGGAAGTTTTGGTGACCAAAGGATTGTTAAGTTTGGTTCGGCACTTGTTCCAAGATTATATAGAGTTTGTAAATAACGATAAGAAGTTTTAGTAACTAAAGCACGCCCATCTCCACCGATTCCGCCAAGACTTTCAGTGACCCAAGTTGGGTCGCCGGTGAATAGTTGATTATATTCAGGTGTTCTTGCAAAGCGAATCATTCTGAGTTTCATAATAAATTGATCGATTAATTCTTGCGCTTCAACTTCGGTCAAGGTTCCATTAGCAAAATCACGTTCTAAATAAATATCAAGAAAGTTAGCAGTTCTGCCTAAACTCATCGCCGCGCCATTTTGCTCTTTAACTGCCGCTAAATAAGCCAAATATAACCATTGAATTGCTTCTTGAGCATTTTCGGCAGGGCGAGTAAGATCAAAACCATACATTGTTCCTAATTCAATAAGTTCTTTAAGCGAACGAATTTGATCATTCACTTCCTCACGTAAACGAATTCTTGCTTCCGTGAGTGGAAAGCCTAGTCCATTTAAATCCTTCTTCTTTTCTTCGATTAAGCGTGTCACACCATATAAAGCAACCCGGCGGTAGTCTCCAATAATCCGACCGCGACCATATCCATCAGGAAGTCCGGTCACAATATGCGAGTGACGCGCTAGTTTAATTGCCTTATTATATCCATCAAAAACACCATCATTATGCGTTTTTCTGACTTTGGTATAAACGTCAATCGTCTCTTGGTCAACAGTGTATCCGTAACTCTCCGCGGTTTTAACGGCGACACGAATCCCGCCATTTGGAAAGAATCCACGTTTAAGGGGAGCATCGGTTTGTAATCCGACAATTTTTTCAATTTCCTTGTTAATATAACCTGGTGCGTGCGAAGTAATCGTCGAGGCTACCTTGGTATCAAGATCAATTACGCCACCCATCTTTTTTTCTAGTTTTAGTAAATCTTTAAATTGTTCATTAAGTGCAAGACTGTCCTTTGTCGGACCGACTAAAAATTTTCCATCTCCGACATATTCTTTATAATTAAGTTGAATGAAATTAGCAACATCAATTTTTTCAATCCAACTTCCAGCTTCAAATTTTTCCCAATATTTATTCATGCTTTACCCTCTTTTCCTATTACAACTCCGCCATTGTAATACATTAGGGATTTTTTTCCACATATATAGTCTTATATATTAGATAATTGACAAACATTGTCAATAAATTATCGTTTACTAACATTTAAGTGCCAAAATAGGCTAAAATGGTTTTTGTATTTCACTTAAATTTAACCGGGAAACAGAACATAAAATATGAAAATAAAAGCGTCTTTAATTTTTACTACACTTCTTCTATTTGGTTGTGCACCAGTTGAGCTCGAGAAGGTTGCGCTTAACGACCGCTATTACGAAAATGGAGGTTTAAGCGACTTTGTTTTGGCCAAAGAATATAATGACCTTATTGCAGCCGAGGATAGTTTTGCGGTGTATGTTTACGTGCCTACTTGCTCAGGTTGTAACACTTTTAAGCCCTTTATCGAGGCTTTTACCGCCAAAGCCGATATTCTTATCTATACAATGAATGGTAGTATCATTGATTACACACCACTAGCAGATGAGATTAAGTTTGTCCCAGCTGTGGCAATCATTTCTGAGGGTAAAGTCGTTTATAAAGTTGATTTACGAGGCAAACAAAAAAAGGCGCTTACAAGCGAAGCAGCCTTTGAAACTTGGTTTTTTGATCGCGTTGAGAATTTATAAATTCAAATCAATTTCTCTTGTTTCGCAAAATCCTATTAAATCCTCAAAATGTGTAAGGCTAGAAATAACCACACCATGACAGACCACGATAATCTTGTCGTGGTTTTTATATTTTTTAATTGATTCTAATACACGCTTACGTAGATTTTCATAAGTCTCGTAGCGATATTTAGTGTTTTCTTTCATCACTCCACGATTTTTAATATAAGCGTCATAACTTTCTTGAATCGGTTGATCAAATTTAAAAAGTGTATCATCGCTCCATTCGTGAAGGTCATGTTCGACTGTGAGCGGAATATTTGTGATTCGTGAAATAACCGCAGCTGTTTGTAAGGCCCGAGTATATGGGCTGGCTACAATGATAGTCGCCCCCTTAAACACGGGGTCACTAGCACGCGCTAAAGCTTGGGCTTCACCCTCAGCAGTTAAACGACCAAACCCGCCACCTAAACCAACAAAACCTCGGGCAGTTACTTCGTCATAACGAGGTTCACCATGTCTTACTAAAATAACTTTCATCTTTGCACTCCTTTAAAAAAAGGAACCCATAAGAGTTCCTAATATAAGATATTTGTGATTAAACGATTGAGGCTTTATATGTGGCTTCAATTGTTGTTGCTAAAGTTGCATTAAATTCAGCATCAGTTTGTCCAAAACTTAAACCTTCGGCAAGTGCGCGTGAGAAACTCGCGATTAAACCGTGGTTTTGAGCTAATAAATCATTAGCAAGTTCACGAGCATAGCCACCACTTAAAGCGACAACGCGAACGACTGGTGCTAAGTCCATTAAATCAGCATAGAGGTTAGCGACAGTTGGGATTGAGAGCTTTAACATAATTTTTTGATCAGCTTTTAATAAAGCGATGTGTTTCTTAAGTTCAACCTTAAGCATGGCTTCGGCTTCAGCTTTGTCAGCGATGTGGATATCAACTTCTGGTTCAATGATTGGAACTAAACCAGCAGCGATAATTTGTTTGCCAACTTCGAATTGTTGTTCGACGACTTTAGCAATACCTTCTTTGTTTGCAGCCTTGATGACTGAACGCATTTTGGTACCAAAGATATGGCGTTCATTAGCGCGAGCTAATAAGGCAGCTAATTCTGGCATTGGTTTCATCAGTTGAACACCATTTGCGAGTGTATCTAAACCTTTGTCAACTTTTAGGAAAGGAACAACACCTTTAACTTCCCAAAGGTAGTCGGCACTGAATTTTCCGTCAATTTTGCGGTCCATTGTGTTTTCAAATAAGATTGCACCAAGAATTTTATCCTTATTGAATGATGGGGATTTAATAATCCGTGTTCTCATTTCGTGGACACGAGCGTACATTTCATCTTCGTTGTTGAAGGCGTCTGCGAAGACACCATATGCTGCAAGTGCTGTTGGAGTGCTACCACCACTTTGATCAAGTGCGGCAACGAATCCTTTGGCTTTATGCATTCTTTCGAGTTGTAATTTGTTCATAATTTTTTCTCCTTCTTACGGGTATAATTATACCACCCTTAACTTTAAAAATAAACCAAGAATGACATCGGCTTTACTAATTTTTACGCTTTTAATCGAGAGTCAAACTAAAATCTTCGTTTTTGTACCATTTTAGTTTAATAAACAGTAAATGTGTAAGTAAAACAAGGACAAATGGTAGTACAAACATAAAGAGAATTATATAGAAGAAACTCCAAAAACTCATCCCCATTGTATCTAGACTTACAAGCGGACCAACAAGGCCACTCGTTCCCATTCCCGCGCCTTCTTTGGCGGTGAGAATCAGGCCGAATTGTGCACTAAAAGCGCCTAATATTCCGCTGATAACTAAAGTCGGAACCCAAATAATGGGCTTTTTCACGATGTTTTTAAACTGAATCATCGAGGTGCCAAAACCAGTTGCAAGTGATTTACCTATTCCGTTAATGACAAAACCTTGGACGGCAAAGCCAATCATTTGTGTCGCGCCACCAACCGCGGCAGCTCCGCCAGCAACTCCGCCAATCCCTATTGAAATAAGAATAGCTGCACTACTAATTGGCGCGGTTAATAATGCTCCCGTAACTAAGGCAATGACAAAGCCCATGATAAATGGTTGATATGCGGTCGCTGTGATTAAAAATTGGCCAATTTGAGCAATCACAAAACTAATTGGTGGGAATAAGATAATTGTTAATAAGTATGCAACGATGAGCGTGAATAATGGAATAATCAAGATATCCACAGGTGTTTTCTTTTTAAAAACAAGTGAGACTAAAATCATAGTGATAATCACAACAAAAAAGGTCGTTAAAGGATCAGCACTGTTAACTATAAGACCTGAGGTCGCAATTGCCCCGGCAATCGGGCCACTTATTAATTTTAATCCCTTAAAATCAAGCGCAAAGCTTATACCAAGCCCAATACCAACGCCCATTAAACCTTTAGCAACGAGACTGACACTATTTAGTCCAGCGCCAATATTGAGTGTTTGGGCAAATAGGACAAAATCAAAATTTAGCCACTTGGCAAATTGGCCAATAATGACGCCGACGATTAGTGTAGAAAACAATCCTAATGCCATGCCATTGATTGCATCAAGTAACGCTTTTTTAAAGTCTATTCCATTGATTTTCATAATTCATTCCTTATCGAGAAAATTATACCAAACTATTTACAATAATAATTGATTTTTACTCACTTACATGTTCAATCGTTTCAAGTATTTCAAGTAGTTCATGCTCTAATTTTCGTTTTTCAAGCCCAAACTCTTCAAGTTTCAGGTAATCCATATATACCTCTTCTTGAGTTTCCAAGTGATGGATTTCCGCTAATCTTGTTTCTAGCTCTTCTAATTGCTTTTGCATTTTAAGTAAACTGTTGTTGGTAAGTTTCTTCTTTTTGGTGACTACTTTTTTAACAACCGGGGCAATGACAAGCTGTTCATCAATTAGTTGGGTTTTTAAATCGTTATAATCACCTTCAACTAATAAAGCTTCATGGTCGTGGAAGTATAATATTTGATTGCAAACTTCGTTAACTAAATAGCGATCGTGGCTAACGATAATTAGGGCGCCCTTGAATTCCTTAAGAGCATCAATCAAGGAGTCACGTGTAAGCATGTCTAGATTGTTGGTTGGCTCATCGAGTAGTAATAATTCATAGTTTTCAAGCACAAGTCGCGCTAGATTTAAACGCATAAGCTCGCCCCCAGAAAGATTTGAGATTTGTTTAAAGACATCATCTTCATAAAATCCGAAGCGTCCTAAATGCTTTCGTACTAAGGTTTTACC
>DATESG010000035.1:0-15712 GCA_035270925.1 Bacilli bacterium | reverse complement strand
ATAACCGAAGGTAATCGAGGCAACTTTTTCCTTGTTTTCAATTTTGTTATTCACAACAACAACTGGAACATGATACCCAGTAATCTTTTGGACATCTTCTTCGTCAAGGACATCGTCAAAAATGATAGCCCCATCAACGTGGCTAGTAATTATGTTATCAATGGCATTAAGTGCTTCATCTTTTTCATTCGAAGTACAAAATAATGTGATTGCATAGCCCTTTTCCTTAGCACTGTCGGTCAAGCCATGAAGAAAGTTTGAAATATAAACGAAGTTTGCTCCAGGAATAACGACTCCTATATTAGTCGTTTTGCTTGTTGCCAGTGCTTGTGCTAGTCCACTTGGTCGATAACCTAAACGTTTGATTGCGTCTTGAACTTTTTTTCTTGTCTCGGCCTTAACGTTATCTAAGTTATTAATTACTCGTGAAACCGTAGCTAAACTGACACCTGAAGCTGCGGCCACTTCATAAATAGTTACCCGGTCTTTTAAATTTGTTGGCATATTAGCACCTCCGCAATTTAATAGTAAATGAAAATATTTTCATTGTCAATGAGAGCGTTTACATTTTTGATTATAAATGAGTTTTTTTCTGGTTAGTATATGGGAAATGGAACACTTTTCAGCCGTGGATTATCAATTTCCCGACGACCGACTTTAGCTTCATGTTGACCATCAATTACGACCAGGTCGCCAGAAAATCCAACGGTGGTATTGTGAACAAATGAAGAACCAACTCCATATGTGTCAACTGGTGTCTTCTTCGCCTCAAAGAATTTAATCTTTTCAACATCAAATCCACTTGAAACAACTATTCGAACATGATTATAGCCATGTTTATCAAGGTTTTCTCTAATTGCGAATATTAATTCTGGACAAACTCCATGTGGATCAAAGCCACTTGTATCTTTACCGATAAAATATTTATCAATTAGGGCTTTAGAAGTATCAATTCTTATTGCCCCTAATTTATCTTTAAGCGCGGCTGCTACTTTTAAAGAGTCGGTGACAGTGTCGTTATTATAATCAACTAAAGCAGTGACTTTTTGCTCAGGAAAAGTTTGGTTGTAAAGAAGTGACGCTTCAACAATATCACCCCGGCACATTTGAATTAGGGCGTGGGGCATTGTGCCCATCCCTTTAACGTTAACCCAATCACCTTGAGCGTTTGTCGAGTACTTCTTGATTCCGGCCACATAAGTCGCATAGCCATCGCCTCTTTGGGTTAGATAATCATCTTGGCGATCTGCCATCGAAAAACAATCCTTACCATTTAGAACTTTGAGGACTTCCTTAACATTAGTTGCAACCGAACTTCTTCGCGCCAAAATTCCATCAATTAGTGATTCAAGGTAGCCAAAATCTTCATAGCGACCTTTAATTTTTAGCACGGGTTCACCATCACTTATAATGTCACCATCATTAAGTGCCAAAATTTCTAAATCTTGTGGATTTTTTGCAAAGGTATGAATTAAAGCGATAACTTCATCGAGTCCACATACCATGGCATCATCTCTTCTTTGAAAGAACTGCATGGTGACGTGGTGATTAGGTAAATGTTCTTTAATAATTTTCATTGTCTTAACAAAATAATGAGCGGTGTAAAAGTGTTCGCTAATTTTAGGGTCAAAATTAAAGGTCTTGTTAGTCAGACGTGAGATTTTTCCACTATTTTTTAATTCGATTTCATGAACGTTCATATTCACCTACTTCTTCAAACTCAAAAATGTTTGATTGTTAAAATCATTTAAAATATACGTTAAAGCCGTCTTTGCAGCGAAATAATCATCAACATCGATAATCGAAGAACAAGTATGAATATTGCGTGAACAAATGCAGTGTGTAAGTGTTAAAACACCTTCGTTAGCAATATGAATTGCGCCAGCATCAGTTCCGCCAGGACTTGAATAATATTGGCAAGGAAGATTCAATTTTTTACAGACTGCTTCTTGATAGGCAATTAACTTTTTAAAACTAAGCATCGAACGATCAGTATAACGAAGTAATACGCCGCCACCAAGTTGGCCTTCTTGTTCAGCATCACCAGTTGAATCTCGTGCTGGTGAACAATCTAAAACAATTGCGAAATCAGGTTTGATTAGTTGGGAGATTGTTGTTGCGCCTCTTAGTCCGACTTCTTCTTGGACTGTTGCCCCAACATATAAGTCATAAGGTAGTTCGACATTAGCGAAATGGCGAGCAATTTCAAGCCCTAAAACAACGCCGTAGCGATTGTCAAAAGCTTTTGAGAGTAATCTTTGGCCATCATTCAATTCGACAAATTCACCTTTTACAACAACCATTGCATTAATATGAACGCCTTTGGCTATTGCCTCTTTATTACTTCTAAAGCCAAAGTCCGCAAGCATGTCTTTTATTTGTACTGGCTTATCTCTATCTTCTTGATTCATTAAGTGGGGGGGAATTGCATCAATACTTCCTTCAATAAACTCACCGCGATTTGTTCTTAAAACTACCCGATGAGCTAATAATGTTTGTGGATTAATTCCGCCGACCGGATGTAGGGCAATCATTCCGTTATCCTTAATATTAATAACGATAAAACCGACTTCATCCATATGGCCTGCAACCATAACCTTAAGCGGGTTAAGAGCTTTGGATTGCTTACGGCCGAAAACCGAACCAAGATTATCAAAGACTAATTCGAAACCAAGTTTTGTATACTCAGCAATTAAAAAATTAGCTAAAAGATTTTCTTGACCTGATATCGCATAAATTTGTGTGACCTGCTCAAACAATTTTTTTGTTTCATTAGTAAGTTTCATATATCTACTCCTTGATAGTAATAATTCGATAGATTTTATGACCTTGCGACCTAAAATTACGTTCATACTCGGTCATCGCGTCTGTATCTAATACTGTTTTGTAGTCTTCGGTTTTCTCTACTATTTTCCAATTATGCTCAGTAAAACTTTCCAGTGAAAATTCATAAAGACTTTGTTGATCGGTTTTTTGAAATAACGGCGCTCCTACTTTTAAAGCATCTTTATAAACGTTTAAGAAACGACTTGAGGTAAGTCTACGTTTTTCATGACGTTTTTTGGGCCACGGATCGGAGAAGTTAAGATAGATTGCATCAAGACTATGAGCTTTTAATAGGGGCAGAACCACTAGGGCATCATCAACTATCAATTTGACATTATTAAGTTGAGCCTCAACAATTTTAACAGCAGTCATTGCCGCCACAGAAATATTTAGTTCGATCACAAGATAATTAATGTCTGGGTGCTTAGTTGCCATTTGTACGATAAAGTCACCTTTACCGGGACCTATTTCTAAGCATAAGTTTGGTCGTGAAATATATTCAAGAAATTGTTCGGAATTATAGTCTTCTTCACTAATATAAACTTCAGGGTGATCAACTAAAAAAGGTTTACTCCACTTTTTTAGTTTCTGTCTCATAGCTCGAGTCCTAGAGCATAAATAGCATGGGCATAAATATGCATCTGCGCATAAATGTCAGTGAGTAAGACATATTCATTGGCTTGATGGATACTTCCATCACGCCCTTTAAACGCACTACCAAAAGCGACTGTATTAGGACATTCTTTCGCGTAAGTTCCACCCCCAATTGCCATCGGTTTGGAGTCTAAATCGCCAGTTTCCAGTTGATATACATTGAGGAGTTTTTGAATAAATGGACTCTTTGGATCAAATAGTAAAGGAAGACTGCTAGATTTAGCACTAACTTCCATATCTGTCATTGCCGCAACATTATTTAGGTGCGTAGAGATATCAACATTTTCTGGGTGTCTAAAGTTTGTCGTAAACTCTAAAACGCCGTTTTTGTAGTTCATTAACCCGATATTATAGGAGGATTCTCCAAGTAAATCGCTATAGTAATAAGCATCCAAATTCCGGCCTTTGGTGTCTTTATATGATTCGGCAATGTTACTTAAAAAGCCAAGGCTATAGTGTGAACCTAGCGCTTCAAGTGCGGCAAGACCGGCATTGAAACCTAATTCGGGCATACTTCCATGGGCACTTTTGCCAAAAACAGTAATGTGAGCTTCATTACCAACATTTTTGTAGGTAAATTTAAGTTTCATTTCTTTCAAAGTTTCCATAAAACTATCATCTTTACTAATCACCATGTTGAGTTCATCAATCACGGAGTTACTCGCCTTACCTCCACTAAGCGAAATTAGTGGATTTAGGTTAATTTCTTTGGTAGAAATATAATTTGTAATACCTTTCTCCCCATAAATCAATGGGAATTCAGCATCTGGCGTGAAGCCATAAGTGACTGGGGCTTTTTTGAGGATGTTAAAGTAATAGTGCATGCAGCTACTACCTCTTTCTTCATCACCACCCACAACCATTCTGACTTTATAACCATTAATTAGTCCGGCTTCTTTGAGAGCTTTGATCGCATAATAGGCCGCAATCAGTGGACCTTTGTCATCACTAACTCCACGACTATACATATATCCATCGCGAATTGTGCCACTAAATGGTGGGTAATCCCATGTCCCAGTTGCAGGAACAACGTCGGCATGAGCAAAAATCCCGATTTCACGTTCACCCTCACCAAAAGTAATTTCGGTAACGCGGCCATCAATATATTCGACTTTGAAGCCATCTTTTTTCGCCATATTATGGACGATTGTTAGTGATTCGTGGACACCAAGTCCATACGGATGTTCATTAGAGACAGTACTTTCGTCATAAACAGAGTTTGATTGAACCAAACGTTGTAATGATTTGACAGCGCTTTCTTCATAAGGCTTAGTTAGTTGTTTAAAATCGATCATAAAAAGTACCTCTTTTCTACGATATTATATCACAATTAGGCGTCAAGGTTTAAGCGCTTTATCACTGGTTGTAGCGCCGTAATGACTAAAGGTACAATCACCGAATAGCTAGCGGCTTCGATTAAAGCTCCTGAACCAAGAATTGGTGCTAAAACTACCCATGTTTCTGGGTGAAGCAGGCCTAACATTCCAATAACCATGATTGAATGGAGAAATGAAAGGACAAAAACATACATAACGATCAGCCATGCATGGATCTTAAATGGTAATTTTTTAAGTAGTGTCGCCACAAGCCCGGCAGCAAGCCCGAATATCGCTCGTGGTAAAACTGAAATCAATGGATTAATAAAATAGTAATCAATTGTTCCCGGAAAACTAAACGCTTTGAGTAAGGAGAAAAGGCCAAACATCGTTCCATAAATTAGTCCGCGCTTCCATCCAAAAATATAAGCGCCGATAAAGACAATAATTGGCAAAGTTGTAAAGGAGATTACTCCTAATTGGATAAATCCTAGTGATGGAACAAAGGCAAAAATGGCTAAGATTGCAATAAACATTGCATCAATCGCCATCATTCTGATTTGTTTGTTTTTCATATAACATTCCTTTTGTTTTTACTTAATATGGCATTTAAACCATAATGAATTAAATTGTTGTTGTAACTATATTGATTTTGCTTGCCCTTAACGAGATCTTCGTAAATAAAGATGGCATTTCCGCCTGTGATTATCACTGGTAGTTGTAATCCTGCTTCGTGATTAATTAGCTCGCTCATCCCTCTAATTTGCGCGACCGTTCCATAAGTTAAGCCGCTATTAAGAGCGTCCTTTGTGTTCTTTCCGATTACCCTTAGGGGCTTTTCAAGCGAAACCTGCATCAACAATGCGGTATTTTTATCGAGCGCATCTTTGCTCATCATGACCCCAGGTGTGAAACTCACCCCCACAAACTGTTTCTTTTCATCAATTAAAATGTACTTATTAACAGTCCCCAAATCAACAATCAAAAAAGGTGCCTTAAAAAATTCAAGTGCACCAACACTAACAGCAACAAGATCGGAGCCTACTTCATTAGGATTATCAACTTTTAAAAGTAATCCAGTCTTAATGCCCGGCCCTAGTATAAGTGGATCAATCCCATAAATTGTATAAATAAAACGAGAAAGCTTTTTTGTTTCCATCGGAACAACGCTAGAAATGATTGCTTCTTCTAGTTGAACCATCAAAAATGATTCATGCTCAAGCAGATTTTTAACCACCACTAGGAATTGATCAAATGTTCGTTTGACATCTGTGTCAATTGTTAAAACACGTTTCAGTTCATTATTCTCAAAAAATCCAAACGAGGTCGTAGTATTACCAACGTCAACTGTAAGTTTCATATACCCTCCGCTACAATCTTGTTTCACAAGTATCGTGCACTAATATTTTATAACTTCTAAGCTAGAATAAATAGCCTAACGCTTAAACCGCGACAATATTAACAATCCGGTTGGCGACAACGATAACTTTCTTGACGGTTTTACCTTCAAGATTACGTTTGACGCCATCAGATTCTAACGCCATGACTTCTAATGTCTTGGCATCAAGATCACGCTTTGCGACCAAGGTCGCCCGTAATTTACCATTAATCTGCACGGCAATATTGACGGTATCTTTGAGTAAATGTTTTTCCTCGAATGTTGGCCATGGTGCAAAACTAATTCCACCATCAAAACCAAGCCCTTGATAAATTTCTTCACCTAAGTGCGGACAAATTGGCGCAATTAATTGGCAAAGTCCAATCAAGTATGGGCGGTAAATTGTTTTAGCTTTGTATAATTCATTAACAAAAATCATCATTTGTGAAATTGCTGTATTAAACTTCAAATTATCGTAATCCTCGGTAACTTTTTTAACAGTTGTGTGATAAATGTAATCAAGTTCGCCACTATTTTCTTCAACAACCAAGGCACTGAATTGGTCACTATAAAGTCTTTCAACGCGATTAAGGAATCTTAACGCCCCATCAAGTCCACTGTTTGACCAAGGAAGGCTCGCTTCAAGTGGGCCCATAAACATTTCATATAGACGCAAGGCATCAACACCATATTCATGAATAATATCGTCTGGATTGACAACATTACCGCGAGATTTTGACATTTTTTCGCCATTTTCACCAAGAATCATTCCTTGATGAAAGAGTTTTTTGAAAGGTTCTTTGGTTGGAACCTCGCCAATATCATAAAGGAATTTATGCCAAAAGCGTGCATACAAAAGGTGTAAAACAGCATGTTCAGCTCCGCCTACATAGAGGTCTACTGGTAACCAATGTTTTAACAACACTGGATCAGCCAGGGCGTGTTCATTTTTAGGGTCAAGATAACGAAGATAATACCAACATGATCCCGCCCATTGCGGCATTGTATTTGATTCACGGACAATTTTTTGGCCTTTATATTCGGTGTGAATCCAATCTTTAGCTAAAATTAACGGTGATTCTCCAGTTCCACTTGGTTTGTATTTTTCAAGTTCGGGCAACACTAATGGTAAATCCGTTAGTTCAAGAGTCTTGAACTTATCACTCCCCTCAACTGTATATATCGGCATTGGTTCGCCCCAGTATCTTTGACGGGAAAATAGCCAATCACGTAATTTATAATTGATTGTTTTTTTGCCGGCTCCTCGTTTCTCTAAGGAGGCAATAATCGCTTGTTTCGCATCGGCAATAAGGAGACCATTAATGAAATCAGAGTTAATATGTTTGGCGTCTTCAACCATCGCTTCTTTACTAATGTCACCTTCTAACACTTGTTTAATTGGTAAGTTATATTTTTTTGCAAATTCATAATCCCGTTGATCGTGAGCAGGCACCGCCATCACCGCACCATCACCATAATTAACTAGCACATAGTCAGCAACGAAAATTGGCACTTCTTCATCATTGATTGGATTAATCGCATAAGCGCCGGTGAAAATACCGGTTTTGTCCTTATTGAGTTCCGTTCTTTCCATATCACTCTTGTGTGAAACTTGCTCTTGATATTCATTAACCTCCGCCATTTGCGCTGCGGTTGTAATCTTTGACACTAATTCGTGTTCGGGTGCAAGACAGGCATAAGTACAGCCAAAAAGTGTATCCGCGCGGGTTGTGAAAACTTTAAATGAGTACTCACTACCTTTAACATTAAAGACTATTTGCGCGCCTTCGCTTCTGCCAATCCAGTTACGTTGCATTTCGAGCGTGGAGTTTGGCCAATCGAGTTCATCAAGTCCCTCTAATAACTTCTCCGCATAAGCGGTAATTTTAAGTTGCCATTGACGCATTGGTTTACGGATGACTGGAAAGCCACCAACCTCACTAAGGCCGTTAACAACCTCTTCATTAGCTAGCACAGTCCCAAGTTCGGGGCAAAAATTAACGGGAATATAGTCGATATACGCTAAGTCATTTTCAAATAGCTTAATAAAAATATACTGCGTCCACTTGTAGTAACTTGGATCCGCGGTGGAAACTTCGCGGTCATAGTCATAACTAAAACCCATCGTCTTTAATTGGACTCTAAAGGTATCTATATTCTTATTTGTGAATAGTGAGGGATGGTTATTAGTTTTAATTGCATATTGTTCTGCAGGTAGTCCAAAAGCATCATAACCAATCGGATGGAGGACGTTATATCCTTGTGCCCGTTTAAAACGAGCGACGATATCAGTCGCGGTATAACCTTCAACGTGGCCAACATGCAGTCCTTGACCGGATGGATAAGGAAACATATCTAAAACATAGTATTTAGGCTTCGAAAAGTCATAAACATCGGTTTTAAATGTGGCATTTTGTTCCCAAAATTTTTGCCATTTCTTTTCGATTGCAGTGAATTCATAATTCATATTCTTTCCTCCAAATATAAAAGGTGCTACCTAAGGGCGAAATCCGCGGTACCACCTTAATTTACACATCTGTGTCTTATTCATTCTTAACGCGAATAACGACTTATTAGTGAACTGGTGAGATGTAAGGGCCCTATTCTGTTTTTTCACTATCAACAGTCACTAGGATTAAGACGCGTTTACTTGCTCAGTTCTAAGTAACAATATTTTAACATAGTTACGGAATTTAGCAACAATTTACAAAAGTCGCCACCAACTTTTTTAGTTAAATTTTTGCTCCACAATCAGATTCATTAAATTGTTTGGCAAAAAAAAAGACAGTGAATCTCTTCACCGTCTAAAATAAACCTTGATTCCCGATTAAAACATATTTACTTAATCGTTTTAAAAAGACTTAGATATAGTTTCGCACTCTTCTTCCATGAAACATCATATTTCATCGCGTTAACGACAAGCTGATTGTGTATTTCCTCGTGCTTATAATTTTCAAGTGCAAAGTTGACAGTTAATTTCATCCAATATTCATCATATTCATCAAAACCATAACCGGTTGCTTCCGCTAAATTATGACCGTTATAAATATTGACGGTATCCTTGAGGCCACCTGTACGACGTACGATAGGAAGGCTGCCGTAGCGCATCGCAATTAGTTGGCCAATTCCACACGGCTCAAATAGTGACGGCATCATAAAGAAATCACTTGCAGCATAAATGTTATGGGCTAATTTGTTGTTATAACCAATATAGACGGCCATTTGTTCAGGAAATTCACTTCTAAGGCGTTCTAGTGCCTGTTCTAAACCATATTCTCCACTTCCTAGGGCAATGACGTTCGCACCATGCTCTAAGGCCTCCTTGGCCCCAGCAATAAATAAATCAATACCTTTTTGCCATGTAAGTCTTGTGACAATCCCAAAAAGTGGCGCTGCGGGATTTTTAAGCCCTAAATCCTTGGCGATGGCAATTTTATTTGCCTGTTTATTTTTAAGTGTTTTGACACTATAAGTTTTACTAATATGGAGGTCATGGGCGGGATCAAATTCTATATTATCAATTCCGTTGACGATTCCACTAAAATCGTTGGCTCTTAAAACTAAGATGTCATCTAAACCCTTTGAACCCTCACGAGTGAGCAATTCTTGGGCATGAGTGGGAGAGACCGTTGTAATTTTATCGCAGTACATAATCGCCGCTTTAAGCGTTGAAGCGCGGTCACGGAAACGGACTTGTCCACTTTCATAAAGCGCCATTGGCAAATTGTAAAAATCAACAATCAAATTAGGGTCAAACATCCCTTGAAATGCGGGATTGTGAATTGTAAGGACAAACTTTATTTTGTTAAATAGTTTTTCCCTTTTGTTTTGTTCCTTAATCACAACTGGGAGCATTCCGGCTTGCCAATCATGAACATGGATTAAATCAAATTTGAGCTCAAGTTCAGCCATCATGTTGCGCACTGCAATCGTAAAGAAGGCAAAGCGCTCCATATCGTCGTAGTAACCATAAATACCATCACGGCCAAAATAATATTCATTCTCGACAAGGTAATAGGTGATTCCTTCGACAACTGTCGTATAAATCCGTGCGACTTGTTGGCGCCATCCTAAAGGGACAGAAACAGTCGCAACGAGTTTAAGTTCATATTCACCGACAAGTTTACGGCCATAAAGAGGTAATACAATACTGACCTCATGACCTAAAGCGACTTCTTCTTTACTTAAACTATAAATAACGTCTGCGAGTCCGCCTGTTTTACTGAACGGAACCCCTTCACTAGCAACCATTAATATTTTCATACTTCATCTCCTTGCGATATATACGAAATTTCCGTTTCATGTCCGATAATTTCACTGACACGAGTGACTTTGGCCTCTTTATCGACAATCGTGTAAGAAACTTTTTTATTACGGCCAATCACGCTATCCGTGAAAATAATAGAATTATCAACACTAGCGCCGGCCTGAACATGAACACCACGAGAAAGAATCGAACTATAGACGGCCCCTTCAATCAAACAACCATTAGCTATAAAAGAGTGTTTAACATCCGCGCCCGCTCCATATTTAGCGGGTGGCGTATCGTGAGTAACTGTATAAATAGGCCAGTCTGGTTTAAATAGTTGTCTTCTTACTTTAATGTCTAAAAGCTCGAAACTATAATCGAAATAGTGGCGAACTGTGTCGAAGCAACGAAGATAACCGCTATATTGATATGCATGGATGCATTCGCCCCCACCTATTTTAAAAGCGAGCAGATCATCTAATTGGAAGAATGGGGAGATTTTACCCGCCTCAATTAAAAGGCTTTCAAATTTCGCACGGTTAATCACAAATGTTTCCATCGAAATATTTGCTTCTGTGTGCGCACCACGATTACGGTCAACGTTTATCACACGTCCCTCGGGACTAACGGTGAGGACGTCGCGATCAATAAATTCACTGTTAGCATTCGTCGAGGCTTTATATACCATCGTAATCTCGGCCTTGTTTTTAATATGTTCATCAACAATAGGTCTAAAGTCGATTGAACAAACAAAATGACTAGGAGCGATCACAACATATTCCGCTTCGCTTTGACGAAGAATCCAGTTATTAGTAATCAAGTTGGCGATATCAGTATTGTAGCCACTTCCGCGCTTAACACCATTTTCATTATAAGCAGTAACTTCGAAGCCAATTTTGGTGTTGACGTTCCAAGTATTACGGGAACCTAAATGTTTGGAAATTGAACGTGGATGTTGATTGACTAAGATACCAACACGGTCAATACCGCTATTAGTAAAATTAGAAAGCATAATATCCATAAAGGCATAACGCCCTAAAAAAGATGTTGACGCGATCGTTCTTTTCGCAGTCAAAGGTCCTAGTTCTGGTGATTGATGGAGGTTAAGATAACCAACTATTTTTGCCATATTTCCTCCTATTTATAAACGAGGACGATGGTATCACCATCTTGATTGATGATCCGCCCCGCTTCTATTTCAACATTATTTGCGACAATTGCGTTATAAATCTTGGCGCCCTTATGAACGATAACTCCCGGCAGCAAGACTGAGTTAACAATTACAGTGTATTTTTCCACTAGCACTTCATTGCTAATTAAACTGTGTTCAACATAGCCTAAAACATTAGCGCCTTGATTGATAACCGAGTTTTTAACCACGGCGTGTTTTCCAACATATTGGGGGACACTATGCGTATCTTCTCCATATATGCGGCCATTTTTCTTAAAATCAAACATTTCGGTATCGTCAATATGATCGATAAAATCCATATTGGCTTCCCACAAACTCTTAATTGTTCCAACATCTTTCCAGTAAGAATCAAAGCGATAAACAACCGCCTTTTTCTTTTTTGCGATAATTTCTGGAATGATGTTTTTACCGAAATCATGTTCGCTAACTTCATCTTTAGCATCCTTGATTAAAAGTTGTTTAAGCATTTTGTATTTGAAAATATAAATCCCCATACTCGCGAGTGTAGATTTAGGTTCCTTGGGTTTTTCTTCAAATTCAACGATGCGATCCTTTTTATCAACATTCATAATTCCAAAGCGTTTCGCTTCCTCTAACGTTACATTTAAAACGGCAATTGTGGCGTCAGCTTTAGATTCAAGGTGTTTTTCGAGCATCTTTTGGTAATCCATTTGGTAAATATGATCACCCGAGAGGATAAGCACGTGTTCAGGCTCATGGGCGTCTAAAAATTGGAGGTTTTGAAAGACAGCATCAGCCGTGCCTTTAAACCAATAATACCCTTCTTCGGTTTGCCGAGGGGGAAGGACGACCGCGTGAGAGCCAACCCCATTAAGGCCCCATTTTTCACCGTTACCGATGTAGGTTGAAAGATTAATTGATTCGTATTGAGTGACAACACCGACAGTGTTGATCCCACTATTTGCACAATTAGAAAGAGGGAAATCAATTATTTTGTATTTTCCTCCAAAACTGACTGCAGGTTTAGCATCTTTACGCGTTAATTGGTAAAGTCTGGTGCCTTTTCCTCCAGCAAGAATCATTGCCACGAGTTGTTTTGCCATCTTGTACTCCTAATGTTTATTTATGTATCTACATTTACTAATTAAGTCTAACATTTACACAAAAAAAAGACCATAAGGTCTTTAATTTATTGCGACTAGCTAATATTTTCTTCTTTGGCATAAAGATGGACATGTGAAGCGTTGCGACCGCGTAAAACGACGAGAGTTTCATCGACTAATTCACTAATGTCGGCAACTTTATCACTTGGCGCGCTAAGAATAGCTTGGAGTCCAAATTTACGTAAAAGTTTGATCGATTCTTTAATCCGTCCACCATCCATTTTCGAGAACGCTTCGTCAAAAATGATAATCCGTGCACTGTTAGATAGTTCACCACTTTCATTAACGCGGTATAACTGCGCAAAACTTGCGAGCACCGAAATATAGAATGGAGTTTGGGTTTCACCACCCGATTTCTTTTTGAGCATTTTTGAGAGTCGTTGTTCGTTTCCACCCTTATCTTTAACTAGTAAATCAAAGTCAAGGTAGTTACGGTAGTCTGTGAACTTTTCGACGTTAGCAAGCACTTGCGAGTTTTTGTCGCCTTCGCCTGCGAGAACTATTTGGGCAAAGAGGTTTTTCATGACTTCATCATATTTGTTGAGGAACTCACTGTCATCTTCACCGACTTTAAGTAATAAATCATCTTTAATCATGTCGTAATAAGTGCGATAGACACTACTTGGTTTGACGGTAAAGCGATAGGAGTCATTACCAAATGTTGAGGCGCTTAAGGCCTGATTCAAATCTTCAATTTGGTCCTCAACTGTTTCGATTGCACTTCTTAGTTTGGAAATAAAATCGTTTCTAAATTGTTTAACAGCCTTTTGATATGCATCATGAATTTTGGCTTCGTATGATGGGAGTTTTACTTCCTTCATATCGTTGAGTTCATCATCATATATCGCATTATCAGTCATGTTTGTATCGTAAGTAAGGCGATAATCTAAAACATATTCTTTCCGCAATTTATTGAGTTGCGAGAAGATGTTATTAACAAGGTATTGAGCATGGCCGAATTTGACACGGTATTCAGTATTAATGTCAAGCGGACTCTTGCCTTCACTTATTAGTTTAGTAAAGTGCGGTTCAGCTTCTTCATCAACAAAGAAGACATCAAAGCCATCTTGAAGTTTAGCTTCGCGTTCGCGAACAATTTGTTGGGCCTCGGGAATGCGGTCTTGATTAAGACTGTCAATCGTCGTTTTGAGTTTGCCCTTTTCCTCAAAGAGGGTTGAGCGTTCGACTTCTAAGCCCTTAATATCTTCTTCGACTAATTCGATGCGTTTATTGAGCCCCTCTAATTGACTCAAATCGTGTTTTTTCAGTTCACCTTGCACATAATCAAGCGTCGATTTAAGTGGTGAAAGATCACGGAGTGCGACAATCATATTATTAGTGTTTGTAATTTCGTTAGAGTTGATAATTTCAAGTCTATTACTGGAATTGACAACTTGAAATAGTTCACGATAAAGTTCATTGGTTTTATTAAAGGCAGCAATCTCGGCCTTTTTAGCATTGATTGTTGCTTGTTCAACTTCGCGGCCAAAGAAACCAGGTGAATAAGAGCGCGGGTTAAGCCGGCCCATTGAGAAACTACGATAAATATCACATTCAGGCGTAATTCCGTTACCAGAGTTACGGGCTTCTTGGGGCGTTTTACATTTTTGTAAGCGGCCAACGAGGAAGTTTACATATGCTTCTGCCCCGAGATGATCAGTAAGTATTTCTTCGGCTAAAGAATTTTTGTCAGGCCGGTAATTGCGTTCAATGATGCGGTCTTGGTCAACAAGTGTTGTCCCATAGAATCTATATTTTTCAAGGAGTGCTTTAAGAAATTCATAAGCCTCTAAATAATATTGCCCTTCAACGAACATATTAAAACGTTGGGAACTCATAATCCCTTCGATGGCATTAGTCCACTTTTCATTTTTAATATCTATTAAATCGGCAAAGAAGTCGACTCTGATACTTTTTCCGTGTTTTGTTGAAAGTAAATTTTGTAGTTCGGTTCTAATTTGAACAAGACTTCTTTCATATGGTTTGCCACCATGTTGAAGGTCGATTTCTTGTTGGCGTAAGTGAACTGCTTCACGCTCTGCTTCCTGAATAATTCTATTCAGGGAGACAACCATCGCGCTGACCCGTTGTTTGAACACCGACAACTTTTCACGCCATTCATTGAGGTCATTAGTGTTAACTGATTTTAGGTCATGTAGTTTTGTGTCACGAAGTTCGAGTGAAGCGTGTAAAACTTTCGCACTTGCTTCATTTAGATCTTCTAGTTCATAACGAATGTTATCATCAATTTTTGTGAGATCAAATTTAGCGAAAACATTACTAATTGCTTGGCTTGCATTAATGAAGTTAGCAACATAGCCATCAAGATTACTAGCAATTTCCATTTGTGAATGTTCGAGCAGAGCAATTTTTTCGCGTGTGACTTTTTCTTGCTCACGAAGTTCATCGGTAATTCGAAAAGTGTCACTTGTAGCGCTATCTTGAATAAGGCGCATTTTACGACGATTAAGATCGGCGATATTCGCTTCAACTTCACTTAAGTCGACGTCGATTTCTAAGAGTCGATCTTTCGCTTTTTTAATTTGTGAATAGTAAGAATCTAAACGGTTTTTATCATTTTGATAAGTGGCTTTTTCAATAATATATTCGAAAAGCCGCATATTTTTACGGTGATCATCATACATGTGATAGGCACTTGAAATTGCATCAAGACGCTCAACTCTCCGTCTCATCACGATAGCTTCTTCTTCTAATTTTTTGTATTGAAGAATATTATCTTGCATTGGAACTATATCAATGTTCTTTTGTGGGTCACAAACGTATTCCGTGATAAAAGTTGTAATGTCGGTAATTGGGGTAAAACTAACCGCTTTTTTAAAAAGAGAAAAATATTTATCCTTTAAGCCACCAAACTCACGTTTAATCGCTTCTTGATATTGGCGATTGCTATCAAAAAATTTAAATTTATTTGGATAATTTTCAGTGAAAAATAGGTTCAGGGCTTTATATTCC
>DATESG010000034.1:0-9323 GCA_035270925.1 Bacilli bacterium | reverse complement strand
CGCCTGAATTTTTGAAAAAATCGGCGGTTAAAATATCATCGTTATAGTCGGCATATAGCTTTCTTATATAGGGCATGTCGCTAGTGTAATTAAATGAACTGAGGTTGGCGTTTGCGGCTTGACTCAAATTCCAGTTACGATCGATTATCTTATAAGCAGTTCTATGACTATCATTCTCGTAATCGTACTCACGATGACCTTTAATAATAGTATTTAGTTGATTAAGTAAATCTTCGCCAGTTAAGCCCTGAGTTCCACTGTAATATGAGGCCAAAAAAGCACCATCACGATTAGTGACGTTGATGTTAGTGGGAAGTTTGCTCGGCGGTAAGTTAGGGTTGATGGCAGCATCAGCACCTTTATAGGATTCGCTAATGCCTGAAACAACAGCAAAAAGAAGGCTTAACGAGACTACAAATAAGATTAGACGATGCTTTACTTCTTGTTTCATTTCAATCCTCAGTAAGATTATTATATATAAAATATTAGAAAATACTTACTTATTCATAAATTCACTTGTGTTAATTGAGTTAAAAATTGTAATTAAGCAATTAAAATAGTAAAATCACATTATGAAACAGCGCTTTGTACTAATTAGTAAATATACTTCATTTATACCGTTTATCCTTATTAGTGCATTAACGTTCTTAATTTATGAACAAACTTATGCCCCAAATGGGATTATTTTTTCTGGCAATAATTTTCTTGGCTTCGTTTTTTTAGTTGTGGCTAATCTAACGCTCATAATTTCGACAATTTATGTTCAGCGTTTTGATGTAAAACAAACTAAAATTAGAATGTTTTTAATATATGCACTTTTAATCATTTTAGCTTTGGGAGTCCTCAACCTTATTATTATGCCGATGGACCAAACTATCAATGTCACAAAAAATTCAGGTGTTATTGTGCAAATGATTTTAAATGTTTCGCAAGGTGATAAGTTTCGTTCGCTCATGCTTTTATTTACAAGTGTGTCATTTGTATATTTAATGGCAGTAATCTTACCGCGTAAGGAATCTTTTCGTGGTTTTGTTTTACTTATATCCTATTCAATTATCATCTATGGCCTAGGCATTGCTATTTATTCGTTTATCACAGAATTTGGCACTTACATTGACCTCATCAAAATTGGTTATGCAAACGCGAATTTACCAGTTCCAACTGGGCCTTATGACAACCGTAACACCTTTGCAAGTTTTCTTTTAACGGCTATTATGTTTTCGACTTTCCTATATTTCTTTTATAAAACGAGAAAGCGCAGATATATCTATATTGTTTTAACAGTCCCGATGCTAGTTGCAATTTATTTTACGTTTTCAAAAACAAATATGATCCTCGCCTTTGTGGTCTTCATACTTGTCTTTCTCCGCCATTTGTTTTTATTACTCAAACGACAAAAGAAGGCCTTCTTTATTGAATTATCAATTTTCCTGGTACTTATTGCTCTATTCTTTAGCTTCCGTTTTGCTCCATTTTTAAGTACGACAAGGATTGCACGCGCGCTAACTAACCTCTTTCCTCTAAACCTTGTTGATATTGGTGAATCAACCATGAAGGCTCGTTTTGAATTATGGCGCCTTGCTTATGATTTGATCATCTCGCGGCCCCGCACATTTATTTTTGGCGACGGAATATTTATTAATCGTGTTTTCTACAACCAACGTATTGTTTTAGAAAACCCTGGTTGGTCGACAACTGGCTATGGCAACTATCACAACGGCTTTATTGAAATCTTCCACGCTTTTGGGCTTATTGGGTTCACAATATATATAGCAATCTTGCTGGGCTTCCTTGTAAAAATTATCGGTTTTATGAAAAAAATGCCCGCCCCGGGATATTTCCTTTTCCTTTCACTAATTGTTTTTCTTTCACGGAGTAACGTTGAATCAATTATGCTGCTCGCCTTTAAAACGGAAAGCATCTTAGCGTCATTTGCTTTACTACTACCTTACTTTTACTTCTCAAGTCTCAGGCAAGAGAAAAAGTCGCGAACCGCGGAATTGATTAGAAAAGTCTCCAGATAAATCACGCCCAGCAAATCGGGCGTTTTTATTTGGAGTAATCGTATAGTAAAAGAAAAGAGCTTATTCAGCTCTTACTTTGTATTTGTTAGAAATTGATTCGGTATGTTTGATGTGGTCGGTGTTAGATAATTCGCTAGCAGCGAATTCATCAAGGACGACCGTGGCTTCACCAGCATATAATTGGATTGCTGTTGCGGTGACTTGACTCGTCACACAACCTTCAAGCGCGAGCTTAATGATTTTGGCTTTCTTGTTGCCACTAGCAAGGAGAATTAGGCGTCTAGCATCAAGGATGGTCCCAACTCCCATTGTAAGACAGAAGTGTGGCATTTCATCGCGGCTGATTCCTTCCTTGCGGTAGAAGTCTTCATAGTTATCATCGAGCGTTTGTTTGGTAAGGGCGACAACATGTGAGCGACTCCCTAAACTAGAACCTGGTTCATTAAAGCCCCAGTGACCATCACGGCCAATTCCCAGGAGCTGTAAATCGATGCCCCCAGCTTTTTTGATTTCTTCTTCGTAGTCGGTACATGTTTTTTGTGGATCCTTGGTGTAGCCATCAAAGAAGAAAATGTTTTCTTTCTTGATGTCAACATGACGGAAGAACTCTTCATGCATGTAACGAGCACATGATTTATCAAGGCCATAAGGTTTAATAATATCAAATCCTTCACCAAGATATTCGTAAAGGGTAAAAGCTTTGACATTTTTAAAACTGATATCGCCAGATTTGAACATTTTGATCAACTCACGGTAAACACCAATTGGCGTAAAACCAGTTGCTAGTCCAAGGACGGAATCAGGTTTGGCCTTGACTTGTTCGGCAATAAGAAAGGCCGCAGCCTTCGACATCTCGTCGTAGTCTTTTCTAATTAAAATAGCCATATTATATAAATCCTTCTTCGTTTTATACGTATATGTTAGCCTAAATATTCAAATATATCTAGACACTATTTTCTCCACCACCGCCAAATGCAAAGAAAAATGTAAAATTTGTAAGTTAAAGGTGAATAAGTCACGCTGACTTTAAATCATCATAAAGCGAGAATGTAAGGGCATTAATTGTAGAATTATAGGTAAATAAATCTAGAAATAACAAGGGACTATCTTGCGCGGATGAAAGCGTTTAGAAAGTGAAAAAAACTTGATATACAACTGGTAAAATCAAGGTTAAAACTGAATTATCATTCATAAACTATTTTTAATTGTTTCTAAGTGGCAAGTTTTTACCTTCGTTTAAGGCTAATTCAGACGGGTGTATCTTGAAAATATCCAAAGCCCCTCGACATTAAGGGCTATATTTGTTGTATAATTAGGATATTGTTTAGGAGAAAAGCTATGAATGTTTTATTTTTATTAACGCCCAAGAAGAACGTTTTATTTTTAACGCTCGATATGGATGTCGCCACTGCTTTAGACATTTTGAAAAATGTCCGCTATGCTTCAGTTCCCTTATTAGATGAAGAAGGTCACTATGCAGGCACGATTACAGAAGGTGATTTACTTTGGACATTAGAAGACAACAAAAATGATCCAGAAGTTCTTACTAAGAAGCTAAAGACCATCAAGCGTCTCCGTGATTATAAAGTTGTCCGGGCAGATACGGCCCTGGATGAGTTGTATGTAGTCGCGATTAATCAAAATTATATTCCGATTGTCGACGATCGTGATTTTTTTATTGGGATTGTTACACGTAAAGAAATATTGATGTACTATAACATTCAAATTCAAGAACTCAAGGGGCTCAAATATAATAGTAAGAACCCCGGGCTTGATGTGCTTTTAAGAAGAAGAACGATTAGACTTTTTAAGAAAGACAACATTGATGAAGCTGTGATTGATGCAGTCATCAGAGCGGGTTTAGCCGCGCCTAGTACTAAAAATAGACGTCCTATTCACATCATGGCTAGTAATAATACAAAAATTTTCGTTAAACTAAGCGATGAATGTAACGCTTTCGCAGTTTTAGCCGGCGCTCCTTACGCTTTCTTTATTTTTGCCGACACCGAACAAGAAGATGACGAAACTTTACTTAATAGTGATGCAGGGGCCGTAACTGCCAATATTCTTAATGCCCTCACCTCATTTAATCTAGGTGGAGCATGGCTTGGAACAGTAAAACGGCAAGATAATGATGAAGTTGTCCGAAAATATTTCACGGTTGAGCCCAGATATCAGCTCTTTGCCGTTATCGCCTTTGGGGTTGCGGATGAAACAAGAGAACCACGGAAATTGAGCGACTCAAAACGCGTTCATAAAAATAAATGGTAAATACTCTCTCATGAACGATAAGAATAAGAAAACACTGATTAAGATTTTAAAAGTTGTGAGTGTCTTTTTAATTTATGCATTAATTGGGCTCGGTTTTTTCTTAATTTATCAATATTTAGGCTTTAGTCTTGATGACTTAAAGCAACATCTAGCAAGTATCGGTATTTGGGCCTATGTGCTTTTTATTATCATTCAAGTACTTGTTAATGTCTTCCTCTTTGTTATCCCTGGCCAAACCTTACAGTTTATCGCCCTAGGTTTAACACTATTCTCGCCGCTTGTGACTTTTACTGTCGTGTTGCTTGGAATGGTCCTCGGTTCATTTGCCAATTTTATGATTGGCCGAACACTAGGCCATCGCTATATTGAAAAAATCGTAGGGAAAGAGACTTACGTAAAATATCAAGCCAAGTTGGTGACTAAGGCTTATATATATTATCCAATTATGATGATATTACCGTTTTTTCCTGATGATGAGATCACCCTGCTAGTTGGTTTAACAAAAATGAATATAGTTTACTTTTTGCTGACAACAATCTTAACCCGTGCGGTCGGGGTCGCAATCTTCACTTTTATCCCCGGACAGATTGCCTTTACGTATGCAAGCAATCTCGAACTAGGACTTTTAATCTTTGGAATCGCATATATTGGCCTAATGCTTTTGTATCTAATTAGGGAGTTAGAAAAACTAATAACACGTTTAATCGCATAGAATAACACTTTGTACAAGCATCATCCAGTTTTATTTGCTATAATGATGTCGGATTAGGAGTGTAAAAAATGGCAAAAAATATTTTAGTAGTAACCGGTAGTGCAAGAAAAGAAGGAAACTCAATGAGTCTAGCGTATGCTTTTATTAAAGGCGCACGTTTAAGCGGCAATGCAGTTCATCGTTTTGATTGTGCGAATAAGAAGATTTTACCAGTCAGAGACGTCGAAAACTCATGGCGTAAAGGTAAACCTAGCATGAATGATGATGATTTTAACGCAGTCTCCCCCTATATCCAAGTTAGTGATATTCTCGTGTTCGTGACCCCAATCTATTTTGGGGGGATGGCAGCGAGTGTAAAATTATTTGTTGATAAGTTATACGCATATTTATTACCACAACGCAAAAGAGAACTTAAGTTTACCAAAGCTTATCTAATTGCTGTTTGTGAAACTGAAGATATGGCAATGTTTGACGGTTTAAAGATTACCTTTGATCGCATGCTTCATCTTTTTGGAGTCGATGATTATGAACTCTTACTTGTCCCTGGCGTTAAAGATATTGGTGATATCAACAAAGG
This sequence comes from Bacilli bacterium, assembly GCA_035270925.1. GTDB lineage: Bacteria > Bacillota_I > Bacilli_A > RFN20 > CAG-826 > DATESG01. The sequence goes on along the minus strand of DATESG010000034.1, from coordinate 3,739 downwards.
CACGGCTTTAAATGATGCCTTTGAATTAGGGAAAAGTATCGTTTAGTTTTTACTCTCAAGTTAGTATTTAACATATCCTCTTGTTACTTGTGACAGGAGGTTTTTTTATGACACGATTGATTTTGACGATTTTGTTTTAACTTTAGTAAACACCGACGTATCCTAAATGAGTTTTGCTCTTTAAAACACACCTTAAAAAGCGTAAACTATATTAAAGTAGAGGTAAAGGTATGAAAGTATTAGTAACAGGCGGAACAGGGTTTATTGGTTCACACACTTGTGTCGAACTTATTAACAGTGGCCATGAAGTTGTCATCATTGATAATCTTGTGAACTCGAAGATTGAAGTGTTAGATAAAATTAAGATGATTACTGGCGTTAAGCCAGCTTTTTATCTGGTCGACATGGTTGATAAAAACGCCCTTAGAAAAGTATTTAAAGCTGATAAATTCGATAGTGTGATTCACTTTGCCGGCCTTAAAGCTGTCGGTGAATCGGTTTTTAAACCGCTTGAATATTACCGTAATAACTTAGATTCAACACTAAGCCTTTTAGAACTTATGCTTGAATTTGGTGTTAAAAATATTGTCTTCTCTAGTAGCGCGACTGTTTACGGCGAACCCGAACATATGCCGCTCAATGAAAGTGATAAAATCGGTGGAACCACTAATCCTTATGGCACTACTAAACTAGTAATTGAATATATTCTCCGTGACTTTGCGTTTGCAAACCCGGACTTTAAAGCAATTGCACTGAGATACTTTAATCCCGTCGGAGCCCATCCAAGTGGCTTAATTGGTGAAGATCCCCAAGGGACGCCAAATAACCTCATGCCTTATATTTCTAAGGTGGCCGCCGGTAAACTTGCCAAACTTTCAATCTATGGCGATGACTATAAGACGGTTGACGGTACGGGTGTCAGAGATTACATTCACGTTGTTGATCTAGCAATCGGCCACGTTTTGGCCCTTGAAAATATAGCCAAGATCAAAGGCTATGAGGCAATTAATCTCGGAACTGGCAAAGGCACAAGTGTTTTACAATTAGTCCATGCTTATGAAGAGGCCAATCACCTCAAAATTAATTATGAAATTAAGGCGCGCCGGGCGGGCGACGTTGATGAAAACTTTGCCGATGTTAGTAAAGCTAAAAAACTATTAGGTTTTAGTGCTAAATATAGTATTAAAGAAGCATGCAAACATGCCTTTGAATATGAAAAGCACAATCAATAAATCAAGAGGGACAATTGAAAAATTTAGCCTCAACGCCCCCAATTTAATCGATTCAGTACGAACTGTTCGCGTTTACTTGCCGCCTAATTATCAAATAGATACGGATAAGCATTATCCCGTTTTATACATGCATGACGGGCAAAACCTATTTTTTAATCGTGACACGAAGTATAAAGTTGGCGCATGGCAAGTTCATCTCGCGCTCGATAAATTTTATGAAAATAACAATAAAGGTTATATCGTCGTTGGCGTAGATTCATCAAGTAAATATCGCCATGAAGAACTAAGTTTATTACCAGTCAGAAAGAAGTATTCACAGTTTCAACAACTATCCCCACAAGGTGTGGCCTATAGTCACTTTTTGACAACCACCCTTAAAGCCCACATTGATGAGCATTATCGCACGAATAGGGACTTATCATATATTGGTGGTTCAAGCATGGGTGGAATTTCTTCTTTAATTTTAGCACTCAAGAACCCTGATCTATATAAAGGTGCGCTATGTTTGACCCCGGCTGGAATGCTTCATTATCAAAAAGATCTTAAAGCGCTCTTTAGCGAAACCATTGCTAAAATGCAGGCTAATAACACGCCATTACCTAAACTTTACTTTATGGTCGGAGGCATCGGGCTAGAAGAAGTTATCAAACCATTTTGTGATTTCGCGGTGCCTTTGCTAACTAAATTCGGCTATGAATATGGCAGAAATATTACGTATTTATATAAGAAAGACTATCACCATAATGAAAAAGCCTGGGTCAAAGTTTTCCCCAGTGCTTTTGCTTGGATGGTCAAATAATCAACGTTTGCCTTTTAAGTAGTCTTTATAAGGAATAGTCGTTGAAACGCCACTATGGTAATGGTGGCCGTTTTGTTGTTCAAGAGGTGGAAATTTCATATAGTCACCGTATTTTGCGGTTAAATAAGCTTTGTAATTTGTGGGAATATTCGCCTCGATATCTTCAAACTTCATCAAGACACCCTTGCCGTAAAAGGCTTTAGGCAGTGCTTCACGGTTGAAAGCCCAAGTCATATAACTGCCAACAAGTGTCGCCTGGTCCCATTTAATGTTTTTCATGGCCAGGGTAATCAGTCTATTCATTAAGTTAAAAAGATTAAATGGTAAGAAGATAATGGAGACTAAGTATAAAGGGATTTGCACAAACCATGTTTTTTTCGTTGGTCGTGCATAGAAGTGGCCTAAATAGGAAAGATAGAACATCAACCATAAAAGATGAGGTTTAGGTCCATGGGCTTTCTTCGCATTCACTCTTCTGCTCATCCCATCAATGGGAAAAATATCAATCCAAACACCGTGATTGATGTTTTGATAAATGTAAAAGTTCTCTAAGTAAGTTGTGTCGCTATTACGTAATTTAGCGTAGCCAAGCGTAAAGCCTGGATCAGTTTTAAAGTTTTGTAAAAAGTATGGATGAGAAAACTCACCTTTAAGTTTCATTAGTTTATCGTAGTCTTTACGCGGCATGCCAATGTCTAGGTCATCATCCCACGGAATGAAGCCACCATGACGGACCGCTCCAAGTGCGGACCCACCAATTAAAAAATAAGTAAGGTCGTGTTTTTCACACACGCCCTTAAATTCTTTAAATAAATTGAGCATCACTACTTGTAAGTCGTTCATATTACTTTTTTAGTTTTTCTTTGATTTTGGTGGTCGAAATTTCAGGGGTTCTTGGCAGATAGACAACTTCACAGTATTCTTTAAGAAAGTCAAACTTGCCTTCCCAATCGTCGCCCATCACGAAAATATCAACGTGGTGGTTTTTAATATCAGCTATTTTTTGATTCCAGTCGTTTTCCGGGATGACCTCATCAACATAGCGAATGGCCGCAAGCAGTTTTTTTCTTTGTTCATAGGGAAAGAAACTTTTCTTACCTTTGATTTCATTAAATTCATCGGTGGATAAAGCAACAACAAGCCAGTCACCTAGTTCCTTGGCCCGTCTTAAAATATTAATATGACCATAATGAAGTAAATCAAATGTTCCATAAGTGATAACTTTGCGCATAAATTTCCCTTTTCTCGCCTTGATACACAACATTATATATTTAAATGAGGATAAATGCGATGTTTACTCGCAATAAATTATATTTTCCTGCAAAACTTATCATATGTTAAAATGAAGTCAAGGAGTTTATACTTATGAACAATAAATCAATTAAAATTAAGGTCAAAGCCGATTTAAACCTATACGGGAAAAAATGGGTTGTTGAAGATCCTAAAGCTAATGTCGTGATTGTGACCGGGATGGAAGAGCATACTGGCCGTTATCAAGGGCTTGCAACTTTTCTTAATGAACACCACTTTAGTGTGTTTGCACTTGATTACTTTGGACAAGGTGAAAATGTCCTTAGTAAAGAACAAACGTTGGGTAATGTCCCTGAACATGCGTTTAATCTATATACTGATGGACTCGCGCATCTAGTAAGAGAAATAAAAGGCTCGCTTCCTGTTTACGTTTTGGGTCACTCAATGGGTTCTTTCT